>CAYQEG010000188.1:0-15076 GCA_964416435.1 uncultured Rickettsiales bacterium
ACGCGCAGGCCATCACGATCAACTCACCGAATTCCCTGTGCAGAACCACTAGCCGACGGCCGCCGCCAGCGCCGACGCCACCCGCGCGATCTCGTCGTCGGTGATCGACGGGAACATCGGCAGGGTCAGGATCTCCCCACCCAGCTTCTCCGCCACCGGGAAGGCGCCGGGGCCGTAGCCCAGCTCGGCGTACGCCGGCTGCCGGTGGATCGGCGTCGGGTAGTGGATGCCGCTCTGCACCCCGGCGTCCCCGAGGGCCGCGCGCACGCGGTCCCGGTCGTCCACCCGCACGACGTACAGGTGGTAGACGTGGGCGCTGTCCTGCTCTTCCCGGGGCAGCAGCCCGACGCCGGGCACCTCGGCGAGGAGCCGGTCGTACTCGCGGGCGGCGCGCCGGCGCGCGGCGTTGCCCTCCGCGAGGTGCTTGAGCTTCACCGACAGGAACGCCGCCTGCAGGCCGTCCAGCCGAGAGTTGACGCCGGGCACGTCGTGCCGGTTCTTGACCTTCTGGCCGTAGCTCCGGATCAGCTCGATGCGATCGGCGAGGGCCCCGTCGTTCGTCGCGACGGCGCCGCCGTCCCCCAGCGCCCCGAGGTTCTTGGCCGGGTAGAAGCTGAAGCAGCCGGCCACCCCGAAGGAGCCGGCGCGCTTGCCGTCCCGCTCGGCGCCGTGGGCCTGGGCCGCGTCTTCCAGCACGGGGACGCCGTGCTCCTCGGCGATCTTCAGGATCGCGTCCATGTTCGCCAGCCGGCCGTACAGGTGCACCGGCAGCAGGGCCGCCGTCTTGTCGGTGATCGCCGCGGCGATCTGGTCGACGTCGATGTTCATGGTGGCTTCGTCGCAGTCGACGAGCACCGGCGTCGCGCCGACCTGGCTGATCGCGTTGGCGGTGGCGATGAAGGTGTTGGCGACGGTGACCACCTCGTCGCCCGGGCCGACGCCCATCGCCTTGAGCGCCAGCGTGAGCGCGTCCAGGCCGCAGCCGACGCCGACGGAGCGCTCCGTGCCGCAGAACGCCGCGAACTCCTGCTCGAAGCGACCCACCGTCGGCCCCAGGATGAACCCGCAGGAGCTGATGACCTCGTCATAGGCCGCGTCCAGCTCGGCGCGGATGAGGGAGTGCTCTCGCTTCATGTCGACGAAGAAGACGGTCATGGCTGCTTCCGATGGGGACAGAGAAGGCGGGTCTTCGACCCGGCGGGGGCGGAAGCGTAACCGCTGGGGCAGAGGGGCGCCATCGGGGCTACCGACGTCGGCGCCACGCCGGCCTGCTAGCCTCCCGCCGGTGAGTCGGAAGAAGCGCTCGTTGCAGCTGGCGGTCGGCCTCGCGGCGAGCGGGGTCTTCCTGTGGCTCGCCTTCGGGGACGTCGCGTTCGCCGACGTCTGGGCGTCCATGGGGGACGCCAACCCCCTGTGGCTCGGCCTGACGATCCTGGTGTCCCTGGTCGGCACGTTCGCGCGCGGGCAGCGCTGGGTCCCGCTGTTCCGGCGGGGCACCGGCGTGAAGGTCGGCGACGCCTTCGCGGCCCAGACGATCGGCTTCGCGGGCAACACGGTGCTCCCGTTCCGGGCCGGGGAGGCGCTCAAGGCGCTGTCGTTGTCGCGGCGGGCCGAGCTCCCGTTCAGCACGGTCATCGCGACGGTCGTCCTGGAGCGCGTGTTCGACCTGATCGGCGTCGGCCTCCTGCTCGGCGCCGCGATGCTGCTGGTGCCCATCCCCGAGACCGCCGGGGCCCGGGTCGAGCTGGCGTCCCAGAGCCTCGCGACGGTGATCGGCCTGGCGGTCGGAGGCTGCATCTTCTTCGTGTTCGCGCGGCGGCCGGCCATGCGGCTGACCGATCGTGTGCTCGGCTTCCTGCCGGAGCGCCTGAGCGATCCGCTGAGCCGCCTGGTCCACTCCTTCGTCGACGGCCTGGACGCCCTGGGCGACGGCAAGCAGCTGGCGATGGCCCTGCTCCTGACGCTGTGGGTGTGGTTCTGCCTCGCGCTGCCGTTCGGCCTGACCGGGCTCGCGTTCGGCTTCGGGGACAAGTACGGCGCTTCGCCGTGGGAGCTGTGCGTGGTCTGCGCGGCGATGGTGGCCGCCTTCACCATGATCCCGTCGGCGCCCGGGTTCGTCGGCACATTCCAGGCCGGCTGCGTCGTCGCCCTGGCGGTGTTCGGCGTGCCCCGCGACGAGGCGCTCGGCTTCTCGCTCCTGGTGCACGTGCTGACCTTCGCGCCGACGACGCTGATCGGCCTCGTGCTCGCCTTCCGACAGGGGATCATGGGACACGGCGCGGCGTCACCGGAGGCCGAGGCGCCCGCGGACGCCGTGGTATAGGGCGCGCCATGAAGGTCCTCGCCATGGCTCCGGTGTTCAACCAGGTGCACGAGCTACCCCAGGTGCTGGCCGAGATCGCCGAACTCGACCTGCCGTGCGACGAGTTCCTGCTCGTGAACAACGGCTGCGACGACGGCAGCGAAGAGCTGATCCGCGACTCGGGCCATCCGAGCATCGGGGTCGAGCGGAACCGGGGCGTCGGCTGGGCGATCCTCGCGGCGGCCGAGTGGGGGCTCGAGCACGGCTACGACGTGCTCGTGGTGATGGCGTCCAACGGCAAGATGCTCCCCGCGGAGATGCACCGGGTGGTCGAGCCGATCCTGCGCGGCGAAGCGGACTACGTCACCGGCAGCCGCTACCTGAGCGGCGGGGCGTCACCCAACCTGCCGGGGTTCCGCAAGCACGCCATCCCGATGGTCAACCGCATGGTCCGTGTCGCGACGGGGCAGCGGGTGACCGACGCCACGTGCGGCTACCGCGCGTTCCGGCTCGACCAGTTCGAGCGAGCCGGGTTCGACTGGCGGGCGGAGTGGCTGTGGACCTACGCCTGGGAGCCGTACGTGTACGGCAAGGTGCTCTCGTCCCACGGCAAGGTCCGCTGGACCGAGGTCCCGATCACCATGCGGTACCCGGCCAAGGGGAAGCGCTACTCGAAGATCCGGCCCGGGGCGGACTGGGTGAAGATGATCTACCCGTTCTTCTGGGCTCGCCTCGAGCGCAACGGCTTCTGAAGATCAGTCGATGAGGTCCAGCCCACCGTCCGCCGGCTGGTAACCCAGGCCGCAGCTGCAGCGCAGCGTCGCGGGGAGCCGCTGGCCACACCGACAGGCCCAGCCGATGTGCCGCGCCGGGTTCCCCGCCACCATCGAGTGGGCCTCGACGTCCTTGACCACCACCGCCCCCGCGGCGACGAACGACCAGGGGCCGAGCACGTTGCCGCAGACGATCGTGGCGTTGGCGCCGATCGTCGCTCCGGTCTTCACGAGGGTCGGCTCCCACGCGTCGGGTCCGGTGCCGTAGTCGGGGTGGCTGCGCGGGATCTTGTCGTTGGTGAAGACGACGTAGGGCCCCAGGAAGACGTGGTCCTCGATCGTGACCCGGTCCCAGATGGCGATCCCGTTCTTGATCGTCACGCCGTCGCCGACCACCGCGCCCGCTTCGACGAAGCAGGTCTCGCCGACGTTGCAGTCGCGGCCGACCGTCGCGCCGTCCATCACGTGCGCGAACGCCCAGATGCGGGTGCCTTCACCCACGTCGTCGGACTCGTTGATCCCCCTGGGATGAACGAACACCTCAGCCATGTCCTTCTCCTCCCGGCGGCCTACTCGGCCGTGATCACGGCCTCTTCGACCACGAAGGGGTAGACGTAGCCGGCTCCGAAGTCCTTGTCGCGCGCCAGCTTGCCCCGCACGACGACCACGTCGCCGACCGAGACGGCCACGCCGGGGGCGGTGGTGACGGTGAGGTCGTGGTTGCCCTCCGACTCGACGCCGGTGCCGTCCCGCAGGTGGAGCCAGTCGGCGCCCAGGATGCCGCGGTTCACCTTGACCACCCGGCCGCGCAGCGCCACCTCGGCGCCGCCCTCGGCCGCCCCGGAGAGCACCTCGACGACCGTCATGCCGCCCTCGAGCCGCTCCACGGGCGCGACCTGCGACGGCGCGGTGGCGGCGGCGAGCCCGCCGGGGTGAGGGCTGCTCGCTTCGGCCATGCCGGCGGCCCGGGTCGAACCTTCCGGTCGGATCGCGGTCACGAAGAACACCTGGGGGAACGTGCGGTTCAGCGTGGACGACGTGAAGTCACGCATCTCGCTGCCCGGGGCGGTCTCGACGCGATCGCCGACGGCCAGCTCCGACTGGGGACCGGCGACCCAGACCTCGCCGTCGCTCGTGTCCAGCAGGGCATAGGTGTAGCCGCCGCTGGTCATGGTCTCCTTCACCGCCCCGACGCGCAGCCCGGGGGCCGTCGGCATCGAGGCGTGGGCCTCGGCGGCGGCGGGGGCATCGGCGGCGGCGGCGGGCTCGTCGGCCGTGGCGGTGTCGCCGGCGGGCGCGTCTGAGGAGCAGGCGAGCAGGGCGCAGGCGGCGGACAGGTAGATCAGGGTGCGTAGGGTGGTCATCGTGCGCGGTTCCTTCCAGCGCTCGAACTACCCTGCCAGGCCGGTCCCCGCAAGCCGGCGGGCCGGCTACTCTTCCCGCATGTCTGATCAAGCCCGGTCCGGAGTGCACGGCGCGGTCAACCCGCCGACGCAGAGCGAAGCGTTGATCACGCGCCCGATCCTCAAGATCGGCGACCGCCCGGTCTCCGTGCTCGACATGCTCCGCAGCGTGGGCGCCGAGGGGGCGTCCGACCTGTTCCTGCAGACCGGCTCCCCGGTGCGCCTCAAGCGCCAGGGGCAGGTCGTCACCATGCAGACCCCGGTGCTCACCCGGCCGATGTTGTCCCACGTCGCCCGTTGCTTCCTCAGCGAAGAGGAGGGGCGGGCCCTGGGCCGCAAGAAGGCCGCGGACGTCGTCTACCAGGACGGCGGCCACCGCTACCGCGTGCACTTCGCGTTCGGACACACCGGTCCCTACGCCGCGATTCGCCAGATCGGGGCGGAGATCAAGAGCCTCGAGGACCTCAAGCTCCCCTACCAGATCCTCAACTGGCTCAAGGCGCTCTCCAGCGGCCTGCTCGTCGTCTGCGGCTCGACCGACAGCGGCAAGACCGTGAGCTGCACCTCGCTCCTCGAGCACATCAACCAGACCCGCGCCGACGCCATCCTGACGCTGGAGGACCCGCTGGAGCACGTGCTCGTACCGAAGCGGTCGATGGTCATCCAGAAGGAGGTCGGGCTGCACGTCGAGTCGTTCGCGGACGGCCTGCGGGGGGCGCTGCGCGAGAACGTCGACGTCATCTTCGTGGGCGAGATGCGCGAGCGGAACACCATCGAGCAGGCCCTGCGGGCCGGCGAGACCGGCCACCTCGTCATCACCACCCTGCACTCGGACGACGCCCTCTCCGCGCTGCTGCGCATCATCGGCACCTTCTCCCCGGACGAGCAGCCGCGGATCCGCCAGTCCCTGTCGGCGACGCTGTCGGGCGTGCTCTACCAGCGGTTGCTCTCCCGCCGCGCCCGCGAGGGTGGCCGGGTCCCGTGCGTCGAGACGCTGTGGGCCAACACCGCGGTGCGCGCGATCGTCCGATCCGGCGACCTCAGCAAGCTGGCGAGCTACGTCGGCCGCGCCACCGGCGGCGTCGGCTACCGCGACTGCCTCAACGACCTGCGCCAGTTCAACGAGATCGACGAGGACACCGTCCAGGCCGAGCTGCACCGCCTGCAGACCCAGTGAGCGACGGCAACAGGCTGCGACGCGCGCTGGAGGTCCTGCGCGACGAGGGCCCGGCGGGGCTGGGGGGCCGCCTGCAACGGCGGCTGGGGCCGCTCCCCCGGCCTGCCCCGGCGACCGGCCGCACCTGCCCCCGACCCTGGATCGGCGTCACCGTGCACGCCGACGGCTCGGTCTGGGGCTGCTGCCCCGACTGGGTCCGCTTCGACCTGGGGCGGCTCGGGGAGCAGACCTCGGTGCTCGACCTCTGGAACGGGCGACGGGCCCGAGGGTTCCGGGCCGCGGTCGCGGCGACCCGTCTGGACCGGGTCTGCCGCTCGTCGGTCTGCCCCTGGATCGTCAGCGACCGGCTCCCCCGCGTCGCCGGGGGCCGCATCGCGGGGGACGCGATCGACCCGCGGCTGGCGCCGCCCCGGCTGACCGCCGAGCCGACGCTCGCCGAGGACATGGAGGCGGGGCGCACCGTCCTGGACCGCGCGCCCTGGAGCCTGGGCATCGCCGCGGACCCGCGCTGCAACCTGTCCTGCCCGTCGTGTCGCTCCGAGCTCATCACCCGCACCACCCCCGCGCAGGACCGGGTCCTCGCCTGGTGCAGGCGGTCGTTGCACGAGCTGGGTCCCGAGCTGCGGCGGCTGCACATGCTCGGCAGCGGCGAGTTCTTCGCCAGTCAGTTCTGCCTGGACCTGGTGCGGGACCTGGACCCCGCCGACTTCCCGCGGCTGCAGATCGACCTGCTCACCAACGGCACGCTGCTCGGCGACCGGACCTGGCGTCACATGGGGGCCGGCGCCAGCCTGATCCGGTCGATCTCGGTGTCGATCGACGCGGCGACGCCCGCGACCTACGAGCGTGTGCGGCGGGGCGCGACCTGGGACGCGCTGGTCGCGGGGCTGTCGTACCTGCGCGACCTCCGCGCGTCGGGCGCGCTGGACTCCACGTCCATCAACTTCGTCGCGGCCGAGCACAACTTCGCCGAGATGCCGGCGTTCGTGGAGCTGGCCGACCGGTTCGGGGTAGACGGCGTCACGTTCACCACGCTGCAGCCCTGGGCCGGCATGGACCTGGCGTACAAGGCGTCGGCGGTGCACCTGCCGGCGCACCCGAGGCACGGCGAGTACCTCGAGGTGCTGCGGCACCCCAACCTGCAGCGGCCCGACGTCGTGGTCGCGCCGGCCGAGCTGGGCTGATCACGCCAGGGGGCGCACCGAGCGCCAGGTCGGGGCGCTCGCGTCCAGGCCCGACTGCAGGACCAGGGCCTCGATCACCCGGGGTCGGTCGAACGTCAGCCAGCCGGGGCGGTACTCGATGTGGCCGACGACGAGCTGGCCCGCCGACGCGTCCCGGCCGGCGACGGCGGCCGCCCGCAGCGGGGCGAGGCAGGCGTCCAGCATGGCGTCGACCTGGGGGCTCCCCCGACGGACCGCGTCGCGCAGCGCGTCGGTCGCGGCGGCGACGACCTGCCAGGCGTGAGGCCCGCCGAGCTCGAGCGCCCGGGTCACCCCGGCGACGTCGTCCCGCGCGATCGCCAGGCCGACGAGGAGCCGGAACACGACGTTGGGCTGGTGGGCGTCCCAGGTGAGCTGCTCGTCGTAGAACCGGTCCAGCCGGTCCGCGATGTCGAGGCCTCCGAGGTGGCAGCCCTTGAGGCGGGGCAACGCGTCGACCCCGTAGTCCGGGTCGGCGGCGAGGTCGAGCGCCCGCTCCGGCTCGACGGGGGCCAGCCGGCCGAACAGCGCCTCGCTCGCGGGCGGCAGGAGCAGCCCCTCGTCGTCGGCGTCGTGAAGCAGCCCCTCGGCCTCCTCCAGGTCGACCCGGGCGAGGCGCCGGATCTCGCTGGTCACCCAGCCGCGGTTGCGGTCCTTCCACGCGCCCTTGCTGTGTCGGGCCCAGACGTCGTCGAAGACGGCGGAGCCCTGCCCCGCGTCCATCGCCGCGAGCATGGCCTCGCCCAACAACGCCTGGCGCCAGCCGGGATCGACGACCGGCTCGATCGCCGGCAGGACCGCCGCCGGGTCGGCCATCGCCATCGCCTCGATGGTCAGCAGGCCGGGCTCCTCGTCCCGCTCCGCGCACCAGGCGAGCTGCCGCTCGGGCCACCGGGAGCCGAGCAGGCCGTCGGTGTGCCAGGCCAGCCAGGGGGTGAAGTGGGAAGCGAACCGGGACAGGCAGGCGTAGGCCTCGTCGGGGTCGTCCGCGAGGGCGGCGCGGGTGACGTCGGCGAGGCCGCGGCGGGGCCCCTTGCCGATCTCGGGCAGCTCCTCGCCGGCGCTCGCGAGCAGCCAGACGGCTTCGACGAAGAGCGGATCGGCGGACTTGCCGGGGGCCTGTCCGCCCAGCTCCTCGACCACGGCGCGCGCCACCTCCAGCGGGTCGCGGCAGCGCTCTCCGTCGTCCGCCTCCACGACCGGCGCGTTGAAGGTCACCCGCTCACCCATGAGGTCGCTGTGGTAGGCGGCGTCGGTGTTCACCTCGACGGGGGCCTTCGGCTCCGTGGGCGGTGGCTTGGCCTCCTCCTCGGCGAGGAGCCCCCGACTGGCGAGCTCGCTGCCCAGCGCGCCCCGGGCCGACTCGGTCAGCGAGCCCCGGTCGGCCCACAGCTTCTGCAGGTCGATGTCGTCGAAGGTCGAGTAGTCCACCTGGTACTCGGTGGACGTGTCCTTGCGCTTGAAGAAGTCGAAGAGCCCCATGGCGGCGGAGTGTAGAGAACCCCACGCCTGCCGGGGAGCCTCGGGACCCGGTAGAGTTCCCGTTTCGGAGGGTCTATGCGTCGTTTCTCGTTCGGCGGGCTGGTGGTGCTCGTCGCCCTGCTCGGTCTCGTGCTGCCCGCCCAGGCCGGCAAGAAGAAGAAGAAGAAGAAGGACACGGAGCCCCCAACCACCGAAGCCGCCGCCCCGGCGGAGGCCGAGCCCGCCGTCGCCGAACGCACGGGCCTGGTGCGCCGAGGCGAGCGGCGGTTGACCCTCGTCGGCCCCGGCCTGGAGGTCGGCAAGGAGGCGCCGGCCGGCGTGCTGCGCGGCGCGGGGCTGGCCGAGGTGCCGGTCGACTTCAAGGACGGCGTCGTGCGGGTGGTTCTGATCGTGCCGTCCCTCGACACGCCGACCTGCTCGATGCAGACCCGCACCTTCAACTCGCGCGCGTCCGAGCTGGGCGAGGGCGTCGAGATCCTGGTGATCAGCCGGGACCTGCCTCCGGCCCAGGAGCGCTTCTGCGCCGCGCACGGCATCGACCGCGTGCGCACGCTGTCCGACTACGTCGACGGCTCCTTCGGCAGGTCCTGGGGTCTGTACGTCAAGGAGACGGCGCTGCTCGCCCGCGCGGTGGTGATCATCGACGGCGCCGGCCTCGTCCAGTACGAGCAGATCGTCGAAGACCTGCCCGACGAGCCCGACTACGACACCGCGCTGGCCGCGGTCACCAGGCTCGTCCCACCCGACGACGACCCGCCGACCGAAGAGCCGGCGAAGGACGAGCCGGCGAAGAAGTAGCCCCGCGATGACGGCGGTGAACGCAGCCCGCGGCGCGCTGGTCGTCGCCTACGTGGCGTTCGTCGTCGGGATTCCGCTGGCGCCGGTCGGACCGCAGCTCCTGTGGACGGTGGCGATCGCGGCCCTGCCCTTGTTCTGGGTGCTCGGCGGCTTCCACCTCTGGCGGCGTATCTGCCCGCTGTCCTGGTTCAGCCAGCTGCCGCGGCTGCTCGGTCGGCCGGGCAACAAGAAGGTCTCCGGCTGGTGGTCGCGAAACGCGCTGCTCGTGCAGCTCTCCGTGATGGCCGTGGCGCTGACCCTGCGGCTGCTGTGGATCAACGGCGACCCGTTGGCGCTGTCCGGCGCCCTCGGGGCGTTCGCGCTGATCGCGATCGGCTTCGGGGCGGTCTTCCGGGGCAAGACGTGGTGCAACTTCGCGTGCCCCGTGGGCATGGTGGAGAAGCTGTACGTCGAGCCGTCGCGACTGGTCGGATCGGCCAACTCCCAGTGCCCGTCGTGCAGCGCCTGCAAGGCCCAGTGCCCCGACATCGACCTGGAGCACTCGTACTGGAAGGGATCGGCCGACCGGAACCGGCGCATCGCGTACTTCGCCTGGCCGGGCCTCGTGGTCGGCTTCTACCTGCACTACTACCTGCAGGCGGGCACCTGGGACTGGTACTTCTCGGGCGACTGGACCCGCGAGGCCGACGTGGGCGCCAAGGTGCTGTCGGCGGGCTTCTTCTTCGCCGACGTGCCCCGGCTCGCCGCGGCGCCGCTCACCCTGCTGACCTGCGGCGCGGCGAGCTACGGGCTGTTCAGCGCGGGCCACTCGACGGCGCTCCGGCGGGCCGGGCCGACGCCGGACGACGTCACGGTCGCGCGCCTACGCCACCGGGCCTACGCGCTGGCGGGCTGGGTCGGCTTCAACCTCTTCTACGCCTGGGCCGGGCAGCCGACGCTGCGCGACCTCCCGCCGTCGGTCCGCTGGTCCGTCGCCACCGCGGTGGTCGCGATCAGCACCCTGATCTTCGCGCGGCGGTGGAACCGCGACGAGGCGAGCTTCGTCCAGGATCGCTTCGCCAGGAAGCTCGCCCGACGCTGGAAGTGGGAGGACGACGCCGCGGGTCGCACCTCGACCGAGCTGGTGGTGCTGCACACCGAGCGCACCCGGCAGCGGACCGAGCGGCTCGCGAGCTACCGGGACAGCGTCGCCGAGCTCGCCGCCGAGGGCATCCTGACCCGCGAGGGGTTGGCCGTGCTGGGCACGATCCGGGCGACCCTCGGGATCACCGACGCCGAGCACGACAAGGTCGTCCGGGAGCTCACCTCCGAGGGCAAGAACGTCTTCGCGACCGCCGATGCGTCGCCCGAGGGGGCGCTTCAGACGCAGCAGTATCGGCAGGAGCTCGAGCGGCTGGTGGACCTCGCGGCGGACGCGGGGGCGGCCGTCGACGAGCGGGCGATCGCGCGCCTGCGCCGCCGCTACAGCGTGTCCGACGACGAGCACAGGGCCCTGCTGTCGGCGCTCCTCGACCCGGGCGGCGCGCTGGCGGGGCGGCTCGTAGAACAGGCCGGTCGCCTGGTCTCGCTCGGCACCATCGCCCAGGCCGCGGCCGCGACGGACCGCCCCGAGGCGGACCGCGCGTTCGCGGAGTACGCGTGCCACGAGGCGGGGGCGGCTCCGTCGGACACCCTCACCGGCACGCTGTCGGTCGTCTCAGAAGAGGCCGACGCCACCGCGCTGACCGACGCGACCTCTCCGGTGGAGCGGGCGGCCGCCGCCCAGGCGCTGCTCCGGGGGCCGCTCGCCTCGACCCCGCCCGAGCCGCCCGCCGAGCCCCTGGCCGCTGCGGTCGCGGACTCCGACCCCTGGGTCGCCCGGGCCGCGACCCTGCTCCACGCCCCGGAGGAAGCCGACGACCAGACCCGCCGCCTGGTCGCCCTCCACCAGGTCGCCCTCTTCGCCGGGCTGAGCCCGCCGGACCTGCAGCGCCTCGCAGAGCTCGCGGAGCTGCGTCGGTTCGACACCGACCAGCACCTCTGCACCCAGGGAGAGGCGGGCGACGAGGTCTTCGTGTTGCTGTCCGGGCAGACCCGCGTCCTGGTCGCCGGGACCGAGGTCAACACGTGCGGACCGGGCGCCTGCATCGGCGAGCTGGCGGTGCTCGCGCCGGCGCCTCGCTCCGCCACCGTGCAGGCGTCGGAGCCGACGGACACCCTGGTGCTCTCGGGGACCCTGTTCCGCGAGCTGCTCCGGGAGCAGCCGCTGCTCGTCGAGGGCGTGCTGGAGCAGGTCGCCCGACGGCTGCAGCGAGCCGGGGGCTGATCCCAGAACGAGAAGACCCCCGGCGGCGCGGGGCCACCGGGGGTCTTCGGTGCGGATGGGTGCTCGCTCCTGACGGAGGGCTGGTGTCGGCGGTCCCGCCGGTCCGTCCGCGTCCTCGTGCGGTCCGGCCGGCGGCGTGTCGGCTCAGCGGTGGCGCGTCAGCGCCCGGCGCTGGGGAGGTCGGCCGGTCCCCGGATCGTCTTGACGATCCGCTGGTGGCGGACTCTCAGCTGGTCGGCCTGGACTCCGGTCAGGTCGGCGATCTCGTTGTAGCGAAGATCGTGGACGTGTCGGTCGATGAGCAGGCTCTTCTTGTCGTCGGGGAGGCCCCGCCATCGATGCGGCGGCACTCCTCGGTCGGACAACGCGGCTCCGAGCCGCGCGCTCGGATCGCCCCAGTCGCCGCGCAATGGCAGGGACTCGCGATCGAGCTGGTGGTGGGGGTCTGGACCGATGGCTCGTTGGTTCTGCGTGAGAGCATCGAACTTGTCCTGCGCCGTCTTCCTCCTCCGCCACCGATCGAGGTGGACGTTGTTGAGGATCCGGAAGAGCGTCCTGCGCATGCGAACATCGGTCAACGGATCTGCGGTGGGGTACGCCTCATGGAACTGCAGGCGAGCCTGCTGACAGACTTCGTCTGCTTCTTCGTTCCAGCCGTTCGAGAGCTGCCTGGCCCGGGCAAGAAGACACGCGGTCAACCTGGCTCGGGTCCACGACTCCGGCGTCTGGGTCGTCACCCGCCTCGGCGAAGCCGACGGGGAAGGCACCTAGCCTCCGCCGTCCCGTCGCGGGGTGGGTCGCACCTAGTCTCCCAGGTGCCTCATCAGGGGGTCCATCATCTGGGCCTCCAATCGTTTCTATTCGGTTGTCACAGAGCGAGCCGGCTCCCGCAGGCGCCGTCCATCCACACTCAAGCTACGGCCGGGCCCGGCCTCGCGTAACGAAAAAGATCAGGAATCGGCGGCGATGGCGATCGAGGCGCCGACGAACGCGCCGGCGAGGACGAGCAGCAGGGGCATGGCTAGACCTCCTCGGGGGGGAGCGGCAGGAACACGGACCGGGCGTGCAGGTCGATGAGCGCCTGGCCGGGGCCGGGCGGCAGGCGGCTGGCGGCGAGGCCCACGAGGGGGGCGCCGAGGCCCGACTCGTCGACGGTCTGCACCACGCGCCGGGTCGGCTTCGGGGCGATGAGGTAGGAGACGACGCCGATCACGACGCCGCCGAGGAAGGGGATGTGCGGGTTCATGGAACCTCCGGGGCAGTTGGCGCGCCGGGGCGGAGCGCCTTCACCCCTTCGACGCACGACGCCCGCTCCGCGGAACATCGAATCCGGAAGACGTGCCATGGTGCCGCGATGCACGCGCGCCTCCTCCTGCTCCTCGCCACCGTCCTCCTGTTCGGCTGCCCGCCGACCGTCGACCGCGGGGACGACGACGACTCGGGGCCTGCGGGCGACGACGACGACGACGCCGGCGCGGTCCTGGTGGACTGGCAGACGACGGACGGCGACTTCACGTTCGAGGTGCTGGTCGACGAAGCGCCGATCACGGCGAGCAACTTCCTGGCCTACGTGGACAGCGGGTTCTTCGACGGCGACGACGGGCTCGGCGCGACGATCCTGCACCGCATCATCGCGGGCTTCGTGGTCCAGGGCGGCGGCCGCACCGAGGCGGACTGGAAGGAGACGATGCCCGCGATCGTCAACGAGGCCTCCGACTCGGGGCTCAGCAACGAGCGGGGCACCGTCGCCATGGCCCGCACCGACGCGCCGGACAGCGCGACGTCGCAGTGGTTCGTCAACCTGGACGACAACCTGTTCCTGGACCCGGGCGGGTCGACCCCGGACGGCTACGCCGTCTTCGCGATCGTCACCGAAGGCATGGACGTGATGGACGACATCTCGACCGTGTCGACCGACGGGGGGGACGCGCCCCTCACCCCGATCACGGTCCTGGACGTCAGCCGACGCTGAGCCGACCCGGCGGTCCCAACCGGGCCGCGTCTGCCGCTCGACGCCCCGGCGCCACGGTGATCCCGCGGAGCCACGACGGCCGCTCCGCCTCGAGGATCCTCGCGCCGTCCGAACCCGGCCGACCGCCCCCCCTCCGCCGCTCGTCGAGCTCCCGAAGGACGTCCCCCATCAGCTCCCGCGTGAGCTCCACCGCGACCTCCAGATCGCCTGCAGCCGCGGACCCACCGGGGGACGGCGGCGCCGCGAGCACCGCGAACAGCTCCGCGATCATCGGGTTCGACCCGGCGCACACCTGGGTCTGGCCCACCAGCCACTCGCCCCGCTCGAGCTGCTCGACGAACTCCGCCGGGGCGCCGAACGAGCGGAGCGGGCGACCGCCCAGCCCGTCGTGGGACAGCAGCAGGAAGGTCAGCACCTGCGCGAAGCCGAGGCTCGCCTTGTAGGTCGCCGCCTCGAGCACCGGCACCGGGCCGGGCCGCCCCCGCCACGGCCTCAGGGTCGGCCGGGCGGTCGCCGCGATGCAGGCCCTCCAGGCGCCGTGCAGGGTGTCGTCGCCCCCCCGGAGCGCGGCGACGTCGGCGAGGATCTCGGCCCATCGGCCGCCCATCTGCCGGAGCGCCGCGGTGTTCATCGGTCGCCCGCGCCGGGCGCCGGAGTAGGGGCAGGGGCTCTCTTCGATCTCGGTCGTCGCGTACAGCGGCGACGCCGCCTCGCCCAGGGGCCGGCCGCCGACGTCGACGAGGTCGCGAGCGACGTCGGCGATCAGCAGCTCACGGAGCCGCTCCCGTTCCGCGGCGGGCATCGCGTCAGGCTTCGCCGTCGCCGATGGTGAGCGAGACGGGGGCGAGCTTCAGGTACTCGCTGCCCGAGCGGACGGTGGCGACGAGCTCCAGCTCCAGTCGCTCGTCGTCGGCCAGGCCCGCGGGCAGGCCGAACCGGTAGGTCCCGATCTTCACGGTGTGTCGCGCCGCCACCGGCTCGTAGACGGGGCGCGGGCCGGCGCGGGTGCGCAGGTCGGCGTCGTCGCCGTCCCACTCCAGCGCGGGCAGGTCCAGGTTGCGCTCGCTGCCCTGGATCGCGGCCGCGAGGGTCGGGGCCGGCCGACTCCCGACCCGGACGAGCACATCCCGTCCCTCGTCCGAGACGTTCTCGATGGACAGGTCCACGAACAGCAGCCCCCCGGACCGGCGGGCCGTGAACTTGGCCTCGAACGGGGGCGGCGCCTGCTTCTTCTGGGGTTCGCCGGCCCCAGCGGAGGAGGCCAGCCCAAGCGCCCCCACCAGGCCGAGCAGCGTGAAGTCGCGTCGAGAAATGCTCATCGGTGTCTCCGTCGGTTCCTCACGAGGATGGCTCCGGCTCGCCCCCCGGAGGGTAACCGGTTCGTAAAACCGGGTCGGCCGGGAAACGAGCCGGCCCGCCGAGCTGCGGCGGGGGGACACCGCCACAGCGCGGGGGAAACGAGCCGTTCCGGCCAGCTCCGGCGGGAGGACACCGTCACAGCGGGGGGGAACGAGCCGTTCCGGCCAGCTCCGGCGGGGGGACACCGCCACAGCGCGGGGGAACGAGCCGTTCCGGCCAGCTCCGGCGGGGGGACACCGCCACAGCGCGGGGGAACGAGCCGTTCCGGCCAGCTCCGGCGGGGGGACACCGCCACAGCGCGGG
>CAYQEG010000189.1:0-15041 GCA_964416435.1 uncultured Rickettsiales bacterium
ATCGGGCCGCGGGACCGAGGAGGCGTGGTCAGGAAACCCGGTTGGCTCAGTCAGGTAGCTCGGTTGGCGCAATCAGGCGGCGCCGGCGAGCTGGCGCTCGACGAGCTGGCGGTAGAGCCCCTCGGTGGCCACCAGGTCGGCGTGGCGACCCTCCTGGACGACGTGGCCGCCGTCGAGCACGAGCACCCGATCGGCCTCCTTCACCGTCGACAGGCGGTGGGCGATGACCAGCGTGGTGCGCCCCTCCATGAGCCGCGAGAGCGCCTCCTGGACCAGGTGCTCCGACTCGGCGTCGAGGGCGGAGGTCGCTTCGTCGAGCACCAGCACCGACGGGTCCTTGAGCAGCGCCCGGGCGATGGCGATGCGCTGCTTCTGGCCGCCGGACAGACGGACCCCCCGCTCCCCCACGAGCGTCTCGTAGCCCTCGGGGAAGTTGGCCACGAACTCGTGGGCGTTCGCCGCTCGCGCCGCCGCCTCGACCTCTTCGGAGCTCGCCGAGGGGCGGCCGTACAGGATGTTCTCCCGGATGGTCGTGGCGAACAGGATCGGCTCCTGGGCGACGACGCCGACCTGCTCCCGGAGCCAGTCCGTGTCCAGCTCGTCGTACGGCACGTCGTCCAGCAGCAGCCGACCCCGCTCGGGGTCGTAGAACCGCGACATCAGCGACGCCACCGTCGACTTGCCGGCCCCCGACGGACCCACCAGGGCGACCACCTGGCCGGGGTCGAGCTGCACGTCGATCCCGTCGAGCACCACCTGGTCCGGGCGGGCGGGGTAGGCGAACCTCACGTCCTGCAGTCGGACCTGCCCCTCGACCCCCTCGATCGTGCGCTCGCCCGAGACCACCGTCGGCTTGCGGTCGAGCAGGACGAACACCCGCTCCGTGGCGCCCAGCGCCTTCTGGAAGTCCTCCCACAGGCCCGCGAGCGCGCCGAGGGAGAACGCGACCGTCATCGTCCACAGCAGGAACGCGGTCAGCTCGCCCATCGACATCTCGCCCTGCACCAGCAGCGTGCCGCCGTACCAGAGCACCACCGCGATGGCGGAGTAGCCGGCGAACGAGGCGGTGCCGCCGAACGTCGCGGCGAGCCGGGCCCGGCGACGCGCCAGCTCGAAGGTGTGGTCGACCGCCGTGCCGTAGCGGGCGGACTCCCGGTCTTCCCGCGCGAACGAGCGGACCGTGCGGATGCCCGACAGGGTCTCTTCGGCCACCTCGGTGCTGCGCGCGAGCGCGTCCTGCACCTCCCGGCTGACCCCCCGCAGCAGACGTCCGTAGAAGCCCGCCGCGAGCACCACCACGGGCACCACGATCAGCATCACGCCGGTCAGCTTCGGCGACGTCCACAGGAGGATGCCGACCGCGCCGAGCCCCATCAGGGCGTAGCGCAGGAGCATCGACACGTTCACCGTGACCGTGTTCTGCAGCACGGTGGTGTCGGACACGAGCCGGTTGGTCAGCTCGCCGGTCCGGTGCTGGTCGAAGAAGCCGACCTCCTGGTGCACCAGCGAGTCGTACAGGTGCTGCCGCAGCCGAGCGACCACCTGCTCGCCCGCGACCGTGAACAGGTAGCTGCGCAGCGCCGTGAACAGCCCGGCGAGCGCGAACAAGCCGACCAGCAGCAGCGCGAGGCGATTGATCGTCTCCTGCCCGCCGCCTTCGAGCACGCCGTCGATGATGTCCCGGATGAACATCGGGTAGGCGAGGCTGAGGCCGGAGGTGGCGAGCAGCGCGATCGTGCCGACCACCAGCCGCCCGGCCTCGGGGCGGGCCAGGGCGAAGAGACGGCGGAGCGTCGCGGGCTTCTCCTGCATCCGTTCAGCCTCGGTCGCCACGGCCGCCTGTCAAGGTCCCGCGTCGCGCCCCGGGCCGCGTCGGTGTATGAGGGGCCCATGCTGCGGCGCTCCTCCTTCCTGCTCTTCCTCCTCGTCCCCCTGGTCGCTTGCGGCGGGGGAGACGACGACGACTCCGCGCCCCCCGTGGAGCCGCCGCCCGAGTTCATCGACGCCGGCGTGCGCTTGACCGACGCCGGCACCGCGGCGCTCGTGGAGGGGGCGACCGTGACGTTCGAGGACCAGGAGGAGCTCACCGACACGGACGGCCGGGCCGAGCTGACGATCCCGTCGCAGGTCCCGTTCGAGCTGCTCGTCTCGCCCGGGGCCGACTACCAGGACTACGCGCTCGCCGGCCTCGCGGGCGTGGACAGCTTCCTGTTCCAGACGCTGGTCAGCTCCCGGGCGGTGACGGACGCCGTGTACGGCGCCCTCGGCCTCGTGGCGGACCCGACCCGGGGCGTGCTCGTGGTCTCCCTCGACACCGTCGCCCTGCAGGCGGCCATCGGCGGCCGCGCGACGATCGACGTCGACCACGACGAGCCGTTCATCTTCGTCGGCAACCCGGCCGCCCCCCAGGCCGGCGACGAGCTGATCTTCGACTCCCAGGCCTTCATCAGCTTCCCCAACGTCGCGCCGGGGGAGGTGACGGTGTCGATCACGCCGCCCGACGGGGACGCCTGCCTGTCGTTCCCCGCGCTCGACGCCCCCACCGACCTGCGCACGTTCACCGTCGAAGCGGACCGTGTCACCGTCGCCACCTTCATCTGCCAGTAGGCGACGGCTCCGGATCGGCCTCGGGCTCGCCGTCGTGCTCGCGGTGACCCTGGCGCTGCTCCCGCGGCTCGTCGGCTGGAGGACGGTGGAGGCCGGCGTGGAGCCGGCCGCTCCCGGGTCGGCGTTCTCCTACGACGACCTCGCCGCGGCGCTGGCCCACGCCGGGCCGGGGGGCGTCGACTACCCGTCCCTGCACGGCGACGCGCACGCCCTGCGACGGTTCGCCGCGACCCTCGCGGTGACCGGCCCCCGCAGCACGCCAGACCTGTTCCCGTCGCGGGACGCCCGGCTCGCGTGGCACCTCAACGCCTACAACGCCCTGGTGCTGCTGGGGGTCGTCGAGGCGTGGCCGATCGCCAGCATCCACGAGGTGCGCGGCTGGCTCGAACCGAAGGCCGGCTTCGGCTTCTTCTGGGCCCAGCGGTTCCGCCTCGACGGGCGGCGGGTCAACCTGTTCGACCTGGAGAACAAGTCGATCCGAGGCTTCGTCGACGCCCGGATCCACGCCGCGCTGAACTGCGCGTCGGCCTCCTGTCCGTCGCTCGCCCCCGAGCCGTATCGACCCGAGACCCTGGACGCCCAGCTGGACGCGGCGGCCCGGCGGTTCACCAGCGAGGCGCCCCACGTGCACGTCGACGAGGCGGCTCGGACCGTCGAGCTGTCCGCGATCTACGACTGGTTCTCGGGTGACTTCGAGCAGCACAGCGGGGCCCTCGGCGGGGAGCCGTCGGTGCTCGCCTGGATCGAGCGCTACGCCGACCCGACGACCTCGGCGGCGGTCGCCCGGGCGCGGTCCGAGGGCTACTCGGTGGTGCGCGCCCCGTACGACTGGTCGCTCAACCTGCGTCGCTGAACGGCAATGACAGCTAAGCTGCCGCGGTGCGACTCGCCGTCTCAGCCTGCTTCCTGATCGCCCTGGTGTTCCCGACCCTGGCCGCCGGCCAGGTCGTCTCGGCGGACGAGCAGGAGCGTCTGGACCGCATCGAAGCGGCGCTCCAGGAGGCCGAGGAGGCGATGAAGACGACGGGCGAGTACGTCATCGTCGAGTCGCCCTTCAGCGAGCTCGAGACGGCCTGCGTCGAGTTCAAGATCGCCGACGCCTGCTTCCTCGCGGGGGAGGCCTGGTTCGACGGGCACGAGGACGTGACGCCGGACATCGTCCAGGCGGTCAACCTGTGGCGGGCCGGCTGCGCGTTCGGCAGCGCCGACTCCTGCTACCGCTCCGGCTCCCTGATCGCCCAGGGTCGGGCCGAGGCGAAGTTCCGGTCCGACGGGGCCCTCATCGTCAACCTCAAGGGGGCGGACGACCTGCTCGCGCTCGCGTGCGAGGGGGGCGTGCTGCCGGCCTGTCGCCTGCGCGGCGACATCAACCTGTCCCCCGGCGCGGTGCTCGCCGAGGGGGCGACGTGGGACTTCGAGGGCGACCTGATCGGCGGGCGGCAGGCGTTCGAGCTGGGCTGCCGGGCCGAGGGTTCGGCCGCCACCGAGGATCTCCCGCGGGACGAGGTCTGCTGCACCCGGCTCGCCACCATGTACGAGCGCGGCCGCGGCGGGGTGCGCCGGGACCGCGCGCTGGCGCAGCTGTACTGGGACCTCGCGTGTGACGCCGCCGGGCCCGAGGACACCGGCTCGTGCGCGGAGGCGGAGCGGCTCCGCGGGGCCGAGGTGACGCCGTCGGGGGACAGCACCGGCCGGGTCTCGGTGCAGCCGCGGCGGGATCGGCCCGACACCGCCCGCTTCTCCGACCCCCGGGCGGGCGCCCTGGGCGAGACCAGCGAGAGCCACTTCCGTCGCTGGGAGTTCGAGATCGGCGTCGGCGCCCGGGTCCGCTACACCGCCGACCAGTCCATGGCGTTGTTCAAGCTCCGGGCGGGCACCACGGTCTGGTTCAACGTGGTCGGCATCACGGCCGAGACGGCCTTCTCGACCGACCGGTTCGCCGGCGTGCAGCGACGCCTGTACACCCGCTTCCAGCACGCCCTCGGCCTCAAGTTCGGGGTGCCGATCCAGTTCAAGAACCCGTGGGGGGCGACGATGTTCTTCGGCTGGGGAGTCGGCGGCACCGTCGGCTCGGTCAAGTTCCACCCCGCCGGCTACGTGTTCGCGTACGGCGCCCGTCAGCACGTGCAGCTCGCCCTGGGCACGAGCCAGTCCTCGGGGCCTCGCCAGTGGGGAGCGCTGCGCATCGAGCAGCAGCAGACCTGGCACGTGGCCGGGGGGCCGGCGCCGGACCACTCGACCCAGTTCGTGCTCCTCGCGGGGTTCACGTTCGGCGGCAAGGGGCCCGATTGGCGGCCCGGGGTGCACGAGCAGAAGAAGCCCTGAGGGGTCGTCTTCAGTCGACCTCGACGTCCGCCTCGCCCTCGGCGGGGAGCGCGTCCTCCAGCAGCCCCTTGATCGCGGACTCCACCCGGTAGCCGGTGCGGTCGAGCACCTCCCGGTCGTCCTGGCTGTCCTTGGGGCCGAACGACAGGCCCGCGTAGCGGTACTCCTGGCCGTCGCGACCGAACCCGCTCATGTGCTGCATCACGCCGGTGTCCTCGCCCTCGGCGGAGTCCCGCAGGAGCCCCACGAAGTCGTCGACGGGGATCTGCCAGTCGTCGCCCGTGTCGTGGCTGCGGATGACCGCGAAGCAGGGGTACTCGTTGCAGTCCATGATCTCGAGGTCACCGAACGGCACCTCCTCCAGAGCGCGCTCGACAGCCGCCTCGAAGGCGGCGGGGCGGTAGACGTCCGGAACGTCGTCGGGCCACTCCTGGGGCGAGCCTTCGAGGCTCTCGAGCTGACCCCGGCTGAGGGCGGCGGAGACCCGCGCCTGCTCGAGCTCGCCGCGCAGGCGGCCGATCTCCTCGACGAGCATCGCCTCGCGCGCCTCCGGTGAGGCGCCGGGGGTGCGGACGACGACCCGGCGCTGGGGCTCGGCGGTGGTCGCGGCGGCGGGTGGGGCGGGCGCCGCGGGGGCGCCGACGGTGTGGCTCTGGCCGGTCTCCACCACCACGGGGGCGGCTTCGTCGGCCCGCAGGACGGCGGCGCCCTGGAGCACGGTGACGGTGACGACGGCGCCGGCGAGGGCGGACAGCAGGTGGGTTCGGTTCATCTCTTCGACCTCCTGACCGTGCTCACGCAACAGCCCCGGCGGAGGTTCCACCTCGATGATCGCTTTTCCGCTGACTTCGACCTCGACCGCCCCCGCGTACAGCGTCTGGTGTCCTTCGACGACCTGCATTCCGGAGACCATGACGGGGGGGCCCGGCCGGGTGGTCGACCACAGCAGGAACAGGCTCGCGGCGACCGCGATGGCCGCGCCCCAGCGTCGGCTGAACCGGCCCAGCGCGGGCTGGAGGTCCGGCACGTGGCCCAGGGCGTCCGGATCCAGGGCGGGCGGCGGGGCCTCGGCCGGCAACGCGGCCAGCTCGGCCGGCAGCCCCTGCATCATCTCCCACACCGCGGCGAGTTCGGGGTCGGCGTCGATGCGGGCCTGCAGCGCCTCCGCCTCGGCGTCGGGCAACTCGCCCGCGAGCAGTCGGGACAGCTCTTCGTAGGTGCTCATGGGCTCCCTCCCAGCAGCTCCGCGAGACGGCCCCGTCCGCGGTGGAGCCGTGACTTGATGGTGCCGACCGCGACGCCTTCGGTCTGCGCGATGACGGTCAGCTCGAGGCCGTGGAGGTGGTGCAGCACCACGACCCGCCGCTGGGGGTCGGGCAGCCGCTCCAGGGCCGCCTCCAGCCGGACCTGGCGTCGGCGTCCGTCGATCCGCTCGTCCGCGCCGATCGCCGGGGCGGGCAGCGGCTGGTCCTCGATGGGGACGACGGTGCCGCGGACCAGCCTCCGGCGGTGGCGGTCGACGAGGTGGCGGTGGGCGATGGTCATGACCCAGGTCCGGATCGACGCCGAGCCGGCCGGGTCGAAGCGGCCCAGGGCGCCCAGCGCCTTGGCCCAGATCTCCTGGTAGCAGTCGTCGGGATCCGGGGCGAGGCGTCGGCACAGGCCGTAGACCACGGGGCCGTGCTGCTCCACCAGCGCGGCGCGCGCGCGGCGATCCCCCCGCACGGCGCGGCGCAGCGTCAGATCGGCGGCGGGAGCGGCGCGAAGCATCGACTCGGGGGTATACACGCGCCAGCCGCGCGCGGGTTCCGGAGAACCTGCGCCCCCGGAGAGCCCATGCGCTGGAACCCCTTGCTCGCCCTGCCCGTGCTGCTTCTGATGCCGGGCGCCCAGGCCCAGGACGCCGCCGGCGAGGCGGAGGCGGAGGACCCCTACCTGTGGCTCGAGGAGATCGAGGGGGAGGAGGCGCTGGCGTGGGTGCGGGAGCGGAACGCGGAGTCGCTCGCGGCGTTCGACACGCCGGAGTTCGCGGCGCTGCAGGAGCGGCTGCTGACGGTCTACGACAGCTCGGAGAAGATCCCGTCGGTCCGGCGTCGCGGCGACCTCTACTACAACCTGTGGCAGGACGCCGACCACCCCCGCGGCCTGTGGCGACGCACCACGCTCGACAGCTACCGGACGGACGAGCCGGAGTGGGAGACGGTGCTCGACCTGGACGCCCTCGGCGCCGCCGAGGAGGAGAACTGGGTCTGGGGCGGCGTCGACTGCTTGCCCCCGGAGTACGAGCGGTGCCTGGTCCAGCTGTCCCGGGGCGGCGCCGACGCCACGGTGCTGCGCGAGTTCGACCTCGCGACCGGCTCCTTCGTCAGCAAGCGCCCGTTCGTGCTGCCCGAGGGCAAGCAATGGGCCGCCTGGCTCGACCAGAACTCGCTGCTCGTCTGCACCGACGCCGACGGCGGCAGCCAGACCGACTCCGGCTACCCGCGCTCGGTGCGGCTGTGGAAGCGGGGCCAGCCGCTGCGCAAGGCGAAGGTGATCTACGAAGGGGAGCAGACCGACATCACCGTCGCGGCCGAGCGGGACCACACCCCGGGCTTCGAGCGGGACGTCGTGCAGCGGGCGATCACCTTCTATTCGAACGAGGTGTTCCTGCGGACCCGCAGGGGGCTGGAGAAGATCGACAAGCCGGACAGCGCGGAGATGGCGCTGTGGCGCAGTTGGCTGCTCATCGAGCTGCGCGAGGACTGGACCGTCGGGGAGACCACGTGGGCGGCGGGCAGCCTGCTGGTGACGAACCTGGAGGCCTGGCGCGCCGGCGACCGGTCGCTGGAGGCGCTCTTCGAGCCGACGGAGACGTCGACCCTGAGCAGCTGGTCGTTCACCCGCAGCCACCTGCTCCTGAACACCCTGGACACGGTGCGCAGCCGCGTCCTCGTGGTCACCCGGGCCGACGGCGCGTGGCAGGTCGAGGGGCTGGTCGGCGCGCCCGAGCTGGGTCGCCTGTACGCCAGCGCCGAGAACCCCCTGGAGTCGGACGCTTACTGGCTGACGATCACGGACTTCCTGACCCCGTCGACGCTGACCCGCGGTGAGCTCGGCGCGGGCCAGCCGCCCGAGGTCCTCAAGCAGCTCCCGTCGTTCTTCGACGCGGACGGCCTGGTCGCGAGCCAGCACTTCGCGACGAGCGCCGACGGCACGAAGATCCCCTACTTCCAGGTCGCCCCGGAGGGCATGGCGCTCGACGGCAGCAACCCCACCCTGGTCTATGGGTACGGCGGCTTCGAGGTCTCCCTGCTGCCCCGCTACAGCGCCACCCGCGGCATCTCGTGGCTCGAGCGGGGCGGGGTCTACGTCATCGCCAACATCCGGGGCGGCGGCGAGTTCGGCCCGCGCTGGCACCAGGCCGCGCTCCGGGAGAAGCGACATCGGGCCTACGAGGACTTCGTCGCGGTGGCTGACGACCTGGTGGCGCGGGGGGTGACGGTGCCCGCCCGCCTCGGCGCTGAGGGCGGCTCCAACGGCGGCCTGCTCACCGGGAACATGTACACGCTGTACCCGGACCACTTCGGCGCGATCGTCAGCGAGGTCCCGCTCCTCGACATGAAGCGCTATCACAAGCTGCTAGCAGGGGCCTCCTGGGTCGGCGAGTACGGCGACCCCGACGACCCCGACGACTGGGCGTTCATCCAGGGGTTCTCGCCGTATCACAACCTCGATCCGGCGGACGAGCACCCGCCGCTGATGATCACGACCTCCACCCGGGACGACCGCGTGCACCCCGGTCACGCCCGGAAGATGGTCGCGAAGCTGCGGGACCTGGGGAAGGAGGTCCTCTACTTCGAGAACATCGAGGGGGGCCACGGCGGCGCCGCGGACCACAAGCAGATGGCGTTCCTGTACGGGGTGACGGCGCAGTTCCTGTGGGAGCGGCTGTCGTTCGAGGAGCCCCCGGCCGAGGAGGTCGAGGAGGCTCCCTAGTGGTTCTGCACAGGGAATTCGGTGAGTTGATCGTGATGGCCTGCGCGTTGATGACAAGGCGGGAGGAGCGGAGCGGGGTGTTTCCCCCGCGACCGACGACCAACGCAGGCAGCGGCGGGCAGGGCGCACGAGGACTCACCAGAATCCCTGTGCTGGACCACTAGACGGCCCCTCACCATACTGATTGCGCCAACCGAGTTACCTGACCCGATCTCCTCGTCCCCGGGGCCCGATCTCGGCGTCGCTCCTGACGCCGGGATCGGGACGCTGGGCCGAGGAGGCGCGGGCAAGAAGCCTGGTCGCGGCAATCAGAGCCGTCGGCTCAGGAACCTCGCCGTCATCCACCAGTTCCAGGCGGTGACCTTGAGCACGCCGTGCTCGCGCCAGCGGCGCGCCGACGTGACCACCTCGCGGTCGAGCACCTCCACCCGACCCAGCGTCTTCGCGCGACGCACCAGGTCGGCGTCCTCCATGAGCGCCAGGTCGGTCCGGTAGCCGCCGAGCGCGTCGAACGTCGGCCGGCGACAGAACAGCGCCTGGTCGCCGTAGGGCATGCGGCCGTAGCGGCTGCGCAGGTGGATGCCGAGCTCGATGATCGCCAGGCCCGGGCTGCGGTGATCGAGGCGCACGGCGAACGCGCCGATCGCCACGTCCGGGTCGGCCAGCGCGTCGGCGACGGCCCGCTCGGCGCCCACCGGGAGGTCCGTGTCCGCGTGCAGGAACAGCAGCTGATCACCCGTCGTCGCTTCGACGCCGGCGTTCATCTGGGCGCCCCGCCCGGTCGTGCCCGGGCGTATCACCCGCAGGCCCACCCCCTCGGCGGCGGCGACGGTGTCGTCGGTGCTGCCGCCGTCGACGAGCACGATCTCCGCGTCCGGCACCACGGCCGCGAGGTGGCGGGCGAGCAGCTCGATCCGCCGAACCTCGTTCAGCGTGGGGATGACGATGCTGAGCAACGGACGCTACGGCTGGATGGCGACGTCGCCGAAGGCGTAGGGGGGGAGCAGCAAGGCGATCAGCGGCCCCAGGTCGTAGTTCAGCTGGAAGTCGATGTAGCTGACCACCGGCTCGCTGAACTGCGGGTAGACCGACACGATGCCCAGGTCGATGTCGACGATGACGACCGCGTAGTCGATGTCCAGCGACAGGTGGATCAGCGAGTCGTCGGACAGGAACTCCAGCGTCGTGCCCAGGCCGATGGCGGTGGCGATGTAGACGCCCTCGTCGTACCGCACGTCGATGCCGGCCTGGAACCCGAACGGGGCGAACCAGCCCTCCTCCGTCTCGATGACCCCCTCGACCGCCCCCATCGCGGGCACCGCCGAGCCGAAGCCCAGGTCGGTCAGCGACTCGAGCAGCGACTGCCACGCGCCGACGTCGCCGGGGTTGGCGCCGATGTCCTCGAACGCGGCGAGGATGTTGCCGAAGTTGCTGTCCAGGGTCGTCACGTAGGCCGTGCCCGACGGCGCGACGGCGAGGTCGATGGGGACCGCGACGTCCGGCATCGCCAGGAACGCGCCGTCGCCGTGCAGGTTCTCCGCCGGGAAGCCGGAGAAGTCGACGACGGTCATCGTCGTGTTGCCGAGGCTCAGGTCCGGCGGGATGGCGCCCTCGCCGCCACCGCCGAGCACGTACAGCAGGTCGTCGTCCTCCAGCACCGCGAGGTCCTGGGTGCCGGGGCCGACCTCGACGTACGCGCTCTCGTAGATCGGCCCCGTCGGGGTGATCGAGTAGAAGCGCACCCGATCGTTGAACGTCGACAGCACCGCCAGCCGGGTGCCGTCGGGCGACAGCGACACCGCGGTGGGGGCCATCTCGCTGAAGTCGTAGGACTCGCGGTCGCCGATCTGGATCGGGTCGGTCGGATCCTCCAGGTCGAGCACCACGAAGCCGGTCGCGTCGGTCACCACCGCGATGGGCTCGTCCCGCGCGATGGTGATGTCGAACAGCGGCCCGACGCCCAGGTCGCTCAGGTCGGCGGTCACCACCGGGTGGTGGTCCGTCGTCAGGTCGACGACCACGACCGACGGCGCCAGCGTCGCCTGGAATCGGGCGTCGCCGATCAGGGCGAAGGCGCCGTCGCCGGAGATGCGCACCACCGCGGCGTTGGGCAGCTCCAGGCTCTGGGAGAGCATCCACGCCTCGTTGTTCGCGCCGAACTCCACCATGTAGGTGCGGCCGCGCCACGCGTCCGTCGCCAGGCCGTAGCGGGTCACCCAGGTGTCCATCTCGACGTCGCCGCCGTCGTCCATCGGGAAGTCGATGAAGACCGTGGCCCAGCCGCTGGCGGCCCGGGGCGGGACCTGGATGAGCAGGCGGAACTCGGAGTCGTACAGGACGTTGGGCGCGACCACGCCATCGAAGGTGACGTCGGGGACGTTGGACTCGCGGAAGCCCCGCCCCTCCAGCACGACCCACTCGCCGATGACCGCCTTGTCGTCGCCGCTGACGTCCAGCTCCAGCACGGTGGCGGGCGGGTGCGTGACGGTCACCGTCACCTCCGCCGTCGCCTCCTCGTCCCCCTCGATGACCGTGACCGTGGCGATGTACTCGCCCGGCGCGGCGTAGGTGTGGTCCCACAGGTACTCGTCGGTGACGAGCAGGTCGCCGTCGCCGAAGTCCCACGCGAACTCGTCCACGACGGAGTCGCTGAACCGGGCCTCGGTGCCGAAGCTGTCGGTCGAGGCTCCGGCGTCGAAGCGGATCGGGAAGCCGACCTGCACCGTCGCCGGGTCGGCGACGAGGGAGGCGGTGAGGTCGCCGTCGCCGCGCAGGCCGGAGGTGTCTTTGCAGCCCACGAGGGCCAGGGGGATCAGGGCGAGGAGGCAACGTCTCATGGCGGGGGGACGATACACCCGCCGCTGCCAGGGTCGCCCGAGGCCGTTCAGACCCGCTCGAGCCGCGCCCGCACGCACTTGTGCCAGGGCGTGCCGACGAACGGGTCCCGGTCGTCCGACGCGGTCAGCTCGTTGGGCGCCGCGCCGGTCACCGGCAGACCGCCGCCCTCGTCCGGGTAGGACAGGCCGAGGCCGTTGGGCAGGGAGACGTGACCGGGCTGCATCGTGTCGCTCACCTCGACGGAGACCACGAGGGAGGAGCGCCGCGTCACCACCCGCAGGGCGTCGCCGGTGCCGACCTCCAGCGCCGCGGCGTCGGCCGGGCTGAGGCGCAGCGCCCCCTCGCCGTCCCGCCGCCGCCACGCCGGATCGCGGAGGATCGTGTTGGCGGTGTACGAGCGCCGCTCCCCCGCCGAGAGCACGAACGGGAAGCCGTCGTCCGCCTCCGACTCGGGGGCTGAGAGCAGGTCCCGGGCCGCCTCGAGCAGGTCCGGGAGCGCGAGTTGGATGCGCTCGAACCCCAGGCGGCCGAAGCTCGACTCCCACTCGTCGACCGCGAAGATCAGCCCCGAGGGGCTGTCCAGGATCGCGCTGAACAGCGCCTGCCCGGCCACCGCGGGGCCACCGCCGAACCCCGCTCGGGCGAGCGACTCGGGCGTCGACATGACGGCCCGCAGCGCCGCACCCCAGACCACCGCGCCTTCGGCCAGCCCGTCGGGCAGCAGGTCGCCGAGCGTGCGGTACAGCAGCACGGGGGCCAGCCCGGCGAGCTGGGGCACCGCCAGGACCCGGACGAAGAACTCCTGGGCGTACCGGTCCAGCCCGTCGGCCGCCGCCGCGGTCAGGGCCGCCACCGTCTCGTCGTCCAGCGCCCCCAGCGCCTCGACGAGGCGGGTGTGGATCTCCGCCTCGGACAGGGGCCCCTCCGGCGGCGCCATCAGAGGCCGACGCAAGTGGAAGTAGTTGTTGGGGAACTCGAAGTTGAAGAACGTCGCCTCGGCCTTCTCGTACTGGCTGGAGGCGGGCAGCACCCAGTCGGCCAGCCGCGCGGTCTCGGTCATCGCGACGTCGATGACGACGAGGCAGTCCAGCGCCCGCAGCGATTCGCGCACCCGCTGGCTGTCGGCGAGGGAGTGGGCCGGGTTGGCGGCGTCGACGATCATCGCGCGGTAGCGCGCCGGGTGGTCGGTGAGGATCTCCTCGGCGATGACGTTGCAGGGCACGAGCCCCGCGACGATGCGGGCGCCCGCCACCGGGCTGGTCCGCCCCTTGTCCTTGCCGCTGCCGACGATGCTCACGAGCGGAGTCGGCACGTACTGGGTGCCCGACTTGCCGAAGTTGCCGGTGAGCAGCCACACGAAGCGATGCAGGTAGCTGACCAGCGTCGAGTTGTGGTTCATCTGCACGCCGAGGTCTTCGAACACGGCGACGCTCGCCGCCCGCCCGACGCGACCGGCCGCCTCGCGGACCTGCGCCTCGGGGACCCCGCTGCGGGCGCAGCAGGCGGCCACGTCGACCCCGCCGAGCAGGGCGAGCACCTCGTCCAGGCCGTCGGTGTGGGCGTCCAGGAACGGCTGGTCGAGCAGCCCCTCTTCGACGAGCACCGCCGACAACGCGAGGAGCAGCCACGCGTCCGTGCCCGGCTTGACCTGCAGGTGGATGTCGGCCAGCGCGGCGGTCTCGCTGCGGCGCGGGTCGATGACGATCATCGTGCGGGCGGGGTCGCGCGCGATCTCCTTGAGGGTGACCCGGGCGCGCGGGATGCCGTGGGAGTGCCAGGGGTTCTTGCCCAGGAACAGCGCCACCTCGCAGTGCTCGAAGTCGCCCCGCGTGTAGGTGCCGAGCATGCGGGAGCTGACCCAGAACTCGCCGGTCTTCTCCTGGGCGAGCGCGTTGGATCGGTAGCGGGAGCCCAGGGCGCGGCGGGTCGCCGACGCGTACGCGCCCGGCAGGTGATTCCCTTGCCCTCCCCCGCCGTAATAGAAGATCGACTCGCCGCCGTGCTCGTCCCGCAGCGCGGCGAGCCGAGACGCCACCCCCGTGATCGCGACGTCCCAGGAGACCGCCTCGAACGTGCCGTCGTCCCGACGACGCAGGGGCGAGGTCAGGCGATCTCGCCCATTCTGGTAGTAGTCCAGCCGCTGGGGCTTCTCGCAGGCGTAGCCGCGGGACGCCGGGTGGTCCTTGTCGCCCCGGAACCGGACCAGCCGCCGGCCGTCCTCGCCGCCGAGCTGGACCTCGATCCCGCAGTTGCACTCACAGAGGATGCAGGCCGTCTTCTTCCAGTCGCTCATGGGAGACAGGGTCTACGATCGAGAGCCTCTCGGCTATCGAAGACCCGCCAGGGCGGAGGGCCTCAGTATTGTGAGGGGCCGTTTAGCGGCTCAGCGGCCGTCTTCGTCGTAGTAGTAGTCGGGGGCGACGTAGGTGGCCTCGCAACGGCTGAAGGAGTCGTCCAACGAGTACGGCGTCTCGTCCCCGTCGTCGTTCTCCTCGACGCCGTCGCTGACGACGAGCCGCCACGCCGACTGGGACTCCTCGGTCACCGTCAGCGAGCCCTCGCGCAGCTGGAAGCTCTCGATGGCTCCTTCGAGCGCATCCTCGTCGGGGTACATGTACTCGTACGGATCCTCGGCGTAGGCGTCGCAGTCGTAGGCGTCGGCGTACAGCGAGTAGTAGTTCTCGTTGTAGATGGTGCGCGACAGCGAGAACCAGTCGTCGCTGCCGCCGCCGTCGTCGTCGTCCCCCCAGCCGCTGTCGTCGTCGTCGCCGTAGTAGTAGTCGTTCAGCGCGTAGTCACCCGCCTCGGGGGGGTCGGAGCTGAGGCCGATGTAGGTGAGGTCCCGGCCGTTGTCGAGGGCCGAGTAGAGGTCCGCGTAGGCGGCGTAGTAGTCCTTGTACAGCTCGCAGTAGTCCCGGCGGTAGTCGGGGCTGTCGTAGGCGTCGGGGTTGTCCTGCCACTTCGCCTGGAAAGCGGCGTACGCCTCGTAGTAGTCCGAAACGACCTTGGCCTGGCCTTCGTAGACCGTCCGCAGGATCCCGCACAGGCCCGTCCGGTTGGACGCGTAGAAGTTGTGCTGCTCGTAGGAGCTGTCCCCCTCGACCGTGGTGAGCACGAACCAGACGGCGGACGAGCCGCCGCCGCCACCGCCACCGCCGCCACCGCCGCCGAGGTTGCCCCCGCGGGGCGGGCAGGCGGTGAACAGGGCGAGCGCGAAGAGACACAGGACGAAGCGACGCATGGCGGATTCCCCTCTCCGCCAGCCTACCAGCGACGATCGTGCCGTCGAGTCA
>CAYQEG010000190.1:0-15023 GCA_964416435.1 uncultured Rickettsiales bacterium
CGCCGTCGTTGTCCGGCTCGGGGCAGCCGTCGTCGTCACGGAAGCCGTCCTTGTCCTCCGCCTCGAGCGGGCAGTCGTCGCGAACGTCGGGGATTCCGTCGGTGTCGTTGTCGACGTCGGGGCAGCCGTCGGCGTCCTGGAACCCGTCGGGGTCCTCGGCCTTGTCGGGGCAGCCGTCCTCCGTGTCGCGCAGGCCGTCGGCGTCGTTGTCCAGCTCGGGGCAGCCGTCGCCGTCGCGCCAGCCGTCGCGGTCCTCGGGGGAGGACGGGCACTGGTCGTCGACGTCCATCACGCCGTCGCCGTCGTTGTCGCGGTCGGGGCAGCCGTCCTCGTCCTGGAAGTCGTCGAAGTCCTCCGCCGCCTCGGGGCACTCGTCGACGCGGTCGGCGAGTCCGTCGCCGTCGCTGTCCTTGCCGTCGCCGCCGCCGATCAGGAAGAAGAGGTTCCCGGTCAGCTCGGCGTGGTGGAAGGTGTCGTTCCAGACGACGATCTGCTCGCCCGGATTCTGGGGGTCGGGCTCCCACGCGGGCACGCCTTCGGTGGCGCCGCCCGGCCCGATTGTGAGCACGTAGCGGGCGTCGAGGCGCAGGCCGCCGCGTTCGAAGATCAAGAACTTGATGCCGCCGCCGACGTCGAACGCGAAGTCGATGTCCTGCTCGCGGTAGGTCAGGTGGCCCTCGGCCTCCTCCTCCGCGGTCAGGTACGGGTCCCGCAGCAGCGTGCCGTCGTCGATCTGCACGCCTTTTCGGAAGGTCGTGTCGACCTTGTAGTAGCGGAAGCCAGCGCCGACGGCGAAGTACGGAACGACCCGCCACGGGGTGGTGTGGATGATCAGGTCGAAGTGGGGGAGCAGGTAGTGGCTGACACGCCCGCCATGCCAGGTCGAGGTGGGGACGTAGGCGACGGTCGCTTCGACGCCGACGTACTCCAGGAAGTTGATCCCGAGCCGGCCGCCGAGCATGGGGCCGTGGCGGAAGTTCTCGAGGTTGCCGGCGAAGAAGTAGTAGCCGCCGAAGAGATCGACCTCGAGCGATCGAGGGATCATCTGGGCCTCCGCGTCGCGCGGCTGGGACATGCCCGCCAGCGCCAGCGCGGCTACCAGGAGGATCGCTGCACGTCGTCGCATCGCTCGCTCCAATCACCCCCGGTCGGGGGCGCGCCCTTCTACCGGCAATGGGCAAGTGCGGCAAGGGATTCTGCGGTGCATACTCCGGCCGCCATGCGTGACGCCGTCTCTTTTTCGCAGATCGAGCAGATCCTCGAGATCCTCGATGACCGTGACATCAACCGGGAGCTGATCGTGATCCCCCTCGGCTGTCAGGACCCCGGCGGGGTGTCGAAGCTGTCCGGCGGCAGGATCAAGGTCGTCGTGCCCGAATCAGGGGACTTCGACGCGTGGGTCGAGGCGATCGAGCCGGAGATCCTCGCCGCGCTGGGCCACGACGAGTAGGGCTCTAGCGGTAGCGGTCCCGCTCCGTGTCGAACCAGCCGAGCATCGAGTTGAGCAGCGAGCGGTCCATCGGCGTCAAGCCGGCGAGCCGCACCCCGACGCCGGGCCCCGTGGGGCCGTCCTCACACCAGGTGACCTCGGCCAGGGTGCGGATGACCATGTGGCAGCTGGGCGGCACCACCTCCAGGTAGAAGCGGTCGCCCTCGGACAGCGGGTGCCCGTCGACCGGCACGAACAGCCGGTCGCTCTCGGTCATGTGCCGCGCGACCTGCGCGAACGTGTCAGCGAAGCCCGGGGCCCACCGCAGCGTGATGCCGTCGAACGCCTCCGCGACCACCGCCGAGCCGGGATCGGCTTCGGTCCAGTGGTGCAGGGCGGCCTCGACCTCCGCGCCCGAGCCGACCCAGCGCACGTAGCGGGCGATCGCGGAGCGCCCCGCCGGGCTCAGGTTGTGGAACTCCAGACCCACGATCCGGCCGGTGGTCCCCGGACGGAAGCTGCGCACGAGGCCGACGCACTCGATGTCGTCTCCCTCGTCCGGCAGCTCGAAGCTGAGCTTGAACACCTGCCCGAGCTCGACCCCGCCGGAGTACTCGACGGCGGTTCCGGTGGCGGACATGTCTACGGTCTGGGAGGTGATCTCGACCCCGTCCACCTCCAACTCGATCGGGAAGCGGGCGTCGACGCGGGGCGCCGCGCGAAGTTCACGGCCTGTCTTGGGGGCAATCGGCGGGGTCATCGATCCAAGTCTACTCGATGAAGGGGCCGGTAGGCGCCACCTGCACCGCGTCGACCTTGCACTGGACGACCGCGAACACGTCGCAGGTGCCGTCCTCGATCGCCCGGTCCACCCAGGCGTCGCGATCGAAGGTGCCCGTCGCGACCTCCCGCTCGAAGAACCCGTGCTCCACCGCCTCGTCCACCCGCGCCTCGGCCTGGGCCCGCGTCGGCGGGTCCAGCGCGGCCTCGTAGCAGGCGAGCACCTCGTCGACGTCGGCGCGGCGGTACATGTCCTCGAGGCAGCCGGTCTTGCATTGCTCCACCGACGTCCAGGCGGTGAACTCGCAGCCGCTGACCATCTTGCGGCAGACCGCCTCGCACTCCTTGGCGTTGCCCGAGCAACCCGAGGCGAGGAGCAGCAGCAGCAGGCCCGCGAACGCGCGCATCACCCGGCCTCCTCGAGCACCGGGAACGGCGAGATGCCCAGCCCGATCCCGCTCAGCTCCGAGCCGTCCATGGGGTCGTTGAACCGGTCGATGAAGAAGACGTGGAGGCGACCGTTGATGAAGAACGCGCGGGGGCTGTCGGCGGTGGACAGCCCCGAGAAGTCCAACGGGACGGGCTGATCGGACAGCTTGGTCCACCCTCCGTCGGCGCTGGACGAGCTGGCCATGCCGAGGCGCTCCCCTTCGGTGGAGATGAAGATCAGGCTGCTCCCCGGGTCGGAGACCGCGTCGACCTCGCTGTAGCCGGCGTAGAGCATCCAGAACCGGTCCTCGCCCGTCTCGTCGGAGTCTCCGAACGTGAACACCGACGGCTTGTGCACCCCCTCGGCGTCGAACAGCCCGGTGTCGAACCCGCCGTGCTCGAGCACGAGCTGACCGTCCCCGTCGAAGTTCGCCCCGTCCACGGTCGACAGGTAGGCGATGTCGTACTTCGCCGACTCCAGGAACGCCTGCTGGGAGCCCAGGCTGCTGTCCCAGTTGACGCCGCCGACCCAGAAGTGGAAGCGGCCGTCCTCGTACAGCGCGTCACAGCCCCAGACGCGGCTCAGCTCGCTGTCCGCGTCCTCGAAGGGGTCCAGGGGGTTGAGCAGGTCCTTGTCCCAGAGCACGCCGTCGCTGCTCGTGGCGTGGCCGAAGGTGGTGCCGATGCCGCCGCTGTTGGTGCCGGTGTACCAGAGGTGGAACACGCCGGCGTCGCCATCGAACGCGACGCAGCCGACCGACGCGTCGTCCCGGTCGAACGAGCCAGGGTTGCCGCCCCGCCGCACGACCGGGTTCCACGGGTGGCGATTCCAGGTCGTGCCGTCCATCGACACCGCGTACCCGATCTCCTGGCCGTCATTGGTCGCGGTGCCGGACAGGCCCGAGTACCAGAGCTGATAGAAGGGCGCGCCGAAGATCTCGCGCTGGACGATGTCGAAGTTGCCGATGCCCTCTCGCTCCCACGATCCGGCTTCGGGGTCCGCGCTGCTGAAGACCGGGGCGCAGGAGTACTCCTCCCAGCCATCGGCGGTCTCGTCGAACGCGCACTCGGCGACCTCGTGGATGTCGACCCGCTCGGCCGCCACCGACGTGTAGCTGTACTCGACCTGGCAGGAGCCGAGCCCGATCGCCAGCCCCGCGAGGAGGATCCAACGCCGATCAGTCATCGCGCGACCCCACCAGCGCCTGGCGACGGCGCTGGAACTGCCGGGCCTCCACCGCCTGCATGATCACCGTCACCGCGGTGCCCATCAGGAAGGCGGTGCCGACGGCGATCGAGGCGTTGCGGTTGCCGTCGTAGCGGTTGGCGAAGAAGAGGTGGCGCGACATCTCGGCGTCGTCGCCGACCCGCTCGGCGTTCCGGAACGCCACGTACTCCTGCTCCGCCTGGTACTCCCAGAAGAAGGCCGAGTAGGTGCTGATCCCGACCCCGACGGCGCCGGCGCCGATCACGATGGCCCGCGGCAGCGTGCCCGGCGCCACCAGCCGCGGCCGACCGTCCCGCCGGTAGAGCAGGCGGATCTCGCGCTCCTGGCTGCGCTGGGAGGCAGGGTCGATGTCCTCGTCGAGCAGCTCCCCGAGGTCCGCCGCCTCCGCCTCGTCGATGGCCGGCGCGTCCACCTCCGCCACGACCGACGCGATCCGCCCGCACGTCTCGCTGACGACCCGGCGGTCGGCGTCGGTCAGGTTGCCGGTCAACACCTCCGCGCAGTACTCGAGGCGGTCGGCGTCGTCCTTGCGGGCGTCGAGCTCGTCGTAGAAGGCAAACAGGTCGAAGTCGGCGACCGCTTCGCCTCCGAGGTCCCGGGCTTCGCCCGACGCCAGCAGCTCGTCCGCGTCGACCGGCGTCACCTGGCCGGCGAAGGTGCGGACCTGGCCCTCCCAGAGGCGGTCGCCGCGGACGATGCTCACCGACACGAAGCCCTCCGGCTGGTCCCGGACCACCCGCCACACGCCGCCGTCGTCCGTCGGCGCGGCCAGGACGATCTCCCGGCCGCCCACCTTCAGGCCGTCGAGCGCGCTGGTCGCCTCGACGAGCAGCACCGCCTCGTCCGTGTCGACGATCCCGAGCGTCTCGGCGAGCTCCTCCGGGGTGGGGCCGGCCTCCGCCGCCGCCTCCTGCGCGGGCGCGCGCCCCGGCGCGGAGAGCGCAGCGGCGAGGGCCAGGATGGGGAGGAGGCGCTTCATCGGGCTCGGAAGCTAACACAGCCAACGGGGCTCGCCGCGGGGTGTCGGCTGCCCCAATGGTGTCCGGGTCGCGGGGCCTGTTTCCTTGTGTGATCCTTCGGGCCGGCCGGCGGCACCGCCGGAACGTGGAGGAGCCCATGCGCAGAGACCCGACCCTGCTGTTCGCCTGCCTGTCCCTGATCGTCGTCGCCTGCGGCGGCGGAGAGGCGACCTCCGAAGCGACGTCGCCCCCCGCCCCCCCGGCGGCCGACGTCCGGGTCGAGGTCGCCACCGGAGACGCCGAAGAGGACCTGTCCGTCGAGGTGGCGGCCGAAGAAGACGGCGAGACGGCCGAGGTCGAGGTGTCTGCCGGCGGCGCGCGCGTCCGGGTCAGCACCGGTGAGGCGGTCGACCGGCACGGCACCGGCTCGGGTCCGGGCAAGGGCGACAAGGTCGAGGTCGCGGCCAACGAGCGCGGGGGCACCGTCCGCGTGTCGACCGGCGACGGCAAGGTCGCCCTCGACATCAGCGCCGACTCGCTCGGCGTCGACACCAGCCGGACGAGCCGCGACGGCGGCAAGGACGGCGGACCCTCGCGGACGTCGGCCACCGCCAAGTCCGATCGACAGACCTGCCAGGCCGGGGACAACTGCACCTTCGCCTGCCCCCAGGGCGACTGCCAGACGACCTGCAGCGCGGGCGCGAAGTGCAGCGCCTCGTGCGCCGGCGGCGACTGCAAGCAGACGTGCAGCTCGGGCGCGACCTGCCGCTTCAGCTGCGCCGGCGGCGGCTGCACCCAGGTGGAGTCCAGCGGCGCCAACATGACCGCCTCCTGCCGCGGGGGGAAGTGCAAGTAGCGCCACGCCCCCCGTCATCGCCTGAACAATCGAAGGTCGATCATGAGGGTGTGCTTCACGCCGGGTCCCTGCTAGACAGGTGGCGTGGAGCGGGGACACCTTCCGGACCTGGACTCGCTGCGCTGCTTCGTGGAGGCGGCGCGGCTGCTGAACTTCCGCGCCGCGAGCAAGGCCGTGGGGCTGACGCCGGCGGCGCTCGGGCAGCGCATCAAGCAGCTCGAGGTGCAGATGGAGGTCCAGCTGTTCCATCGGACCACCCGCAAGGTCGAGCTGACGGAGGCCGGACTGGCGCTGCTGCCGGCCGCGCGGCGCACGCTCGAACACGCCTGGGACTGCACACGCGCGGCCCGCGGCGACCTCGGGCCGGCCCCGATGGACCTGCGTCTCGGCACGCGGCACGAGCTCGGCCTGTCGTGGATCGTGCCGATGCTCCCGGGGCTGGCGGAGGCGCACCCCGCGCTGACGTTCCACCTGTACTTCGGCTCGGGACAGGACCTGGAGCTTCGGGTGAGGACCCAGGAGATCGACTGCGCGGTCAGCTCCCGGCGCATCACCGACCCCGCCGTCGACGGCATCCGGATCCACCGCGAGGACTACCTGCTCGTCGCCACCCCCGAGCTGCTCGCCCGGGCCCCGCTGGACAGCGTCGATGACGCGCGGAATCACACGCTGGTCGACGTGAGCACCGACCTGGCGCTGTTCCGCTACTGGCGCGACGCGGCGGACGCCGACGACAGCATGGCGTTCCGGAGCGAGCGGTACATGGGCACCATCGCCGCGATCCGGCACGCCGTGCTCCAGGGGATCGGGGTCGCGGTGCTGCCCGAGTACCTCATCCGGCCGGACCTGCAGGCGGGGAGGCTGGTGCCGCTGCTCCCGGACGTCGAGCCGGCCCACGACTTCTTCCGGCTGATCCACCGGCGCGACGATCCCCGCGTCAGCACGTTCCGACGGCTCGCGGCCACCATGGCGGAGGAGCCGCTGCGCTGATCGCGCTACTTGCGCCGCATCGACTTGTGGAACGTCAGCTCGCTGTCCTTCACCGTCAGCACGTCGCCATCCCTCAGCGCCCGCGTCGACACCTTCTCGTCGCCGACGCGCACCGGCACGAGGGAGGTCAGCGCCACCACGGACCAGGCGCCGTGGCTGAACACGAGCTCGGCCACCTTCTTGCTGAACATCGACCGACCGGAGAGCACGATGTCGCACTCGTCGGAGAACCCGACGACGAGCTTCGTCTTCTGCAGCTGGATCTCCCGCCGCTGGCGGCCCTCCTGCAGGACGATGTGGGCCTCCATGCGGCGCTGGACCTTGCGGTGGATGCTCTCGATGTCCCCGGGCGGGAGGATCGCCGTCGGCTCGTCCTCCGCCAGCCCCGAGCGGCGGTGATCCGCGACCGTGTCGACGTCCCAGGAGTCGTCGCCGGTGGGCGCGAACACGACGAAGTGCTGGCCGAGCTCGATGCGGTCCCCGGGCCGGAGCTTGCGCGCGGTGACGCGCTCTCCGTTGACGTACAGGCCGTTGGGGCTCTCCAGATCGGCGACCTGCCAGGCGCTGTCCTCGAACCGGAGGACGGCGTGGGTGCGCGACACGAGCGGGTTCTCGACCCGGATGTCCGCCTCTTCGCTACGCCCGATCACCAGCTCGCGGCGGTCCAGGTCGTAGGTCGCTTCCTTGCGGCGGCCGCGGAAGACGATCACCTTCGCCATCGTGGCATCTCCTGGAGTGTGGCCCTCGGGGCCGACGGGAGGGGCGGGGCCCGCTCCCCGGGCGACAGCATACGCGAACGCGTGTAGCTTCCGCGGGTGGGCCGGACGGTCGAGATCTCGGACGAAGCCAGGGCGCTGCACGACGACTGCCTGGTCTTCGACCTGCATTGCGACACGCTGCTGTCGCAGACGTTGCTCGGCTTCGATCCGACGAAGCGCCACCGCAACCCCCTGCCCCTGTCGCCCTGGCTCTTCCACGCGGACATCCCCCGCATGAAGGAGGGGGGCGTCGGCGCCGTCGCCCTGGGGCTCGTCATCAACCCGCTGCGCAAGCGGAGCGCAGTCGACGCGACGTTCCGGGCCCTCGGCCAGGTGCGCGGCTGGGAGCGGGTCGCCCCCGACGACGTGACCCTCGTGTCGACCGCCGCGGACATCGTGGCGGCCCGGGAGTCCGGTCGGATCGCGATCTTCGGGGGGCTCGAGGGGGCACACGGCCTGGGCGGCCGGACCGACCCGCTGGAGGAGATGCGGGCCGGCGGGCTGCGCTACGTCGGCCTCGCCCACTTCTCCAGGAACCAGGCCTGCACCCCGGCGTTCGGCTGGCGCGGAAACCACCGGGACCCGCTGACCGACCACGGGAGAGAGCTCATCGACGAGCTCAACCGGCTGAAGATCCTGGTCGACCTCGCGCACATCAACCGGCCCGGCTTCCTGGAGGCGGCGAACCGGAGCACCGCGCCGGTCATCGTCAGCCACACCGGCGTGCAGGCGGCCCACTCGACCTGGCGCAACATCGACGACGACCAGCTGCGGGCGGTCGCCGACACCGGCGGCGTCGTCTGCATCATCTTCGCGCCGGTGTTCCTCGGTGGCCGCATGATCGGTCCCGCCGACGGCGTGGTGAACCACATCAAGCACGTGGTCAACGTCATCGGCGAGGACCACGTCGGCATCGGATCGGACCTGGACGGGTTCGTGGTGCCGCCGACCGACATGCCCGACATCTCGTTCCTGCCGCGGCTGACGCACCTGATGCTGAAGGCCGGCATGGAGCCCCGGGTCATCCGCAAGGCCCTCGGCGCGAACATGCTCCGGGTGTTCGGGGAGGTGTGCGGATGACCGCAAAGACTCAGTCCCGCGGTCCCCGCGCCCGTGCCCGACTCCTCGCCCTCGCCCTCGCCCTCGCCCCGCTGACAGCCTGTGGCGGCGGCGCGATCTCCAAGAGCCCCATCGACGAGCCGCTGCCCGACCTCCCCGAAGCGCCGATCGCCCTGGACGAGGACGGCAAACCGCGGGTCATCGTCCGCGGCGGCGGCTTCCCGGATCTGGAGGGCCGGATCAACGTCCTGCCTTCCGGGCCGACCGTCCTGTTCGTGCGCAACGACGTCGACGGCGCCGACGCCTTGCAGGAGGGGGTCGACGTCTCCGAGCAGGCGATGGCCCTGTGGCTGCGCGGTCGGGGCCGGCTGCGTCACCTCCGTCCGGAGTTCACGCTGGGGCCGGTCAACGCCGGGGTGCAGGAGGACTGGCACGTCGACCTGCCGCCGGGGGAGTACCTGCTCTCCGTGACGAAGGGCGGGGACGGCGAGGTGCTCGTCGTCGTTCGATAGGGGGCCGGTCATTGCGCCAACCGAGTTTGATGACCCGACAATCCGAAGGCCCCGGGGTCCGAGGTCCAGGAGCGACGAGGGAGCAAGGTCGCTCCCTTTCGACCGAGGAGCGACGCCGAGATCGGGCCCCGGGGACGAGGAGATCGGGTCAGGTAACTCGGTTGGCGCAATCAGTCCTCGCAGCAGGTCGGCTGCACCCGCGCCTCGCCGGTGGCGGTGCGGTCGTTGTCGTCGGTCGCGGTGACGATCAGGTACGCCTCCATCTCGTCGATGTGCCCCGCCTGCCCGGTCCCGTCGGGGCACTCGGGCGGGTTGACCTGGTCATCGTGGGGGCCGTCCGGCCAGTACTCGCACGGCACGAACGCCTGCAGGCCCCAGTACTCCTGGACCGTGCCGGCGCCCTCGCGCACGGCCTGCACCCGCTGGTCCTGGGAGAACAGCTCGATGCGGTCCCCGTTGGCGTCGACCGCCTCGAGCACCACGCCGATGCGCACGATGGGGCACAGCCCGTCCATCGTCGCGGTGGTGTCGATGTGGTAGCCGCCCTGGGGCCCGAACACGGTGGCCACCTCGGCGCCGTCGGCCAACGGCTCGTAGCCGGCGGTCCCGGTGCCGACGATCAGCGTCGGCTCGCCGCAGAAGCTGTCGTCACACCCTCCGGCGGTGGACTGGAACACGTCGTCGGACGGACAGCAGCCGCCCACCGTGAACGCCAGCGCAACGATGGGGAGCACCCGCATGGCCTACTCGCAGCAGGTCGGCTGGACCCTGACTTCGTCGACCGCGCACCGGATCGACTCCTCGCAGGTCTGCGGCGACTCACCGTCTTCCCCGACGTTGTGGTCCCACGCCTCCATGCGGATGACGACCTCGAAGTCCTCGAGGTGGCCCTCGCTGCCCTGGCCGCCGTCGTTGCACTCGATGTCGTGGTCGGGATCATCGGGCCAGTACTCGCACGGCACGAAGCCCCGAATGCCCCAGAACTGCTGCTCCGAGGAGACGTCGGGCTCGGTCCTCAGGGCCTGCACGTGGCGGTTCTGCGTGAAGATCTCGACCAGCTCGCCGTCCCCCATGTCGACGTGCATGGAGGGCACCAGGTAGACGATGGGGCAGAGGTTGTACATCTGGGCGGTGATGTCGATGTGGTAGCCGCCCTGGGCGCCGTACCGGATCACCACTTCCTCCCCGTCGGACAGCGGGGCGAACTCGGACGAGCCGGTGCCGACGGCGACCTCGGCCGCGCCGCAGTACGTCTGGGCGCAGGCTTCGGCCTCGAACAGGTCGGCCTCGGCGCAGTCTCCCGGCGGGGGACCGGTGGTGTCGTCGTCGTCCGTCTCCGGGCCGCAGGAGCCCATCAACAGGAGCACGCAGAGGGGGAGGGTCGCTTTCACAGCTTCTTCCAGTGTCCGCGGGGGAACTCGGGCGACGGCACGGGGGGCCTGGACGCCAGGAGGTAGACGGCGCGACGGTTGGCCTCCATGTCGACGCCGTCTTCGGTCGGCACGGCGAGGGCGTCCTCGCCGAAGCCCTGGTAGTAGATCGGCCCGCTGAACCCCTTGGTCCGGAAAGCCTGGGCGATGGAGCGGGCGCGGCGGCCGGACAACCCCTGGTTGTCCCCGCGGGCGCCCACGGTGTCCGTGTAGCCGGCGATGTACAGCCTCACCTCGACGTACTTGCTGTACCGGGTCACGACATCGCCCATCTCGTCGTAGGCCTTGTCGACCTTGGGCTGCTCATCGGGCCGGATGGTGTGTTCGTTGGTGTCGAAGTTGATGTCCTCGTGGGGGATCTCCAACGACCAGGGGAAGATCTCCTCGAAGGCGTAGAAGCCCCACCGGTCGGTGAGCTTCACGTCCAGCTTGAGCACGTCCCGCGTGCCGCTCGCCCCGGTCCAGTCCATCCACATGTCGTCACCTGCAGCGTTCGTGCCGACGTCGACGTCCTCATCGAACACGATCCCGTCGGGGCTGGTGACGGTCAGGTGCGCCGCGCCGACGACGCGATCGGCCCGCACCGTCAGGGACATGTTCTCGAGGTCGATCTCGTCGTGGGGGACCTCGATCCGCAGCGCGCCTCCCAGGAACGCGTCGAACCGGAAGTAGAGGTCGAAGTACTCGTCGTCGTCCGACCCGTAGTAGCCCCGGGCCTCGCAGTCGTAGCTGAGCTCCCCCTCGGGCTGCTTGAGGTCGAACGTGTTCTTGCTGCCCCGCTTGACCGACGACTTCGACATCGTGACGGTCTCGCCGTCGCTCCGCTCGCAGATCAGGTCGAGCTTGCGGAAGTCCTCGTTGGCCTGGAGGTAGACCTGCGGGTAGCCCTGCCCCTTCTGCACCGCCGGCAGCAGCGAGTAGCTGAGGAGCTGGCCCTGCCCCACGACCGAGGCCGGCAGGAGCAGCAGCAGGAGCAACGGGAGCGAGCGGCGCATCGTCGCAAGGGTAGCCGCCCTGGGCGAAACCTCCATAGGCCCCCCCGTGCCCGGGCCCGCCGGCTCAGCCGAAAGAGATGCCCTGAGCGAGCGGCAGGTCGGTCCCGTAGTTGATCGTGCAGGTCTGACGCCGCATGTAGATCTTCCACGAATCGCTGCCCGCCTCGCGGCCACCGCCGGTGTCCTTCTCGCCGCCGAAGGCGCCGCCGATCTCGGCCCCCGAGGTGCCGATGTTGACGTTGGCGATGCCGCAGTCGGAGCCCGCGGAGGTGAGGAACCGCTCGGCGTGGCGCAGGTGGTTCGTGAAGATGGCTGAGCTGAGCCCCTGGTCGACGCCGTTGTTCTGCGCCACCGCGTCCTCCAGGCGATCCCACGAGGTGACGTACAGGATCGGGGCGAAGGTCTCCTCGCGGCTGATCGGCAGCTCCTTGTCGCTTCGGATGATCGTCGGCTCGACGTAGAAGCCGGGGCGCCCCTCGACGACCCCGCCGCCGGTGACGATCTCGCCGCCCTGCTCGACGGCGGCGGCGACCGCGGCCTGGAAGTCGCGGACGGCCCACTCGTCGATCAGGGGCCCCATCAGGGTGCCGTCGGCGAGGGGGTCACCGATCGCGACGCTGCGGTAGGCGGCGGCGAGCTTGTCGACCATCTCGTCGGCGATCGAGGCCTGCAGCATCAGCCGGCGGGTCGACGTGCAGCGCTGCCCGGCGGTGCCGACGGCGCCGAACACGACGCCGCGCATCGCCAGCTCGAGGTCGGCGGTCTCGTCGATGATGATCGCGTTGTTGCCGCCGAGCTCGAGCAGCGAGCGGCCGAGGCGCTGGGCGACGGTGGAGCCGACGTGGCGACCCATCTTGCAGGAGCCGGTGGCGGAGATGAGGGGCAGGCGCTTGTCCTGGAGCATCGCCTCGCCGACGTCGCTGCGGCCGCCGACGACGGTGCACATGACGCCCGGGTGGCCGGCCTCACCGAAGACCTCGTCGACGATGTTCTGGATGGCGATGGCGCACAGCGGCGTCTTGCTCGACGGCTTCCAGACCATCGCGTCGCCGCAGACGGCGGCGATGGCGGCGTTCCAGGCCCAGACGGCCATCGGGAAGTTGAAGGCGGTGATGATCCCGACGATCCCGAGCGGGTGCCATTGCTCGTACATGCGGTGCTTGGGGCGCTCGCTGTGCATCGACAGGCCGTACAGCTGGCGGCTGAGCCCGACCGCGAAGTCGAAGATGTCGATGCACTCCTGCACCTCGCCCTCACCCTCGGCCCGGATCTTCCCCATCTCGAGGCTGATCAGGGCGCCGAGCTCGGCCTTCTTCTCGCGAAAGGCGAGGCCGAGCTTGCGGATGACTTCGCCCCGAGCCGGGGCGGGCACCTCGCGCCACTTCACGAACGCCTCCTGGGCGGCGGCCATGACCTGCTCGTAGTCGTCTCCGCTGGCGAGGCGGACCTCGCCGATGACCGAGTTGTCGCTGGGGGTGCGCACGGTCAGGGTGTTGCCGGAGGTGGTGCTCAGCCAGCGGCCGGCGCTGGCGCCTTCGCAGGTGCCGACGAGGCCGAGGGTCTGCAGGAAGTCGTGGCTCATTGGGGGTCTCCTTGGTCGGGCCGGCGATCTACCACGCCCTGCGTTCATCGGGTAGAAGCCTGGAGATGCGTTGGTTCATGGTCCTGGGGCTGGTGTGCGCGCTCGGCTGCGGTGACGCGGTCGGAGGGGCCGCAGAGTCGGGGTCGGGGCTGACTCCGTCGACGCCGCAGGACCCGGACCTGGCGCTGGGCAAGACGTGCTCGGGTCACCCATCGGCGGACGACCTCGTCGCGGCGTTGCCGTCCTACATCAAGGAGCTGGTCGTGATGTGGCCCCGCGCGGGCCGCCGCGACGACGACAGCTGCGCGAGCGTGGCGCGGATGACGATCGTGAACCACCAGGGGCTGCTGCTGACGTTGTCGGTGGTGCGATACGCGGGCGACGCCCCGAGCCCGCGGGACTACCGGGTGGTGGAGGACGCTCCCCTGCGGGCGGTGCTCGAGCTGGACCCGGGCCACCCGAAGGTGCGGGTGGAGATGGCGGGGGCGCCGTCGACAGGCCGGGAGATGCTGGAGTCGACGCTGGAGTTCATCGACCTGCAGGCGATCGTCGAGCGGGTCGCGGCGGACTGACCGGAGGGCCGACTACCAGGTCAGGCCGACGCCGAGCGAGACGCCCTGGGGGGAGCCGAAACCCGAGATCGAGACGCTCGCATGGGCCCGGCCGGGCTTGTGGAAGGCGAGCCCGGCCGGGATGGCGATGACCATCGTGGCGCCGCCGCCGGCGAGCAGGCCGATCCCGAGGTTGTAGGGCACGCGTCCGTCGTCGTAGCTGCCGCGGTCACGCTCTTCGATGCCGCGGTTGGCGCGCACGAGCCCGTTGGCCACGAAGCCGGCGCCGAGGCCCGCCGCGGCGCCGCCGAGCAGGAGGAGCGGAAGCTCGGGGCCGACCTTGCGCCGGGGTGGCTCGGGGGGCTGCGAGGCGGGGTCGTGGGCCAGGGCGGCGTCCAACTGGACGCGGAGGGCGGCTCCGAGCTCCTGGTCGGTCGGCGAGGTGACGATGCCCTCGTACCGCTCGAGGTCTTCGTCGGCGCCGGCGAGCTCACCGAGCTTGAGGCGGCACAGGGCCCGGTAGTAGAGGGCCTGGGGCTGGTCGGGGTGGGTGGAGAGCACCCGGTCGAGGACCGGCAGGGCGTCCGCCCAGGCGCCGGAGGTCGCCAGGTCGGTGGCCTGCAGGAGCAGAGCGTCGGTGGCCTGGGCGAGGGCCGCTGGCGCGGCGAGGACCAGCAGAAGCACGGACGATGCGACGAGGCGGAGCACGCGGCGATCGTAGCAACTCGATAGACTCGGGGCGTGAGCGCACGATCGACGGTGCTGGTCGGAGCCCTGGCGGTGACGCTGGGTCTGCTGTGGTCCTGCTACCCCGAGTTCCCCGCGGACGTCAGCTGCGCGCGGTACTGCGAGGTGCTCGAGGCCCAGTGCGGCGGCCAGCACGACGACGCCTCGGGCTGCCTCGCCCTCTGCGAGGCGGGGGTCTTCTACGACGGCGACACGCCCAACGAGGGGCTGGGGTCCTACGGGGCGGAGACGGGCAACCTGGTGGCCTGCCGGCTGGAGCACGGCCTGCAGGCGTCCGAAGCGGCGACGTCCGACGACGCGAACGACGCCTGCGCGGTCGCCGGAGTCTCCGGCGGCGGCGTCTGCGGGAGCCGCCAGGAGGTCTGGTGCAAGCTCGGGGACCGCATCTGCGGCCCGGACTCGGAGTTCCTCCCCCCAGAGCAGACGTTCCAGCTGGCAGTGCCCTGGCGGGACGGCCTCGCCGCCTGCCTGGCGGCGGAGGACGTCGGCGAGCAAGCGCTGGACAGCCGGGCGATCTCCCTCGCCCGCGCCCGGGCCTGGTCGGTCGAGGAGAACTGGGTCCAGTACGCCGGCTGCTGTCAGCGGGGCGGGGACGACAGCGGGACCTGCGACGCCCCCTGAGGTTCGGTCCGACGGACCGTAGGGGGGTCGTGCCCGGGACGGCCGACATGAGTCATGTCCACCCCTCCAGTCACGACTCCACGGACCGGGACGGCCG
>CAYQEG010000191.1:0-14995 GCA_964416435.1 uncultured Rickettsiales bacterium
CCGCGAGGGTGGCCGCACCGTCGGCGCCGGCGTCGTCGCGAAGATTCACGAGTAGAGGACAGCATGGCTGACCAGAACATCCGTATTCGTCTGCGGGCCTACGACCACAAGCTCCTGGACAAGAGCGCCAAGGAGATCGTCGCCACGGTGCGTCGCACCGGAGCGAGCGTGCGCGGTCCCATCCCGCTGCCGACGAAGATCAACAAGTACTGCGTCCTTCGGGGTCCGCACGTCGACAAGAAGAGCCGAGAGCAGTTCGAGATCCGCACGCACAAGCGGCTGCTCGACATCATGGAGCCCACCCAGGGCACCATCGACGCGCTCATGAAGCTCGACCTGTCGGCCGGCGTGGACGTCGAAATCAAGCTCAACTGACGGGTCGAATCATGCCGAACGTCAAGGTCATCAACATCGCTGGCGACGAGGTGAGCTCGGTCGAGCTCCCCGAAGACATCTTCGCCAACGACAAGTACGAGCACCTGCTCCACCAGGTGGTTCGATACAGCCAGGCGCACCGCCGCCAGGGCACCGCCTCCACCAAGGGGCGTGCCGAGGTCCGCGGCGGCGGCAAGAAGCTGTATCGCCAGAAGGGCACTGGTCGTGCCCGTCACGGTGGTTCGCGGGCTCCCCAGTTCCGCGGCGGTGGCGTGGCCCACGGGCCGACCCCGCGCAGCTACGCCTTCAAGCTGAACAAGAAGGTGCGCCGCGGCGCCCTTCGCAGCGCCCTGTCGCGTCGCGTCTCCTCCGACAACGTGGTCGTCTTCGACAACCTCGACTTCGGCGGCATCAAGACGAAGGCGGTGGCGGACCTGCTCGGCAAGCTCGGCATCGGCTCCGCCCTGTTCGTGCTCGCCACGCCGGACGAGGCCGTCGCCAAGTCGGCCCGCAACATCCCCTACGTGAAGGTGCTGCCCGAGCAGGGCCTCAACGTGGAGGACGTGCTCCGCCACGACCACCTGGTCCTGACCACGGCGGCTGTCGAAGCCATCGCGGCCCGGTTCGGAGGTGAGGCATGAGGCGCGTCGACACGATCATCATCCGCCCGCTGCTGACCGAGAAGGCGTCGGCCGCGACGGAAGAGAACAACACCTACGCGTTCGAGGTCGGGAAGGACGCCACCAAGATCGAGATCAAGGAGGCGATCCAGTCGCTCTTCGGGGTCCAGGTGGCCAACGTCCGCACCATGGTCGTGCGCGGCAAGGTGAAGCGGTTCGGTCGCTACTTCGGTAAGCGCCCCAACTGGAAGAAGGCTCTGGTCACGGTGGCCGAGGGCGACGACCTCAACTTCTACAGTGGTCTGTAGGGGAGGCACCGATGGGAATTCGACGGCTCAAGCCGATGACCCCCGGTACTCGGGGGATGTCCGTCTCGGACTTCGCCGAGATCACGACGAGCAAGCCGACGCGCAAGCTCCTGGCGAAGTGGACCCGCTCCGGCGGCCGCAACGCGCGGGGCCGCATCACGGTTCGCCGGCGTGGTGGCGGGCACAAGAAGCGCTATCGCGTCATCGATTTCAAGCGCGACAAGACCGGCGTGCCGGCCCGCGTCGCGTCGATCGAGTACGACCCGAACCGCACGGCGCGCATCGCGCTGCTGAACTACGCGGACGGCGAGAAGCGCTACATCATCGCCCCCAAGGGGCTGACGGTGGGTTCGGTGGTCGAGACCGGCGCCGGGAGCGACATCCAGCCCGGCAACGCGATGCCGCTGCTGAACATCCCGCTCGGCACGTGGGTCTACAACATCGAGATGAAGCCCGGTAAGGGCGGCCAGGTCGCTCGCGCGGCCGGCACGTACGCCCAGGTGATGGCCAAGGAGGGCAAGTACGTGCTCCTGCGGCTGCCGTCGGGCGAGCTTCGTCAGTTCATCAACCGGTGCCAGGCGACGGTGGGCCAGGTCGGCAACGACCAGCACTCCAACATGTCGCTCGGCAAGGCTGGCCGGTCTCGCTGGCTGGGTCGTCGACCGAAGGTCCGCGGCGTGGCCATGAACCCGGTCGATCATCCGCACGGCGGCGGTGAGGGTCGTACCTCAGGCGGCCGACACCCCGTGACCCCGTGGGGCAAGCCCACCAAGGGCGCGCGGACCCGTGACAAGAACAAGCCGAGCAACCGATTCATCGTGCGCCGGCGCAAGCGGAAGAAGTAGGGAGACGACATGGCACGTTCCCTCAAGAAGGGCCCGTTCGTGGACATCCACCTCCTCCAGAAGGTGGTGGCCGCACAGGAGAGCAGCAGCAACCAGGTCATCAGGACGTGGTCGCGCCGCTCGACGGTGATCCCCGAGATGATCGGGATCACGATCGCCGTCCACAACGGCAAGAAGTTCATTCCGGTCTACATCACGGACCAGATGGTCGGTCACAAGCTGGGCGAGTTCGCCCCGACCCGTACCTTCTTCGGCCACGCGGGCGACCGCCGGTCGCGGGTCCGGTAGGAGCAGGCGATGTCCAACGACGCTGTTGCGAGCGCCAAGCTGCGCTACGTCCGCATCTCGCCCCAGAAGGCCCGCCTCGTGGCCGACATGGTGCGCGGCCAGGACGTGGATGACGCGCTGCGGACGCTCAAGTTCACGCAGAAGCGGTCGGCCCCGATGATCAGCAAGCTGATCAGCTCGGCTGTCGCCAACGCCGCCGACGTCGACCCGACGGTCGAGGTCGACGATCTGTACGTCAAGACCATCTTCGTGGATGGCGGGCCGACGCTGCGTCGGTACCTGCCCCGGGCTCAGGGCCGGGCCACGCGGATCCTCAAGCGCACGAGCCACATCACGCTCGAGCTGGGCACTCGGTAGGAGCTGGAAAAATGGGTCAGAAGGTACATCCCGTCGGCTTCCGCCTTGGCACGGTCAAGACCTGGGACAGCCGCTGGTACGCGGACAAGGGCTACGCAGACAACCTCCACGAGGACCTGCGGATCCGGAAGTTCCTGAAGAAGCGGCTGAAGAACGCCCAGGTGAGCAAGATCATCATCGAGCGCGCTGCGGCGAAGGCGAAGGTCTTCGTGTACGCCGCCCGCCCGGGCATGATCATCGGCAAGCGCTGCGCCGGCCTCGAGGACCTCAAGAAGGAACTCAAGAAGGTCACCGGCAAGGACGTCTTCCTGAACATCATCGAAGTGCGCAAGGTCGAGCTCGACGCTCAGCTGGTGGCGGAGAACATCGCCGCCCAGCTCGAGAAGCGGGTCTCGTTCCGCCGCGCCATGAAGAAGGCCATGCAGGGCACGATGCGAGCCGGCGCCAAGGGCGTCCGCATCGCCTGCGCCGGTCGCCTCGGCGGCTCGGACATGGGCCGTCGCGAGTGGTACCGCCAGGGCCGTGTGCCGCTGCACACCCTGCGCGCTGACATCGACTACGGGAGCACCGTCGCCAAGACGACCTACGGGGTCATCGGCGTCAAGTGCTGGATTTTCAAGGGGGAGATTCTCCCCGGCGAAGAGAACTAGAGACGCCGTAAGGCGCGGAGTAGAGCACCATGCTCAGTCCCAAGAGAGTCAAGCATCGCAAGATCCAGAAGGGCCGCCGTCGCGGGATCCCGCGCCGTGGCTGCAACGTGGACTTCGGTAACTACGGTCTGCAGGCCCTCGAGGCCGGCTTCCTGACCGCCCGCCAGGTCGAGGCTGCTCGTGTCGCCATGACGCGTCAGGCCAAGCGAGGTGGCAAGGTCTGGATTCGGGTGTTTCCCGACAAGCCGCTGACCAAGAAGCCCGCCGAGACCCGCATGGGTAAGGGCAAGGGCGCCCCCGAGCTGTGGGTCGCCGTGGTCAAGCCCGGCCGCATCCTCTACGAGATGGACGGCGTGAGCGAGGAGGTCGCCCGCGAGGCGCTCCGCCTCGCCATGCACAAGCTGCCCATCAAGTGCCGCTTCGTGAAGAGGGAGACCTGGGCATGAACGCCGCCGACCTCCGTACGTTGGACGACAAGGGCCTGCTGCTCCGCCAGCAGGACCTCCTGGGCGAGCTCACCTCGCTCAAGTTCCAGAAGGCCACCGGCCAGCTGGACAACACCGCAGCGGTGACGACCGTCCGTAGGACGCTCGCCCGCGTGAACACCCTGATCCGCGAGCGCGAGATCGAGCAGGGCATGGCCGTCGGTGGCCTGGCCCGGGCGATCGGCCCGGTCGAGGCCGAAGCGAGCGCCTTCGCCTCGTTCCGCAAGTTCATGGGCCAGGGCTGAGAGGTAGACGATGAACGAGCAGACCCAGACCGCAGAGGCGACGCGCAACCAGCGCACGCTTCAGGGAATCGTCGTCTCCGACAAGATGGAGAAGACGGTCGTCGTCGAGGTGACCCGCAAGGTCCAGCATCCTCGATACAAGAAGTACGTGCGTCACTCCAAGAAGTACAAGGCGCACGACGAGGCCAACAAGTGCGGCATCGGCGACTCGGTGACGATCGTCGAGACGCGACCGCTCAGCCGCGGCAAGCGCTGGCGCGTCCGTTCCATCGACCGCAAGGCCGTGGGGTAATCCGATGATCCAGGCAGAGTCGCTGCTCGACGTGGCGGACAACTCGGGCGCCAAGAAGGTCCTGTGCATCAAGGTGCTCGGGGGCTCCAAGCGCAAGTACGCCTCCGTGGGCGACATCGTGAAGGTGTCGGTCAAGGAAGCGATCCCGAACTCCAAGGTCAAGAAGGGCACGGTCATGGAGGCCGTGATCGTTCGCGTGGCCAAGGAGATTCGGCGCGCCGACGGTTCCTACATCCGCTTCGACAACAACGCCGCCGTCCTCGTGGACGGCCAGAAGGAGCCCATCGGGACTCGCATCTTCGGCCCCGTCGCCCGCGAACTGCGCGCGAAGCGGTTCATGAAGATCGTCTCGCTGGCGCCCGAGGTGCTCTGAGATGGCACGCATCAAGAACAACACGAAGCTCCGCATCGGCGACCAGGTCGTCGTGACCTCCGGGGCCCACAAGGGCGCCAAGGGCGAAGTGACCCGGTTCAACGCGGACCGGACTCGCGTCTTCGTCGATGGCGTCAACAAGGTCAAGCGCGCCGAGAAGCCGATGCCGGCCCTCGGCCGCACCGGCGGCATCATCGAGAAGGAGGCGTCGATCCACGTCTCCAACGTCTCGGTGATGACGGCGGACGGGGAGCCGACCCGCATCGGCTACCAGTACCTGGACAACGGACAGAAGATCCGCGTCGCGAAGAAGAGCGGCGAGACCATCGAAAAGGCTCGCGCATGACCGGACCGGTTCCCCTCGCGGGAGCGCGGCCGGCCCCAGCCGACAGGAGCTGAGAGACCATGGCAAACACACCGAGACTTCAAGACCAGTACCGGGAGACGGTAGTCGGCAAGCTCCAGGAGGAGTTCGACTACGGCAACCCGATGATGGTGCCCAAGCTCAGCAAGATCGTGCTGAACGTCTCCATGAAGGAGGCGATCCAGAACGTGAAGCTGCTCGAGACGGCGGCCACCGAGCTGGGCGAGATCACCGGTCAGAAGGCGGTCATCCGCCGGGCCCGGCGCTCCATCGCCAACTTCAAGCTCCGCGAGGGGATGCCGATCGGCACCTCCGTCACGCTGCGGCGCGCCCACATGTGGGAGTTCCTCGACCGGCTCATCTCGATGGCGATGCCGAGAATCCGCGACTTCCGCGGCGTCTCGCGCAAGGCCTTCGACGGCCGCGGGAACTACTCCCTGGGCCTCAAGGAGCAGATCGTTTTCCCGGAGATCGAGTACGACAAGGTCGACCGGATCCACGGCATGAACATCACCTTCGTCACCACGGCGAAGACCGACGCCGAGGCGCTCTCGCTTCTGAAGCACCTCGGCATGCCCTTCCGGGCGAAGTAGGTAGGGACATGGCCAAGACCAGCAAGATCGCCTCCTGGAAGCGTGGACCGAAGTTCGCGGTCCGTCATCGCAACCGGTGCAAGAACTGCGGCCGACCGCGCGCGTACATGCGCAAGTTCGAGCTCTGCCGAATCTGCTTCCGGAACCTGAGCCTCGAGGGCAAGGTCCCCGGCGTCATCAAGTCGTCCTGGTAGGACGCAGTCGGACCCAGGTCCTCACGGAAACCGGGCCCGATAGGAGAACAACATGGGCATGACTGACCCCATCGCGGACCTGCTTAGCCGCATCCGCAACGCGCAGACCGCCAAGCACCAGATCGTTTCGGTGCCGGCGTCGAACATCAAGAAGGCCGTCCTGGAGATCCTCAAGCACGAGGGCTTCATCCAGGACTACTCCTTCCAGGCGAACGAGCACCAGGGCGTGCTGAACGTCATCCTGAAGTACGACAAGGAAGACGCCGGCATCATCCTGGGTCTCAAGCGCGTGAGTACGCCGGGCTGCCGGCGCTACGTGAAGTCCAAGGAGATTCCGCAGGTCCTCGGTGGCCTCGGCGTCGCCATCCTCAGCACCAGCCGTGGCGTCATCTCCGACCGGGACGCCAAGAAGCTCAACGTCGGCGGGGAGGTGCTGGCCTACGTCTGGTAGGTCAGCGCTCTGGAGGACTACAAGATGTCTCGTATCGGAAGGCTCCCCGTACAGATTCCCAAGGGGGTCACGGTCACGGTCGACGCCAGCACGATGTCGGCGAAGGGCCCCAAGGGCCAGCTGACTCGCGCGCTCCCGTCGCACGTCGGGATCGACGTCGCGTCGGACCAGGCGGTGGTGACCCGCGTCAACGACAGCAAGCCGGCCCGGGCCCGTCACGGCCTGACCCGCGCGCTGCTGCAGAACATGGTCACGGGCGTCAGCGCCGGGTGGACCCGCAAGCTCGAGATCGTGGGCGTTGGCTACAAGGCCGCGGTCAAGGGCAAGGGCCTGGAGCTGCACCTCGGCTACAGCCACCCCATCGACTACCCCCTGCCCGTCGGCGTCTCTGCCGAGGTCAAGGGGAACATCATCACGGTCACCGGCATCGATCGCGAAGCGGTCGGCCAGGTCGCGGCGAACATCCGCGGCTTCCGCAAGCCCGACGCCTACAAGGGCAAGGGCGTGCGGTACGTCGGTGAGCACATCAAGCTCAAGCCCGGCAAGTCCGGTAGCGCGGTTTAGGAGCTGACCATGGCCAGCAAGATGAACAAGCGAACCCGAGCGCGCAATCGCCGCAAGGTTTCGATCCGCCGCAGCTTGAGCGGCACGGCGGAGCGCCCGCGCCTGACGGTGCACCGCTCGACCAACCACATCTACGCCCAGCTGGTGGACGATGTGGCGGGCCGCACCCTCGCCGTGGCGTCGACCCAGCAGGTCGAGGTCGAGGGGCACAAGGGCAACAAGGAGGCGGCGAAGGTCGTCGGCACCGCCATCGCCGCCAAGGCGAAGGAGGCGGGCGTCGAGGCCGTCGTCTTCGACCGCAACGGCTACAAGTACCACGGCCGGGTCAAGGCCCTCGCCGACGCCGCCCGAGAGGGCGGGCTGACTTTCTAGGGGTCTCGCAATGGCACGTTTCATGGATGGAGATGTCGAGCTGCTCGACCGGGTAGTCGACATCAACCGCGTCGCCAAGGTCGTCAAGGGCGGCCGACGCTTCAACTTCTCGGCCCTGGTGGTCGTCGATGACGCCGAGGGGCGCGTCGGCGTCGGTCTCGGCAAGGCCAACGAGGTCCCCGAGGCCATCCGAAAGGGTGGTGAGAAGGCCCGCAAGTCGATGGTTCGCGTCCCGATGACGGACGCTGGCACCATCCCGCACCCCATCGTCGGCACGTACGGCGCGGGTCGCGTGATGCTCCGCCCGGCCAGCGCCGGTACCGGCGTCATCGCCGGTGGCGCCGTCCGCGCGGTCCTCGAGTGCGCCGGTGTGGAGAACATCCTCACCAAGTGCATCGGCAGCAACAACCCCCACAACGTCCTCAAGGCCACGATGGACGCGCTGACGCGGCTTCAGATTCCGGAGGACTACCTCCGGCGCCGCGGCGCTCCTGAGGTCCGGGCCTGATCGGAGTAGGAACGATGTCCGAGACGCTTACCGTGACGTTGCGCCGTAGCGCGATCGGCCGCCCCCAGGATCAGCGGGCGACCCTTCGCGGCCTCGGCCTGAACCGTTTGCACAAGACTGTCGAGCTGGAGAACACCCCCTCCATCCGCGGCATGGTCAAGAAAGTGATTCACCTGGTGGAGGTCTCGGAGCTGAAGGCTTAGAGTCCACCGCCGGTTTGCACCGGTAGAGAACCTGGTTGGGCGCGAGTCGCCCGCCCTACGGGGAGCCCGACCAGGATTGAGGGCGGCGGGAGCAGAAAATGTCAGACCTCAACACGCTCAGCCCGATGCCGGGCAGCAGGAAGCCGCGCAAGCGCATCGGCCGTGGCCCCGGATCGGGGACCGGCAAGACCAGTGGCAAGGGCCAGAAGGGCCAGAAGGCCCGGTCCGGCGGCGGCATCCCCGCCTGGTTCGAGGGCGGCCAGATGCCCATCGCGCGGCGTCTCCCCAAGCGTGGCTTCCACAACAAGTTCGGCAAGAAGATCTCCGAGATCAACGTCGGCCAGCTCGACCGCTTCGAGGCGGGCGCGACGGTCGACAGCGACGCGCTGATCGCAGTCGGCCTGGTCGACAAGATCGGTGACGGCATCAAGCTGCTCGGCAACGGCGACATCGACCGCGCGCTCACGATCCGGGTCCACCGGATCAGCGCCGGAGCTCGGGCGAAGATCGAGGCCGCTGGCGGCACGGTCGAGCTCGTCGGATAAGCACCCAGGAGCCACGGAGCCCCCCGCATGGCCAAGTCCGGCGTCTGGCAAATCCCGAAGATCCCCGAGCTGCGCAATCGCCTGTTGGTGATGGCGGCGCTCCTCGCTGTGTACCGGTTCGGCGTGTTCATCCCGAACCCTGGTACCGACCGCGCTGCGTTGTCGTCGTTCTTCAACCAGCAGCAGGGCGGAACGCTCTTCGACCTCTACAACATGTTCAGTGGAGGCGCGCTCGAGCAGTTCTCCATCTTCACCCTCGGCATCATGCCGTACATCAGCGCGTCCATCATTCTGCAGCTGATGACGGTGGTCGTTCCGGCTCTGGAGCGGCTGAAGAAGGAGGGCGAGGCCGGGCAGCAGAAGATCACGCAGTACACCCGGTACGGCACGATCCTCATCTGCGTCATCCAGGGCTTCGCCATCGCGGTGGGCCTGGAGAACATGGCCGCCCCGGGCAGCGACGGCGCCATCGTCCTGAACGGTGGCTGGTCCTTCCGCCTGATGACCGTGCTGACCCTGACGACGGGCGCGGCGTTCATCATGTGGCTCGGTGAGCGCATCACCGAGTGGGGCATCGGCAACGGCATCTCGCTGATCATCATGGCCGGCATCATCGTCCGCTTCCCGGACGCGATCTTCACGACCTGGGGTCAGCTGCGGAGCGGCGAGCGGAACTTCCTGGGGCTCCTGCTCCTGGGGCTCTTCGCGCTGATCGTCATCGCCTTCATCGTCTTCTGTGAGCGAGGGCAGCGACGGATCCCGGTGCAGTACGCCAAGCGGGTCGTCGGACGGAAGGTGTACGGCGGGCAGAACACCCACCTGCCGCTGAAGATCAACATGGCCGGGGTCATCCCGCCCATCTTCAGCTCGTCGATCATCATGTTCCCGGCGACGATCAGCAGCTTCGCGCGGAACAACCAGTTCCTGCAGGACATCCAGGCGCTGTTCATGCCGGGCACGACGACCTACATGGTCACGTACGCGGCCCTGACGATCTTCTTCTGCTACTTCTACACGTCGGTCACGTTCAACCCGGCCGACGTCGCGGAGAACATGCAGAAGCACGGCGGCTTCGTGCCGGGCATCCGCCCGGGCAAGCCGACGGCCGACTTCATCGACCGGGTGCTCACCCGCCTGACGCTGGCGGGCTCGCTGTACATCACGGCGGTCTGCCTGCTTCCCGACGTCATGATCAGCGAGATGCGGGTGACCTTCTACTTCGGCGGCACCGGCCTCCTGATCGTCGTCGGCGTGGCGCTCGACCTGGTCGCCCAGATCGAGAGCCACCTGCTGACTCGCCACTACGACGGCCTCATGGGCGGCGGCGGCGGCGGCGGCAGCCGGGTGCGCTCCGGCAGAAGGGGGACGCGGGGATGAGCCTCAAGCTGATCTTCTTCGGGCCCCCCGGGGCTGGCAAGGGCACCCAGGCCAAGCGCCTGGTGGTGGACAAGGGGATTCCGCAGGTCTCGACCGGCGACATCCTTCGCGGCCACGTCCGCGCCGGTAGCGCGCTGGGCGTCAAGGCGAAGGAGTTCATGGACCAGGGGCTCCTGGTGCCGGACGCGCTGATCATCGACATGGTCGGTGACCGGCTGGGGCAGGACGACTGCGCCAACGGCTACATCCTCGATGGCTTCCCGCGCACCGTCGGCCAGGCGGTGGCGCTGGACGGCCTGCTCGGCAAGCTCGGTTCGTCGATCGACCAGGTCCTCGTCCTGGTGGTCCCGGACGAGGACATCGTCGCCCGCATCGTCGGCCGACGGGTCTGCCGCGCCTGCAGCACGCCGTTCCATGTCAGTTTCAGCCCGCCCGCGACCGAAGGGGTCTGCGACTCCTGCGGGGGCGAGCTGTATCAGCGGTCGGACGACACCGAAGAGAAGGTGCGCGTCCGGCTGAACGAGTACGCACACAACACGGCCCCGGTGGCCGCCTACTACGGGCAACGAGGGATCGTCACGGAGGTCGACGGAGTCGGCCCCCTGGACGACGTCTACGCCCGACTGTCAGCGGCGCTGGGGTGATCGCCGAAGGGCGATGAAGAAGGGAGACGACCTGGAGGTCGCGGGATCAATTCTTGATCTCCTACCAAATCGTCTGTATAGGGTGCGCCTCCGCGGTGGGGGTGTCGTGTCAGCCCACGTTGGCGGGCAGCTTCAGATGAAGATCGTCCGTTTGATTCCGGGCGACCAGGTCGTTGTGAGATTGAGCGACGTGGACCCCTCGCGGGGCCGCATCATCCGCCGGGTTCCGGCGGGGGAGAATCGAGAATGAAGGTCAAGGCTTCGGTCAAGAAGATCTGCGACAAGTGCCGCGTCATCAAGCGGCGTGGGGTCGTGCGCGTGATCTGTGAGACCCCCAAGCACAAGCAGCGGCAGGGTTAGATTCATGGCACGTATCGCAGGCATCGACATCCCGCGCGGCAAGCGCGTCCTCATCGGGCTGACCTACATCTACGGGATCGGTCGGACCACCTCGTCGAAGATCCTCAAGGAGGCGGGCATCGACTCGACCGTCCGCGTGCAGGATCTGACCGAGGGCGAGGTCGCCCGCATCCGCAGCGTCATCCAGACGCAGTGCACGGTCGAAGGTGATCTCCGCAAGGAGGTCGCGATGAACATCAAGCGGTTGATGGACCTGAACACCTACCGGGGCCTGCGCCATCGTCGCGGCCTGCCGGTGCGGGGTCAGCGGACCCACACGAACGCTCGTACGCGCAAGGGGCCGCGCCGCATCGTGACCCGCAAGAAGGGCAAGAGGTAAGCAGCCATGGCCAAGGTCCGTCGCCAGAAGAAGAAGGTCAGCAAGAACATCGCGGTGGGCGTCGCCCACATCCACGCGACGTTCAACAACACCATCGTCAACATCACCGACGTCAACGGGAACACCATCGCGTGGTCTTCCGCTGGCTCGCGGGGCTTCAAGGGCTCCCGCAAGAGCACGCCGTTCGCGGCGCAGCTCGTCGCCGAGGACGCCGCCCGCAAGGCGATGGACCACGGCATGCGGACCGTCGCGGTCGAGGTGAAGGGTCCGGGCAGCGGTCGAGAGTCCGCTCTGCGCGCCCTGGCCACCGCCGGCCTGAAGGTCACGTTCATCAAGGACGTGACGCCCATCCCGCACAATGGCTGCCGCCCCCCGAAGCGGCGGCGGGTCTAGGACTGAACAATGGCTCGCTACTCTGGACCCGTCTGTCGATTCTGCCGCCGGGAAGGGCTCAAGCTCTTCCTGAAGGCGGAGCGCTGCTACACCGACAAGTGCTCGTTCGAGCGCAACCAGTACCCGCCCGGCCAGCACGGCCAGAACCGTCGCCTGCGCGTGTCCGAGTACGGACAGCAGCTTCGCGAGAAGCAGAAGGTGAAGCGGATCTACGGCCTGGCCGAGAAGCAGTTCCGCGCGTACTACGTCGAGGCTGCCCGCCGTAAGGGCAACACCGGCGAGACGCTGCTGGCGCTGCTCGAGAACCGCCTGGACAACACCGTCTTCCGGCTCGGCTTCGCGGGCTCCCGCGCCGAGGCGCGGCAGGTGGTGCGCCACGGACACGTGCTGATCAACGGCCGCAAGCTCGACATCCCCTCGTACCAGATGCGTACGGGCGACGTCGTCTCCATCCGGGAGAAGAGCCGCAGTCAGCAGCGCCTGATCGACGCGCTGGAGCGCGCCGCCGGACGTCCGCAGATGAGCTGGCTCGAGCTGAACACCACCAACTGGGAGGGCAAGGTCCTGACGTGGCCGGTGCGAACCGAGCTCACGCTGCCCATCCAGGAGAACCTCATCGTCGAGCTGTACTCCCGCTAGTCCAGCCTGAGCGAAAACCGGAGCCATTCGGCGGCGACGTCCGTCGAATGCCCCAGGGAAAGAGACCCCCACCATGACCGACTCCGCCCGCGAGATCCACCGCAACTGGCGTACGCTGATCCGACCCCGCTCCCTGGTCCAGGAGGACCTGGAGAAGGACCCGGACCGCTACGGGAAGTTCGTGGCCTCGCCCCTCGAGAAGGGCTTCGGCGTCACGCTCGGCAACGCGCTGCGGCGCGTCCTGCTGAGCAGCCTCCAGGGCACCGCGATCACCGCGGTGCACATCGACGGGGTGCTCCACGAGTTCTCGACGGTCGACGGCGTGATCGAGGATGTCACCGACATCATCCTGAACCTCAAGGGCGTGCTCATCCGCATGGAGACGTACGAGCCCCAGACGTTCACGCTGGAGATGTCGGGCAGCCGCGGTAAGCAGGTCGACGTCAAGGCGGGCGACATCCGCACGACCGGTGACTCGGTCATCATGAACCCCGACCACCACGTCTGCACCCTGGCGGGCGAGGGGCACCTCCGCATGGAGCTGCGCGTCGAGAAGGGCGCGGGCTACGTGCCGGCGGACCGCAACCAGGAGGAAGAGGCGGCGATCGGCACCATCCCGATCGACGCGATCTTCAGCCCGGTGCACCGGGTGAACTACCGGGTCACGAACGCTCGCGTCGGTCAGAGGACGGACTACGACAAGCTCGTCCTCGAGATCTGGACCGACGGTACGGTCATCCCGGCCGACGCGGTCGCCTTCTCGGCCAAGATCCTCAAGGAGCAGCTCCAGATCTTCATCAACTTCGATGAGGAGGAGGAGCCGGAGTTCGAGGAGGACGAGCCGGAAGAGGAGTGGAACGAGAACCTCTTCAAGACCGTCGACGAGCTCGAGCTCTCCGTGCGGTCGGCCAACTGCCTCCAGAACGCCAACATCAAGTACATCTACGAGCTCGTGGAGAAGACCGAGGCGGACCTGCTGAAGACCAAGAACTTCGGTCGCAAGTCCCTCAACGAGGTCAAGGAAGTGCTCGGGGAGATGGGCCTGCAGCTCGGTATGAAGCTGCACAACTTCCCGCGCATCCGCGAGCAGGATTAATTCGCCGGACGCCTCGCGTTAGCGGGGCTCACCGGTCAGGAGCCTAGACATGCGACATCGCCACTCCGGACGTCAGCTCGGTCGTAACTCCTCTCATCGCAAGGCGATGTACAGGAACATGGCGACCAGCCTGCTCGAGCATGGGCGCATCCGCACCACGGACGCCAAGGCCAAGGAGCTGCGCAAGGTCGTGGAGCGGCTGATCACGCTGAGCAAGCGCGTGCCGCCGTCCGCCCTGGACGATGCGTCGGGTGACGACGCCGCTCGTCTGCGCGCTCAGCGGGTGCACGCCGTCCGCCAGGCCCGCAAGTGGGTCAAGGACCGCGACATCCTGCAGAAGCTCTTCAGCGAGTACAGCGAGCGCTTCCAGGACCGTCCCGGCGGCTACACGCGGATCACGAAGATCGGCCGTCGCACCGGTGACAACGCTCCGATGAGCCTCATCGAGCTGATCGAGGAGCCGTGCGAGCCCAAGACCCGCACCGCCGCCCCGACCGAGACCGCCCCGGCCCCCGAGCCGGAGGTCGAGGAGCCCGAGGCCGACGAGGCCGACCAGGACGCCGATGACGCGCCCGAGGCCGACGACGACGCAGGTGCCGACGACGGCGCCGAGGACGCGGACGAGCAGGACTGAGGGATGCGGCTCCCTTGATGGGAGCTACCCTCCATGCTCATGACGTCGAGCGGACCCTCCTACCAGGACGCCCACCGGCAGCTCCTGACCTACATGAAGGCCAACGGACTCAAGCTGACCCGTCAGCGCGAGCTCATCCTGGAAGCGTTCCTGAACGCCGAGAAGCACCTCGGCGTCGAGGAGTTGCTGGGCCTCGTGCGCACCCGCCAGTCCGGAATCGGACACGCCACCGTCTATCGGACGATGAAGCTGTTCGTCTCCGCCGGCATCGCCACGGAGCGTCGCTTCACGGACGGCTCCTCCGCGACGCTCTACGAGCCCGAGCACCCCGGGGATGACCACCACCACGATCACCTCATCTGCACCGACTGCGGGAAGATCGTGGAGTTCGAGAACGAGGCTATCGAGCACCTCCAGGAGCAGGTCGCGACGGCGTACGGGTTCAGCCTGACCAGCCACAAGATGGAGCTGTACGGCATCTGCTCGGACTGCGGCGAGTAGCCCCCGGCCACATCCCAGAACGACAGAAGCCCGGGTGGTCACCCGGGCTTCTGTCGTTCTGGGTCTTTGGTGCGAAGGGGGGGATTCGAACCCCCACGACCGCAATGGCCACCAGGCCCTCAACCTGGCGTGTCTACCAATTCCACCACCTTCGCAAAGAGCTCGCCATCCGGCGAAGCGGCGCGGAAGCTAGCAAACCGTTGAGGGGCGCGCAAGCGTCCGCATTCCAGCTATTCGGCCGCCGGCTCCTCGGCCGGCTCGTCGGCCGGCTCGTCGGCCGGGGCTTCGTCCGACGGGGCGGTGTCAGCCTCGGGAGCGGCCTCGTCCGACGGGGCGGTGT
>CAYQEG010000192.1:0-10260 GCA_964416435.1 uncultured Rickettsiales bacterium
GGCGATGAGCTGCGCCCAGGGGACCCTGGCTGGCGGGACGCGGCCGCCGGGTGGGGCCGAGGACGACAGTGCGACTGCCGGCGACTCCGTGGTCGGATAGTGGCGCCCCCCCGCATCGCTACTCATCCTCGAACGAGGGCTCCTCGAACGTCGTCGCCTTCTCCTCGGCGTATCCGGCGCTACAGCTGACTAGCTGTCCCATCCCCGCCGCTCGGCCTCGGCCCGGAGCAGCCGGTTGGGCTCGTGCAGGGTGTAGCACCCCCAGCTTGCCCACCGGTCGGGGTCCGTCTCAAGGGACATGAAAGCCGCGGCGACCAGCCGGTCAACGGCCCGCTTGAACGCGCGCGACCAGTCGGCCCGGACCCGGCCCCGGCGGTCGAGCAGCGGCCCCTCGGGCAACAGGTCTGCCCACCCGGTGTGCTCCAGGTGTTCCCACGCTTCGGTGGCGATGTCCTCAAGCCACTCGTCGTAGCCCAACTCCACCAGGGGGCCGAGCCAGCGGATCTTGAACCCGGCGATGGTGCGCACGACGGGCAGCCGGTCCCACGCCTCCCTCAAGGTCGGTCGGGCGTCCCAGTCGTCGTACTCCTCGTCGGTGAACAGTGGCGGGGGCGGTGCGTTCGTGGTGTTCGTAGTCGTCATCGCAGCCCCCCACCGTCTTTGCTCTCCGGCACGTACGGACCGATGTGTCTCGTGTCCTCGAAGGTCAGCAGGAGGATGCCCAAGTCCAGGTCATCGACTATGCGGAGGTCCAGTGCGTAGTCCGGCCCCTGGAACTCGCTCAGGCTGAAGAACTCATCGACCGCGGGCGCTTCGTCGTTTTCGCCGCGTACGTGCCGACGCATCGGTCCGGCAGCGACGTGTCGGCTGATCAGGTCGAGCGTGTCGTCACCGCAATACGCGACGTTGGGCCAGCACCCGTGACGGCTGCGGAAGATGGTGGCGTTGCGGTGGATCTCGTCGTCCCAGATCCCGAAGTGGGCGATCTGGAAGCTCCGGCGGGGGGCATCTTGCATGGGGCATCTCCGGGGCGCTGCCGGGCATCGGCGCGTCTGCGAGAGATGCGAAGACACTTTCCGGGAAGTGATCGCGGAGGGGCTACCGCTCCGCTGGAAGACGTGGTCAACGGCGCTGCTGCTCCCGTTCCGGCCCCGGTAGCTCCAGCCGCCCTCCGCCGGACACCGTCCACCCGGCCTCGTGCAGCCGCCGCAGCGGCTCCTGGTCGCGCCTGCGCTTCCTCGACGGGTCGATGTTCAGGTCCCCGATCAGCAAGTCGCCCTGGAACCGCGGCAGCATCTCGTCCCACGCGCCGTACCACTCCGCAGCCTCCCCCCGCTCAGTGTCTCCGCGCTCTCCTCAGCAGCCACAGCAGATCGGCCTTCCCGAGTTCCTCACGCCACTCGCCGGTCTCGTCCACGAGCGCGGTGTTGACGTACTCGCGGCCCTTTTCGCGGCGCAGGTCCGCAACGGCTCGAGCGACTTCCGCCCGGTGTAGGTGCTCGCCGCGGCGCGTTGCGATCTGCGCGATCCACCGCGGGAGAGCGTCCCGCACGAGGCCCCACCGTGAGACGCCATGCCAAGCGAGGGCGTTCAGCTCACCGCCGGCACCCTCGGCGGCCGCGACGGCGTCGTCCTCGTCGAGATACAGGAGGGTCGAGGCGTTCGGTACGCACGCTCGATCGGCCCGAAGCATCTCGATGAACGGAACCGGATCGCCTCGTTCCAGCGCGTCGTGGACTCCGGCTTCGATGCGGGTGCGGAGGGCGATGACAACGCGGAGGTCGTCGAGCCGAGCCATCCGGCCGGATCGCAGGACGGCGGCTCCCCGGGTCCGGAGCCGGTGGATGTCGCCGAGGAGGGATGCGCTCATGAGTCGGTTACGGCAGCCGAGGCCTCCCGGAAACCACTGCCTGGGGTTTCCCTCCTCCTCGGCGAGCCGTAACGGAGCGGCAAGGGAGGGAACCGTGCGAACCATCAACTTCATCTCCAGGGCCGAAGGGCGGACCGCCACGGGCGGAGGGGCTTGCGCGCAGGAACTCCGTGAAGCCCTGCGGGATCTCGGCGTCTCCGTTGCCTATTCGCGCGACGAAGCGGACCCCTCGAAGGTCTGGCTGGAGAACGACCTCTGCGAGTTCGGCACTCTCACCGTAGGGGGGGGGCGCTTCGACCAGTGCTTCGACATCTCTCCCCCCGAGTTCGAGTCCACGGGTGACGGCGTCGGGGAGTGGGTGGTCGACGTCCTCGTCGAGATCGTGCGACTCCACGATCCCGACGACCCCCACCGTACGACGGGCGCCCACGACGATGTCGCGTTCATGCTCCGGCACTTCGGGTTCGGCTGCCGGTGGGAGGAGGCCAGCTACTTCGCCGAGGACAACACGAACGGCCACCTGTCCCGCTGGACGACGAGTGTGCCGGGACCGGACGAAGTCGCACGTCTGATCGGCGACCTGCTCGAGCTGCCCCTCTGGCTCCACGAACGTGGAGACCGCACCGAGTACATCGGGCTTAGCGGGGACCAGGCGGAGGACCTCGTTCCGATGTGCGCGCCCGAAGACCCGTCGCCGGCCGCGCCGACCTGCCCGCAGGGCTGGGCGCGCGGGTCGTGGACATGGCTGCCGCCGCCGTGCGAGGTCGGCGCGCACCGGCTGGTCACACCGTCGGGGGAGCTGGCCGCGACGGTCTACCCGGCCTCGGGCTGGCACGTCTGGTCGCCGCAAGGGGACGCGGTGAAGAGCGGGACCAGCCAGCCGGTGGACGTCGCCAAACGGCGGGCAAGGACGGCGGCCAGGACCTGGTGGCGCCGCAGAGGCTGGCTCGGGTAGCCGCCCGCCAGCCCCAGCAGAACGACCGCAGCGAGGACCGCCCCCATCCCCGCACCCGCAAGATCGGCTCCCGATGAACTACACCGATTTCAAGCTCGCCTTCGCCACAGCCCTCACGGGCTCGGGCCTCGCCGTCAGAGCAGATCCCTCCGAGCGGCTCGACCTCTGCGACCTCGAACGCACCTACGAGGTCTTCATCGAGCCGCCCGGCGGCCAGGATGCTGCACCCTTTGACGTGGGTGCCACTCTGTCGTGGGAGTGGGACGCCCTCCACGAAGCCCGTTCCGCCAAAACCGAGGAGGAGATGCTCTCGAGGTTCTTCGGCCGCGGCTACGTCGACACCACCACGACCGAGCGGCCGCGCATCCGTGTCGACGTGACCTTGCTCGCCCGGCTGTCGTGCGGCGAACCCTTGCCGATGCCACCGCAGTCGGCGCTGCGAGCGTGGATGCACGAGGTCCTGGCGCGCCTGAGGTGTAGTGAACCGCTGCTACCCGAAGATGTCGCCGAAGTGACCGACGACGGCAACCTCGCTCTCTTCGAGTGGTGGGCAACCCCGCAGGTCAAGGCCACCTGCGAGCCGGACGGTGCCCTCAGCCTGGACGGTGTCGAACTCATGGCGTTGCAGTGCATCGACCTTCCTCGCTTCTGGGACGACCGCAAGCGCGAGGACGACGGGCCGGAGGCCCCGTTGGCGACCTTCTTCGAGCGGGTCCGATGGGCGCTCCACCTCTGGATGGAGACGCTGGACCACCTGGTGCCGGCACCGGGAGGTTGATCGAGTTTGCGAGCGAGAGTGCCCTCCAGGGCCATCAGCCACGCCTCTCCGCTGGGAGCGGAGCCCGTGGACGGGTGGCTGCGAAGCGAACATCGCCGAGGATCGGGGACGGTGCCTTGGTCAGCCTGCCCCCAGGGCGTACGTCCGCTGGTAGCGTTCGGCCTTGGCCGGAGGAGACATGATGAGCGACGTCAAGGCGAGAATCCTCGAGAGCCTGAAGGAGTTGGGGCTGGACTCCCTCCCCGCCCGCCCCTTCGACTGCGCCTTCGATGTCGTGGCTGCTCCCCCTGCCGAGAAGCGGCTCGTCGTCGTCGGCTTGAACGGCTCGATGGCGGACGCGGAGAACGGGTGGACCAACGCGCGGGCCGTCGAGGAGGACGCGCAGAACCCCACGGACTCGGAGCTTCGCCGTGGACTCGACGGCCTTTGGACGACCGGGAACAAGAGGGGCGAGGGCCCCCCCAATTCGAAGGCACCGAGGAAGTTCACGACGCTTGCGAAGCGCCTGGAGCAGCTTCCGGGTCAACTCGGCTTCGAGAGTGGCGCCACGGTCTACACGAACTCGTTGCTTCTCTGCTCGAAGGGGGCCGATGACATCGCATCGGCGGCGCAGCGCAGTTCCATCGGGAGCTACGAGGCACTCCGCGTTCGCTCGATGAAGTTCTTCGAGGGCGTCACTCTTTCTATCTCCGAGCCCGAGCTCATCGTCGCCTACAGCAACAGCATAGGTCCGTTCTCAGCCACTCAGATCCTCTACGAAGCCTTCGGCCGGGGAGGGCTCCGGCACTACTCGCGGACGGAGAAGCCGGTGACCTGGGGCTTCCTGGCGCAGGCCGCGGGCCGGCGGATTCCCGTCGTCGGGATCCGGCACCTCTCCCGGTTCAAGCCAAAGCTCGGGGAGGTCGAGGACGTGCGGGAGCAGCTTCGGAGAGCCGGGTAGGCGCGACCGGGCCAGACCATGCCGGCAACGCCATCACCGACGCGCTCAAACATGGCCTCCTGCGCCGCGTGGGGAGCCGAACGGGGCAGGTCGAACTGGTCCCGGGAAGCCCCGAGGTGGCTCGGCGTCTGGGGATCCATGCGGCGCTGATCCGACGCCGCCGCTCCCACGCGGACCGCCTCATAGGGCTGCTTGATGACCGCGGCGAGCCCGTGCACCTGGACGACATCCAGGCGTGCTTGGGCATGAGCCAGGGCGAGACGTCCTACTACGACCGCGGCGAGCGGTCGGCCGACGCAGGTGCAGCCGAGAGCGCGCGCACCGGGGACACCGAGCGCCCCTTCAAGACGGATCGCAGCGGGCGCTGGAGCCTGCGCTTCCGGTAGCTACAGCTCCAGATCGATTCGCTTGACAGGGAACCCTGCAGCGACCAGGGCTTCGTACTCCCGCCGCCACTCCGGCAGCTTCTCGGCCAGCTTCTTGTACGGCGCCTTGTCGTCCAGCGCGCGAGCCTTCTTGAGCGCCGCTTCGGCCCCCTCGAAGTCCTTCACCAGGGCGAGGACCAGGGCCGCGTTGAACTGGTCGTCCGCCTCGCTGGGGTGTAGCTCCGCGACCTGGAGGAGCTTGCGCGCCCCATCCCTGACCCGCCGCGTCTCCACCATCTCGACCACGACGTCCTTGCCGTGCTCGCACCCCGCGAAGCCGTACTTGCGCCGGGACCAGCGCGGAGCGACCGCGTCCGCAATCTCGCGCGCCGCATCGTCAAGCACCTCGAACGCCATCTCGGTCGCCGTCGCGGCCGAAGCGATGGCACCCGACTCGTCCGTGTGCCACTCGCTGGGCTCCTTCTTCGGGGTCCGCGACACCGATGAAGATGCCAAGACGTTCCCGGTCCCCGGGTCCACGACTTGGAAGTCGATCCGCAGTTCGGTGCGGCGGATGATCTTCCACTGGTGGTCGTAGCGGCGGCGCCGGTGCTGCAGCTTGTCCTCCGCCACGGGTTCACGAGCCGTGACCTCCAGGATCAGGGTGCCGACCGACGGCTCGTCGCCCTCGGCGAGGACCGTGACGGGCTGCGCGTTCGGCCCGGAGACCTGCACGTCATACCGCGGGATCAGCTTCTCGTGCCGAGTGCCCCGCAGGGGGTCGGTGAGCGCCGTCAGTAGCGCTTTCTCAACACGGTCGGGCTCCCACCCGTCGGCACTCACGGCAACGCCGTCGTGGGCCGGCAGGGCGAACGTCGGCGGGGCTAGTTCAAGCGTGTCGAAGGTCGTGCCCGCCAACGCCGGGCTGGTGATCAACATGGCGAACAGGAGCGCGAGCGGCGGGCAAGCCGCGGAGGTCGCTCGGCGGGGGTAGCTCGTCATGGTGTGCAGGTCCCTCCCACTTCTCTTCGCGCGACAACGCCGTCTTCGCAGTCTGGCATAGGAGCGACGCCGAACGGCTCGCATGGCAGTCCACGCCCGTAGGAAGCCGCATCGACTCGGGAGCAGCGACTCGCGCTCCCTGGCCCGCTGCGGGATGACCGTCCAGGACTCCGTGGTCGGCGATAACCACCCTTCTCAGGGGTCTGGCAACAGCCGAACATCGCCGCGCTGCCGCCGAAGGGGACTTGTGGAGTTCCACGCCATGAGCGGGATGGGCTCGCATGCCGCCGTCATCGCGGCTGCCCGCGAGTGAGGATGCCGATAACGATGCAGTATCGGTAGCCAAGTAGCGTGCTCCGTCAGTCACCGGCTCACAGCTACTCGACCCAGGTCAGCGCCCACACTCCGTCATCCGCGGTCGCCGCCCAGTCGCAGGCCAGCGCGATGAGCGCGTCATAGCGGCCTCGAACGCCCCTCCGCCCCGAAGAGCGCGCCGAGTTGCCACGCACTCCCCGCCGCTGACGCGCTTCAGCAAAGGACATCGGTGCCGGGGCTTCGCTCGTCACCGGCACTGGCGTCGGATCTGGGCTTCTGCTTGGTCGGCGGCGTCGAGCCCCACCCCGGTGGAGATGAACCCCCGCGTCCAGGCGTCCGATGGTTCTGACGGGTTCCGGCTCTCCCACTCCCGGATCGCGACGCGGGACGCCCGCAACCGTGCGCGGGTGATGTCTTCCTCCGTACACCCCGGGGATGGGGTGCGCGGAAACGTCAACGCTTCGGGCTCGGCAGGAGACTCCATCTTCAGAAGCGAGAAGACAAGGCTACCGCCGACGAGCGCACACGCCGCCCCGTAGAGCACGAACTTGCGTGGTGTGACTTCCACTTTCGACTCCCCGCTGTCCGAGACGCAGCGTGCGGCCACGATGCTAGCGTGACCCGGAGGGATTCGAACCGTCGGCCCGTTTTGCACGTCGCCAGTGAGCCGCCGTGTCTACCTCCACCACCAACGCCGCGTGGTCCACACAGCCGACCCCGGCCGCGCCCTCCGCGACGTATCGCGCCGACGCCACCGACACCCGGCGCGCGCGCGAAAACGTGGTCTACCGCGCTGACCGCCCCAGACCGCCCCCGGAAGCTCCAGCCCCCGTCCGCCGGGCACCACGTCCACCCGGCCTCACGGAGCCGCCGCAGCGGCTCCTGGTCGCGCTTGCGCTTCCTCGACGGGTCGACGTTCAGGTCCCCGATGAGCAGGTCGCCCTGGAAGCGGGGCAGCATCTCGTCCCAGGCCCCATACCAGTCCGCCGCCTTCGGCCACATGGGCACGCGCGCCCCCGGGTGGCGGTCAGACGTGCACAAGGATGGCGACGAGCAGGTTGAGCACGAGCCCGATTTTCTGCACCACCGTGAGGTCTGCGGCGGTCTGCCGAGCCTCGTCGGGGTCCTCTCTCGCAACGAAGGCCAGGAGAGCGGAACCGACCACGGTTAGCACCGCAAGCACCGCTACCAGGGCGAAGGTCACCTGGGGCGTGAACAGCACCCGCAGCCAGACCGCGACAAGGAAGACGTTGAGCAGCGCGAGGCCGAGGAGGCGCCGGAGCGCGGCCGGCTGTCGGGACGACATGCACCCATGTTCGGTCGGTCCTGCCGCCGTCGCCACGGTTTCGGGACCGGGCTGCGGACTACCGACAGGTGCGGGACGTGCAGCCGACCGAGATCGGACATGGGGTTGTGGGCGGGCCTGCCCTACAATTGGGGCTCCGAACAGTCAGTTCCTGGGGAGGGGACTCATGCGACCCATGCTCATGCTCGTCCTGTGTCTCGCGTTGGGCACCTTCGCCTGCACTCCCGTCCGTGGTGGAGGCGGCGGCGGTGGCGGCGGCGGCGACGGCGACCCCGATGAGCCCGGTGTGTTCGGGTACACCTTCTCGGACTACTACGACGGCTACTACACCGCCCGGCTGCTCCTGCCGCTTGAGGACGGCTTCGACTGCGACGACGCCGGCGGCTACTTCTACGATCAGGACTACAACTACGTGTTGGCCTACCTGTACCGGGGCTCGGACCGGTCCTGGGAGGGAAGCTACGACTACGTCTACGACTCCGACTGCAACCTGGAGGACTACGACTACGCGAACCTCCACTGTTGGGGCGGGACCTTCTACGACGACGGGAACGAGATCTACGCCGACGCGGGGGACGCGCTGCGCATCGACTCGTACTCGAACTCCTCCGTCCGAGGGCAGATCCGCATCGGCGGCGAGACCCACGACTTCACGGTCCTGAACTGCGGCGAGACCTCGTACTACGACCGCGGCGAGCGTGGCGCCGCAGGGGCGCCCGAAGCGAGCACAGGCGCCGATAGGCCCTTCAAGACCGACCGCAGCGGTCGCTGGGGGCTGCGCTTCCGGTAGCTGTGGTTCCAGGGTGATCAGTAGCCGGTGAGGGGCGGCTGGCCGGGCCTTCCTTGTGTGGGCGGCGATCGTGCTCTTCATCGAGGGCGAGGAGCCCCGGTTGTTCCTCATACGCCCGACCTGCAAGTCGGCAAGCTGTCGGGCAGCGCCGGCTGAGCATCCCCCGGGGGCCGTCAGTGTCCTACGCCGGCGAGCACGGACTCGATCGCCCGGAGGGCAGACAGGCAGGAATCGACGCCAGCCTGCACGCCCCAATCGTCCGCGACGGCCCGCACGATCAAGCCCGACTTCCCCTTCCTGTTGGAGACGACCGGCTTCTTCTCGGACAGCGGCCGGAGGGCCTCATGGACCGGGTCAAGTAGCTGACGGCGGACGACGGCCACGGTGGCCCACGGGTCCGACGCTCCCCAAGCGCCGACGTGGAGCCCGACGCCCTTGCCGATGCGCCACTTCACGAATAGGACGATGTCCTGTCCGAAGGACGCCGGGGTGTGCAGGACGACGTCCACGGCCGACCCGACGTAGTCGTGATGGACGGCGACCCGCTTGACGGTCGGACCCAGCGCCTTCTGCAAGCGGACCCGGATCTCGTGGGCCGCCGCCTTGTGCACCCAACGCCAGTCCCGCTTGATCCACTCACCCAGGACACCCTCGGTGCCGCGTAGTGCCTCATGCACGTCGAGCTTGCGGACGACGACATCCCGAAGGTGCAAGTACTCGATCGTGTTCCGGTGGTCGGCGACGACCGCGCGCCACGCCGCGTCGAGGTCGCCCTCCAGCACGTCGTCCAAGGCGTCGAGGTAGTCGGCGGCCACGAGCACCGGAACGTCGTCTCCATGGTCGTCATGGGTGCCGCCCAAGTCCATCAGCAGCGGTAGCAGGACTCCGGGCTGCTGCTGCACGTAGTCGAGAAGCTGCTGGTCGCCACCGTCGGCCTCCACCTTCAACTCGATGAGGACCTCGGCATCGATCCCGTCGAGCCGCACGCGCTCGTCGCCGCGCTTCTTGTCGGTGAGGCCCGGCTGGAAGATCGGCTCCGCCATGGGGTAGTCGCCCCGGACGACGCCCTGCCAGACGGGTCCGAAGCCATCACCAACACGACGCGCGAGGCCCTGTAGCAGCGCCTGTCCGGCGGGCCCGGCGAACAGCACGTGCAGCGCGTGGTTCAGCTTCACCTCGTCCGACTCGAAGCCGTACAGGCGCGCGGCGTTGGGCGTCGCCAGGGAGCGGCGGAACTGCTCCAAGGTCTCTTGCATCTCGACCTCGGTCATCTCGGGCTCCCCCTCCTTCTCCGGGATCGGCGGGCTGTAGATCCTCCTGAACTGCCCGACGTGCTCGCAGCTATCGGGATCGGCCATCGTGATCCAGCCGCCGAAGCGGTATCGCCGCCAGCATTGCACGCCATCGATCAGGACCGGGTTGACGCCCTGGCCGTCGTAGTTGTGGATGAACATGACGCCGTCCGGTCTGCGAGTCACGTCCGGTGGGATCTCGGTGTCCTCCCTCCACCGCCCGACGAGGGGCGTGCCGTCGAGGTCCGTCGCGCTGCCGTCGCAGTCGTGGCAGACGAGGTTGGGGTAGGCGAGGTCGGCCACCCAGCCGCGGCAGATGAAGCAGGTGCGTTCGGGCGCCATGATCCGACCATGGGCCGTGGCGGGACGAGGAGTGGCCCGGGTTGCCGTAGGGGTAGCCCTATCCGGATGACCTTGTCCTGGATAGGCTTGACGGCATGTCCAGCCGTCCTCCTCGCGCCGCGCTCTATGCGCGCACGTCCACCGCGGAACCGAAGCTGCTTCGGGCCCGGGCTCTGGGACACCTGGCTGACCAGGGGGGACAGCCTTGACCACCTCGACCCCGGTAGCGAAGCCGCTCGATCTGCCTCGCGCGCTTCGTCCTGAGGAGCGGTCCCGGCTGCGCGCCCATCTCGAGGGGCAGCTCG
>CAYQEG010000192.1:10360-14989 GCA_964416435.1 uncultured Rickettsiales bacterium
TCGGGCGCGGCGAGAGGCACGTACAGGTTCGGCGCGCCAAGGGCGGCAAGCCGCGAAAGGTCCGTCTGCCCGCCGACCTTGTCGAGGTGCTTCGCGGCTACTTGGACGCCTTCCCCTCGGACGACCCCGAGGCTCCGCTGTTCCCAGGCACGCTGGCGTCGATGAAGCCGATGTCGCGGACGACCGGCTGGCGCCGGTGGAAGAAGGCGTTGGACGCGGTCGGCCTCGACATGGAAGGCCGCGGCTGCCACGCGGCCCGACACGGGCTCGGCCTGGCGCTCTGGAAGGGGACGAAGGACCTGCGAGTGGTCGCGGCGCAGCTGGGGCACGCGGATCTGCGGAGCACGATGATCTACACGCAGCCCTTGCCGGAGGACGTGGACGACGCGCTGGACGCGACCTGGTAGCTCAAGGCCATCCAGGCGGGACCGCCCACCCGCGCTGGCCCATCAGCTGAAGGGCGGCTGCGTAGGCGTCCCCATCGACGTCGGGGTGGAGAACGAACCAGCGTCGGCCCCCGCAGAGAGCGGAGAGAATCTGCCCTGCTCCCTCGGCCTCCTGATAGGCGGTGGTGACCGGATAGCCATGGGGGGCGCCGTAGTCCACCGGGAGCGGGGCAACCTGTTCCCCTTGCGCGGAGAGCCCCAGGTGCAGACACCACCACTTCACTGATGGCCCGTGTCTTCCCTGGTCGCGGTGGCGGGGCCGGTTGGGGGGCTCGCCTCCACCCCAGACAAGCGGCTCCCCTTGTCCCCACCAGTACCTGAGGCAGATCACGAGCAATTCGGCGTCGAGCTGGTCCATGCTCACGCTGTAGCGGAAGGACAGCCGTCCCTGCAACAGACTCGCGGACTGTTGCAGGCGTCGGCTGCTCTGGCTGCGATCGCGTTGCAGCGGGCCGTGGATGCGTTGCAGGCGTGCCAGACTCCCCCCGATGGGCGCATTGGGGCCACCGTCATTCCCAGATGCGGACGTAGTCGATCTCGCCCGACGGCCCCGGTGCACCAGTATCCGGACCGTAGACATGGCTGAGCCGAAGCGCAGCCGCGCCACTGCGGTCCTCGGGCCGGAGCACCCAGCACGGCCGATCGGTCACGATCGGAGTCCCGTCGAGCCAGACCGAAGCGAGGCGACCGTAGCTCGTCGAGCCCTCGACGAACGTCGCACGGACCACATGGTAGGCACCGGGCGTCAAGATGTCGTCCGCGAGCAGGACGGGCTCGACGGGTCCGGTCGAGTCCCCGTCGCAGTCCACGAAGAGGTTGTCGAACCAGCCCGACACGTTCCAGTCCGACTGGTCCGGGATCACGTCCCGATCCCGAACTCTGGCGGAGGGCCCCTGGTTCCACCGCGCCGCGATCTCGATGCTGCCGACGAACTCCGTCGGGAACGCGTACGACTCGATGGACGCTACGCCAACCTGCTCGCTGCGGAACGAGAGGAACCCGTCCTGCAGGAGGACGCCCCCAGTCTCTTCGGAGTCCGACACATCCTCCCAGATCGAAGGATCGAGCGTGGAACCACCGAACTCGTCGCAGAGTAGGTCTGAGGGCTGGCACACGGGCCCGTCGTCGTCGTCGTCGTCGTCGTCGTCGTCGTCGTTCCCGTCGCCCGATCCACCGCTCAGACCGTCGACGAAGGCGCCGCAGTCGTTGCCAGCGACGCCCCACACCGGGGCCTCCTCGATCACCGTGGTGAGGAGCGATACGTCGCCGACGAGCATGTCGTCGTCCCCCAGGGCATCGAGCACCGTCGGAGTGTTGGGGACTGTGACCACGTACTCGTCGTGCTCGCCGTACTCCTCCAAGAGGAGGCTGGCGGCGAGGTCCGCGAACCCCGTCGATTCCGCCAGCTCCCAGGCGCTCTCGAGGGTGTGTGATCCGTGTCCAGCCAGCAGGAGATCAGTGGTCAGGAAAACGAACGACCGGCCGAGCTGCTGCTGGTCCTCGAACTGATCGCGGGTCAGGCAGACCACGGAGTAGTTCCCGCTGGCCCACAGCAACGGCGGGTCCTGTCGCTCGACGGTCAAGAGCGCGTCGACGAACTCCAGCGCCGCAAGGGTGAGGAGGACGGCGCCCGCCGTCAGCCCGAAGTCGCGCGACTCCGCGATCTCAGCAACCTCAGCGCGGGTGAAGGCGCCGATCTCCATCCGATGCGTCGGGCCGGGAGGGCGCGCGATCACGACGATGTCGTCGGCGTCCCCCAGAGCGGTCACCTGAACTTCCGACAGAGGCGCCCCGTTGTCCGCGGCCTGGACGACCACGTCAAACTGCAAGGGCGCAGCACCGGCCGACCCGCCATCCATCGTCAACGAGGCACGTCCGTCGGCGCCGGTGGTCGCCTGAGCGTGGTCGAGTTGCTCTCTCGGCAGCGTGTCCGCGGCCTTGCAACCCACCACGAGGGGAGGAACAAGAAGGGCGAGAAGGCAAGTTCGAGGCAAGAGCATGGGATCGATCTAGCAGAGTCGGGCTGCCCCGCCCGAGCGATTCTCCTGTCTGCAGTTGAAGTGTTCTGCTTCCTGGCTGCGGCGAAGGTCGCAGCCTGCTGCCGCGCACCATTCGTCCCGCGAGGGGGCTACGCCCTGACCTTCGTTCGAAGGGCGTCGAAACTCGCCCTCCTGGCCCTCCTGGCGGGGTGCGGGGGCAAGCTGGACCTGGTCGCCATGTGAAGCTGGATCGCCTCGGGCGGTCGCTCCAGCACCTCGAAGAGGCGTAGCACTACACGCAAGCCGAACGATCTTCCACAGTCCGTCCGGGTCACGCACCCGTTCCACCCGCTCTCGGGTCAGGCCCTGGAGATCGTCGACCACCGCGCCGCGCTCAGCTCCGACGGCCGGGTGTGGCACCTCGACGAGGCCGGGCGGCTTCGCGCGATGCCGGCCGCCTGGACCGATCTCGTAGGAGATGACCCGTTCGCCGCCCTCGCGGGCGGGCGGTCGTACTTCCGTGTGGAGGATCTGCTCCAGCTCGTCTCGCTCATCGACAACTCCGGGCGATGACGAGGGCAAGCCGGTCGCTGGAATGTAAGAGGAATTACACCGCACTTGTAAAGCGAATTGCGCCGCAACAGGGTCGATCCGGGTTCCGCGAGTCGTACATGAATCACGCCTATGGCTGTTTTCCTCATGCGGCCGCGCATCGCGGCCGCCTTGATTCTCGCCAGTGCTGCGGTATATATTTATTGTCGATCCGAACAGCGAGACGCCATGCCCCGACGCAAGCCGAAGACCGACAAGGAAGCCGTGCTCCGAGCCCAAGGCGCGCTCAATCCCCACCCGGAGCGCGTCACCGACCCGCTGTTTGCCGGGGGCGACTTCTTCGACGCCCGCGACGTCGTCCAGGTCAAATACGAGATGCTGCGGCGAGTTCGTGTCGACGGTCAGAGCGTGACCCGCGCCGCGGAGGAGTTCGGCGTCACGCGCCCCACCTTCTACAAGGCTCGGGACGCCTTCGAGGAGGACGGCGTCAGCGGCCTCGCGCCGCGGAAGCGGGGTCCGAAGGGGCCGCACAAGCTGGACGAGGAGGTCATGGCGTTCCTGCTGGAGCGCGTCGTGCCCGGAGAGCCCATCCGTGCGCGTGGCCTGGCCCGGCAGGTCAGGGAGCAGCTCGGGGTCACGGTCCACCCGCGGACCATCGAGCGAGCCCTGCAGCCCGCGGGAAAAAAAACGCCCTGAGCCGGCAAGCCAGGTCAGCCGCGGATGCCGCCGAGCTGGGACGGCACTACGAGGACCTCCGACGCGGCGCCCTCGGTCTCCCCACCGACTCCCACGTCCGCGTCGGCCTCACCGTCCTGCTCCGCCGCGGGATGACCGCCTGGATCGACGCCGTCGCTGCCTCCGTCGGCCCCCGAGCCGAGCCCCGTTCGTCCTCGACGCTCGCCCCATCACGCCACCTCGCAGGACCTCCTACCGAGCTCGCTCGGCTGGTCGCCGGGATGGCGCTCTCCACCTGCAGACAGGAGTGCAGACCGTGACCCCCGAGTCCCAGAAGATCCAGCCGCGCCACCTCCGCCGCAACGCCTTCCTGTACGTCCGCCAGTCCTCGCTGCGGCAGGTCATGGAGAACGTCGAGAGCACCAAGCGCCAGTACGCCCTCCGCCGCCGGGCCGTCGCGCTCGGATGGGCGGCCGAGCAGATCGTCGTCATCGACTCCGACCTCGGGCAGTCCGGAGCCGCGACTGATCGGGAGGGCTTCCAGGAGATCGTCACCGAGGTCGGCATGGGTCGCGCCGGCATCGTCATGGGCCTGGAGGTCTCGCGCCTCGCCCGCAACTCCGCCGACTGGCACCGCCTGCTGGAGATCTGCGCGCTCACCGACACCCTGATCCTCGACGAGGAGGGCGTCTACGACCCCGCCTACTTCAACGACCGTCTCCTGCTCGGCCTCAAGGGCACCATGAGCGAGGCGGAGCTGCACGTGATCCGCGCTCGCCTCCGAGGCGGGATCCTCAACAAGGCCCGGCGCGGCGAGTTCTGCATGTCTCTGCCGATCGGGCTCGTCTACGACGACGACGACAACGTCGTGCTCGACCCCGACAAGCAGGTCCAGCAGACCCTGCGCTACTTCTTCGAGACGTTGGGGATAGCGCCGATAACGGGCAGTATGGCAACTCGGGTCGGAAGGGCTGGGG
>CAYQEG010000193.1:0-14866 GCA_964416435.1 uncultured Rickettsiales bacterium
ACTTCGACGGGGACAGCGAGCCGGACTGCATCGACCTGGACGACGACAACGACGGCGACCCCGACGTCACCGACTGCAACGACGCCGACGCGAACATCTACACGGGTGCGCCGGAGTCGTGCGACGCGGTGGACAGCGACTGCGACGGTGACCTGGTGGACGGCGCAGCGAACTTCGACGGGGACAGCGAGCCGGACTGCATCGACCTGGACGACGACAACGACGGTGACCCGGACGCGTCTGACTGCAACGACAACGACGCGTCGATCAGCAACCTGGCGGCCGAGGTGTGCGGCGACAGCGTGGACAACGACTGCGACGGCAGCGTTGACGAAGGCTGCACCCCCCAGTCGTCGGTCGTCCCGGTCGGCGGCGGCAGCTGCAGCGGGCACCAGAATCGCCAGGGCACCATCACCACGGCCGGCTGCCCGACGGTGCAGATCACCGGCGCGTTCGCCGACTACAGCGACGGCTCCGCGGGGCAGGTCCAGAACGCCAGCAACAGCAGCACGGGCTTCACGCTGACCTGGGACGACTGCGCGAGCGGCTGCGACTGCGACCTGGACATCCGCTCCGTCGTCAGCTGGAGCGCCCAGCGGGTCGGCAGCACGCTCACGGTGACGGTGAGCAACTCGATCACCGGCTACGAAGCGGGCCACTCCCTCGGCGCCGGCTACTCGATCACGAGCAACGGCACCCACCTGCGCAGCAGCGGCAGCGACACGATCAGCTACACGTACACCTGCTCGAACTGAGGTCGGCGCTCAGCTCGCGCGGCGCCCCCACACCAGCAGGTGGCGGTCGCTGATCGCCTCGACGGTCAGCTCCCCCAGCCCGCCCCGGTCCAGCTGGGCGCGGACCTCGTCCACCCTCCAGGCGGCGTGCAGCGACGCGGCGAAGTCCCGGCGGAGCACGTCGGGCCAGCCGGCGGCCTGGTCCTCGACCAGGCGGTCCAGCTCCGCGGGGTCGGCCGGGCGCATCAGGTCCATCACGAAGACGCGCGCCCCCGGTTCGGCGACCTGGGCCACCGATCGCCAGAAGGCGTCGGGGTCGTGCATGTGGTGCAGCAGGGAGTTGCTGATCACGACGGGGTGCGGCCGCGGCGACGGCAGCGGCAGCATCAGCCGGTGCAGCGAGATCCGGCCCTGCAGCCCGGCGTCCCGCACCGCCTCCCGCCCCAGGGCCAGCATGGCGCCCGCGCCGTCGATGCCGTCCACCGTGCAGCCGGGGTTGGCCCGGGCGAAGCGGATCGAGATGTCGGCGGGGCCGCAGCCCAGGTCGACCGCGGCGCCGTCCACCGCGCCGAACCGCTCGGCGAACATCGCGACGAAGAGGTCGTGGGGCTCGTCGAAGTCGGCCTCCGCGTAGGCGCGGGCCTGCTCGGCCTCGTCCATCAGCTCGGGTTCGGGCGTTCGGGGGAGGGGGTCGGTCACGGCGCGAGCCTACGCGAACGGCCCGAACTCGGGGTGAGGGCCCTTGCCCGCGGCGGTTCGGCCGGCCACCATGGCGCCATGTCCGCCAACGTCACCGTCGTCGTCCATTTCCGCGCTGCATCGGGCAAGGAGTCCGCCCTCCGAGGGGTGCTCGGTGGTGCTGTGCCCCGACTCGGGGATCTCGACGGCTGCAAGGGCGGCAGCCTCTACAACGACATCGACGAGCCCGACCTGTTCGTCCTGGTCGAGCACTGGGACACCCGGGACGACCACGCCGCCTACCTCGCCTCGCTCGAGGCAGACGGCACCATGGACTCGATCCGGCCGCTGCTCGCCGGTGAGCCGGAGCGTCGGTACCTGCGTGGTTGACGTGTCGCTCCCCCGGCTCGCGCTCCTCGCCGCCCTCCTGATCCCCGCCGTCGGCCACGCCGGCTCCAGCTTCGTCACCGCGCCCTATCTCCAGGACGCGACGCCGACGTCCGTGTGGGTCTGCTGGGAGTCCCACACCGCCGCCCCCTCCCACGTCGAGTGGGGCCTGACCGACGCCTTCGGGGAGGTCGAGCCGTCCACCTCCAGCGCCGGCTCCAACGGCCAGCACCACCACGAGGCGCAGCTGACGGGCCTGACTGCGGGCACCCGGTACGCCTACCGGGTGGTCTCCGACGGGGAGCTCGGCGGGACCTGGGAGTTCATCACCCCGCCCGCGCCCGAAGCGGAGCAGTCGTTCCGGCTGGTCGCGATGTCGGACATGCAGCGCGACTGGGGGAACCCCGACGTGTTCGGCGAGGTCGTCGAGGACGGCGTCATCGGGTTCGTGGCGTCCGAGGCGTCGGGCGACCTGCCGGCCGAGGTGGGGCTCGTCGCCGTGCCCGGCGACCTCGTCGACAGCGGCTGGTCCTACGACCAGTGGGCCGACGAGTTCTTCGGCCCGGCCGCCGACCTCTTCGCCCAGGTGCCGCTCTACCCGGCGCTGGGCAACCACGAGGCGGACACGCCCTACTGGGGCGACTACTTCCACCTCCCCGAGGGCGGCGACCTCGGCTGGGAGGAGCACTGGTACCGCGTCGACTACAGCAACCTGAGGCTGGTGACGCTCGACAGCAACAGCGGCTACCGGACGACCGAGCAGCTGGACTGGCTGCAGGGCGTGCTCGACGCGACCTGCAACGACGCGGACATCGACTTCGTCTTCGCCCAGCTGCACCACCCCCACCGCAGCGAGCTGTGGACGCCCGGCGAGCTCGACTGGACGGGCGACGTCATCGCGAAGCTGGAGGCGTTCAGCAGCGACTGCGGCAAGCCGTCGGTCCACTTCTTCGGGCACACCCACGGCTACTCGCGGGGGCAGTCGCGGGACCACGCCCACGTCATGGTCAACGTCGCCACGGCGGGTGGGAACATCGACTACTGGGGCGAGTACCCCCAGGCCGACTATGACGAGTACGTCGTCAGCCAGGACGAGTGGGGCTTCGTCCTGGTCGAGGTCGACGCCGGCGCCGACCCCCAGTTCCGGCTGCGCCGGGTCAGCCGCGGCAACGAGAACCTCGCCCGCGACAACGAGGTGCGGGACGACCTGGTGGTGCGGCGGTTCAACGGGTCGCCGGCCACCCCGACGGCCGTCTCGCCGGTCGACGAGGAGCTGGGGGCCGGCGGCGTGCTGGTCGCGTCGCTGTTCTCCGATCCCGACGGGGACGGCCACGGTGCCTCCCACTTCCAGGTCGCGACGAGCTGCGGTGGCTGGGCCGAGCCCCTCGCCGACCTCTGGATCCAGAGTCGGAACGAGTACGGCGGGGTCGACCTCAACGCCGGGATCGATCTCACCCAGGTGCTGCCCGGCGCCCTGGAGCCCGGCGCCGCCCTCTGCTGGCGGGTGCGCTACCGCGACGACGGCCTCGGCTGGAGCGACTGGTCCGCCGCGACGCCGTTCAGCACCGGGGGCGAGCCCCTGGGCGACAACCTCCTCGTCAATCCAGGGGCCGAGGACGGGATCACCGCCTGGACGGCCACCTCCGGCATGCTCGAGTCGCTGACCGACGGCGAGTGTGACGGGATCGCGCCCCACTCCGGTGACCGCTACTTCGCGATCGGCGGCCTCTGCGAGGAACACGCGAGCGCGAGTGCGGTTCAGCGGGTGGAGTTGGCTGATCTGGACGTCGAGATCGACGACGGACGGGTCACCGCCCGGTTCGGCGGCTGGTTCGCGGACTGGGGCGGCGACGACCTGCCGCAGGTCGAGCTGGTCGCCCTCGACGGCGCCGGCGTCACCCTCGCGTCGGCGGGCCCCATCGGCCAGGCTGTCGCCCAGTGGGAGGAGCTGCACGACGCGCTGCCGCTCCCCGCCGGCACCCGCGCCCTCGACTTCGTCCTGATCGGCACCCGCAACGCCGGCACCGACAACGACAGCTACCTCGACGACCTGGAGCTGCGCCTGGCCGTCGAGCCGGTCCCGGGGGACGACGACGACTCGGCCGGCGACGACGACGACGCGGGGGACGACGACGACGCGGGGGACGACGACGACGCGGGGGACGACGACGACGCGACGGACGACGACGACTCCGCGCCCGGCGGCCTGACTGGAGACGGCGGCTGCGGCTGCAGCGCGGCGGCCCCTCGGAGCCCGCTGACGGGGCTGCTCCTGCTCCCCCTCGCGGCGCTCGCTCGCCGCCGTCGCTGACCCCCGGATCCCGATTTCCGACCTGCTTGTCCGTTGATAGCGTCCTCCCCATCGGGAGGAGGCCGTGGGGATGGCCGGCAGGTTCGAGCGAACGGTAGCGCTGCTGTGCCTCGGCGCGGCGATGCTGCTCCCGACCGCGGTCCTCGCCGCGCCCGTCGACATCCTGGAGACCGAGACGGTCGCGTTCGTCCAGGACAACGGGGCGATGGACGTCATCTACCGGCTGACGTTCCGCGACAACGAGGGGCGCACGTCGATCCGGTCGGTCGGTCCGTTCTACGAGCCCGTGCACTTCACCCGGGCATGGATCTACGAGGGCGACGTCCGTCACGACGCGACGACCGCCTCCAAGGGGAACGCCTACTACGGCGTCGACTTCGGCGGCTTCCGGACCCGGGCCGGCTCGACGTACACGGTCGAGCTGCACTACCGGAACAACCACCGCTTCGCCGACCCGACGGAGGCGGGCGGCGTGCCGCTGGTCGCGATCTGGTTCAACCCCGTCCGCTGGGTGCTCCCCGTGGAGCGTTCGGTCATCCGGGTCGTGCTCCCCCTGGAGCTGCCCCCGGAGGTCACCACCCACGAGGACATCACGTCCGACGTCGTCACCGCCCTCGGGGCGCTGCCCGACGACGAGACCTTCGGCAGACAGGACGCCGTCGCCTGGGTGATGAGCGAGTACCAGGACCAGCGTCGCCTCACCGTGCAGGTCGAGAAGCGCCGGATCCCCGCCGAGGGGGTGCACCTCGTCCGCGTCTACGCCCCCGCCGACGCGATCCCGGGCCTCGCCGCCGGGCGGGACGTCGAGGCGTCGGGCGCGGCCCCGAGGGAGAAGCTCGAGTCCAGCGGCTCGATGTGGCTGCTCTCCGAGGACTACGACCTGCGCGCGCGGCCCCGCCGCCTGCACGTCCGGGCGGACCTGACCTTGCTGGAGGACGGCTCCCGCAACTACCTCCCGGCGCCGTCGCTCGGCTCCAACCTCGGCACCTTCCAGGGCACCGGCTGCAAGGCGACGATCGACGGCGCCGCCACCGGCTGCACGGTCGCGGCCTCCGTCGTCGTGCTCGACGCCACAACCGAGGCGGGGCAGGAGGTCGCCGTCGTGTGGGAGGGGCAGCTCGACTTCTCGTCGGCCCAGCCGGTGGAGCTGGTCGACGGCCGACCCTGGCTGTCGCTCGTCTTCCGCGGCGTGGGGACCGAGTACGGGGGGCGGGACCGCATCGGCGCGTCCCGCGTGATCGTGCGCAGCGGCCAGCCGCTGTTCGGCGGGGTCGCCCCCGGCGACGCCGTCACGCTGGACGACGCCTCCACGGTGAAGCTCGTTCGACCGGACGCGGACGACATCGAAGCGGTGGCGGCCGAGACGGGCTGGAACTGGGCGCGCTGGCGGGATCTCCCGCCGATGAACGGAGAGGAGCCGGAGCTCGCGGTGATCGTCGCCCGGACCGGGTCGACGGCCCCGGTGGGTACAGAGCTGCTGTTGCCCGCCCGCCCGATGGGCGTCCGGGTCGGCGGCTGGGCCGCGGTGCGGGTCGCCACGCGGGCCGTGCTGCGGGGGGAGGCGACCGACGCCGACCGCTCGGCCCTCACCGGCCTCGGGCTCGCCGCTGGGGCGGCCCTGGTCGCGCTCTTCTTCCTCAACGGGCTGGTCCTCGCGGGCGAGGCGCTGGTGCTGTTCCTCCCGCTGTGGCTGCTCGGCAAGGCGACGGGCGAGCCGCTCTTCGACCGCGTGTTCGGCCTGCTGGACGGCACGAAGAAGGTGCACCCCACCCGGGGGCTGCTGTTCGGCTGGAACGCCCTGCTCGTGCCGTTCCGGCTGACGTGGCTGATCCTCAGCGGCCTGTTCGCCGGCCTGGTCTGGCTCCTGCGGCTGCACCCGGTGCTCGACACCTGGATGAAGAAGCGGGCGCCGGAGTACGTGGCACCCGAGATCACCGTCGCGACCTTCCAGAAGCCCGGGTTCATCCCCGAGCTCGACCCGGTCGAGGCGGCGGTGCTGATGGACCGCCCCATCAAGGCGCTCAACCTGCTCGTCCTGCGCCTCGAGCGCCGCGGCGCGGTCCAGATCCTCGCCCGCAACCCGCTGCAGCTGCAGCTGCTCGGCGCCGCGCTCGCCGAGACCGACGCCGAGCGCGCCCTCGTCAGCTCCTTGACGGCCGCCGGACATCTCCCCCGCGAGGCGGTGCAGGCCGTGCTGGAGGCGCTCAACCTGGAGCTTCAGCCCCGGGTCTGGCGGGCCGACACCGACGCCGCCCAGAGCGCCTGGCGGGACCGGTCGGAGCAGGCCTGGGGGCTGCTCCACCGCCAGCCGGCGGCCCGCCGGGCGCCCTGGTTCGACGACCACTACGACGAGCTGTACCTGCACGACGCCTTCTTCTCGAACCTGACCGAGACGTTCGATCCGATCGCCCCGGACGCGCCGCTGGACACCCCCCTGCACGTGCTCGGCGCCTCCCGGCCGGCGCCCCGCGTCGTCGGCGGAGACGGCGGGCTGCAGCGGATCCCCGAGATGGCCGAGGGGATCGTCGAGAGCATCGAGAGCAGCGCCCGTGCGACCGTCGACAAGATCGAGGGGCTGTTCAACTTCGACAACGACGCCATCGCCGCCGCGGCGGCCCGGGCCGACGGCGCGGTCCCCGGGCCCGGCGTGTCGACCGACGCCGTCGCCCTGTCCATCGCCGCCGGCTACGACGCCTGCCACAGCGCGTGCCACAGCGCGTGCCACAGCGCGTGCCACAGCGCCTGCCACTCGGCCTGTCACAGCGCCTGCCACTCCGCCTGCGCGTGCCACTCGGCCTGCCACAGCGCGTGCGTCAGCTCCTGCGCGGGAGGGTTCTGATGGCCGTCGCCCCCCTCCTGGACGTCGCCACCTTCGAGCGCACCGCCGCCATCGACCGGTTCGTCGCGGAGACCCGGGAGGCGCTGTTCGTGCGGCGGGTCGACTCGCTCCTGATGATCCGCCCCGATCGCACGATGAGCATCAACCGGACCGCGGTGGACATCCTGGAGGCGCTGTACGCCGATCCGCCCCGGGCCACGCGGTCGGTCCTGCGCGACCTGGCCCCGCGCCTGAGGGTCGACGCCGACCGCCTGCTACAGGACGTCGAGGCGCTGATCGGCGCGGTCGCGGCGGTGCTCCGGGAGGACTGGTCCCCCCGTCAGGGCCTCACCCACGGTGGCTTCGACCGGTCGATGATCGGCTACCCCACCATCGCCGAGATCGCGCTGACGTACGGCTGCCAGGCGAAGTGCACGTTCTGCTACGCGTCCAGCCCCTACCGGGGAGACGAGCGTCCGCCGATGACGACCGACGAGGTCAAGGCGGTGATGCGCCGGGTGGCTCACGAGGCTCACGTGCCGTCGCTCAGCTTCACGGGCGGCGAGGCGACGCTGCGGGACGACCTCGCGGAGCTGATCACCTACGGCCGCTCCCTCGGGCTGCGGATCAACCTGATCAGCAACGGCCTGCGGCTCGCCGACGCCGACCTCGCGGCTCGCCTGGTGGACGCGGGCCTGTCGTCCGCCCAGATCTCCCTCGAGGCGGCCGACCCCGACCTGCACGACCAGATCGTCGGGGTGCCGGGGGGCCACGGCAAGCTCGTCGCGGGGGTGCGCAACCTGCGCCGCCTGGGCATCCACGTGCACACCAACTCGACGCTGTGCGCCGCCAACCTGGACCACGCCGAGGAGATCGTGGCGTTCGTGGCCGACGAGCTGGGCGGCGAGCTCCTGTCGATGAACATGGTGATCCGCACCGGAGAGGCCGCCGGCCCCGGTCGGATCGCGCGGCCCGAAGGGGCGCGCCGCGACAGCACGTCCCCCGTGGACGTGCGAGAGCAGATCGGCGTCACCTACACGGAGGTCGCGCAGCGGCTGCCCGGCCTCATCGCCGCCGCCGAGCGGGCCGACGTGCGGTTCGTCTGGTACTCGCCGATCCCGTACTGCATCTTCAACCCGGTGCTCCACGGCCTGGGCGCCAAGTCCTGCGCGTGCGTCGACGGCATCCTGTCGGTCGATCCCACCGGCCAGGTGTTGCCCTGCTCGTCGTTCGAGGAGGGCATCGGCTCGCTGCTCCACAAGCCGTTCGACAAGACGTGGACCAGTCGCAAGGCCCGCTACTGGAAGGACAAGAAGTTCGTACCTCCCGGCTGCCGGGGTTGCCCCGACGAGGATCTGTGCGCCGGCGCCTGCCCGCTGTACTGGGACCAGGCCGGCAGCTTCGACGAGCTGCCCGGGGCGAAGCACGACGCCCGCGCTCGCCGCCGCTGGGAGCGCCAGCGACGCCGCTCCGGCGCGTTCGGCGTCCAGCCGGTCGGTCCGGACGGCGGGGAGGCCGGCTGATGGGCAACCTCGGCGACTTCGTGGAGTTCCTGGACGAGCGTCACGCGGTGCTCGACGAGGCGGAGAACGGCCTGCTGGTCCTGCAGGCCAGGTTCGAGGAGTTCCTCGCCGAGCTGGGTCGGGTGCGCGAGGCCGAGCTGGCGCAGCTGCGCGCCCACCTGCTGGCCGGGGACGGGGTGCCGGCGGAGCTGACGGCTCAGCTGGAGCAGGCGGCGGGGGCGGCGCGGGTCAAGCTCGACGCCGAGGTCGCCCGCCTGGAGGGCGAACGGGACGGGCTGCTCGCCGAGGCGGAGGGGCTGCGCACCGAGTCGGCCGATGCGACCGATGCGTTGCGGGAGCACAACGTCGAGCTGGACGACGAGGAGGAGAAGCTCAAGGCCCGGAGCGCCGAGCTGCTCGCGTCCATCGCCGAGCACAACCGCAGGATCCTCGGCATGGGCCGCGGCTTCGGCTTCTTCCTGGAGTTCTTCGCCATGCGTCGGCTGCAGGCGCAGCGGGCCGAGCTGCAGGAGGCCCAGGACGACCTCGCGGCGCGGATCGACGTGCTGCGCGGACAGTGGGCGTCCGTCGACCAGGAGCACGCCATCGCCGAGGAGGTGCGCCAGGCGCGCTGGGTGGCGGCCCGCACAGAGGCTGCGGCCCTGCAGACCAAGATTGACTACCTGCGCAGCGCGGGCGACCGGATCGTCGAGCGGAGCGCCCTGGAGGAGGTGTTGTTCGCGCGCCGTCCCCCCGAGCGGGAGCCGGGGGAGGGGGACCCGGCGTGTCCGCGGTGCGAGCGGCCGAACCCGACCGACAACCACTTCTGTCACATCTGCGGGCAGCGCCTGGTGGAGGACCGCCCCGACCTGGAGGGCAGCCTCGCGGAGGTCGCCGAGGTGAACCTCCACCACCACCGGTTCTCCGAGGGGGTGAAGTCCTGCCAGGAGATCATCGCCCTGGTGCGCGGGCTGTGCAGCGGTCTGGACGCATTCAAGGAGAGCGTCACGGACATGCAGAGCACCCAGTGGAAGCACGACCTGGCGACGCTCGACTTGGACGTGCCCCGGGGTTCGCGTCGCTACGCGGAGCACTTCGCCCGGCTGCGTGAGCGGGTGACGGGCGCCGAGCGGTCGCTGCACCCGTCCGCGTTCGCGTCTCACGTCACCCAGCTGACGGGGGAGGTGTTCACGGAGGACAAGATCCAGCAGTTCTTCGAGCTGATGGGGGAAGAGCTGAGCCGCCAGGCGGACTCCCAGTGGTGATGGCATGACCCGCTTCGTCGCGTTCCTCCTCGTCGGCCTCGGCGTCGTGCTGCTCGGGTTCGGGCTTCTGTTCCTCGTCGGTTCGGGAGGACAGACCTCCCGGCTGGTGGTGGCCGCGGTCGGCCTCGGTGGGGGCGCGGTGCTCGTCTTCGTCGGGGTCGTGGTGCACCGTCGGGCCGACGCGCTCACGCCGGACCGCCTGCGGGCGGAGATCCTCGCGGCGGCCCAGCGCGGCTCCGGAGTCGTCTCCGCGGCCGAGCTTCGGGCGGCCCTGGGGAGCCGATGGGAGGCGGGGCGGGACCAGCTGGTCGCCCTGGAAGGTGACGGCTCCTGCGTGCGCTCGATGGGGGCGTCGGGCGAGCAATGGGTCTTCGAGGCGCTCCAGCCCGTGCAGGCGGTCCGTCGCTGCACCCACTGCGACAAGGCGCTGCCCCTGAAGCTCGACGAGGGCACCTGCCCCCACTGCGGCGGCCACGTGGAGGTCGCCCAGGAGCGCGTGGAGCTGAAGGGCGAGGGGCTCTACTCGATGGACGACGCCTAGAGCGGTGCGGCGGACCGACCCCGCCGCAGCGCGCCCGAACGGTTCGTTCCCCCGCCGCTGCGGCGGAGGGACCCCGCCGCCGCTCGCTCGAACGGTTCGTTCCCCCGCCGCTGCGGCGGAGGGACCCCGCCGCAGCGCGCCCGAACGGCTCGTTCCCCCGCCGCTGCGGCGGAGGGACCCCGCCGCCGCTCGCTCGAACGGTTCGTTCCCCCGCCGCTGCGGCGGGGTCCCTCCTCCGCCGCTCGCTCGAACGGTTCGTTCCCCCGCCGCAGCGCGCCCGAACGGGTCGTTTCCCCCCCTTGCGGCGGGGTCGCGCGGTCTACGGCTCGGGGGTCTCGTCGATCTGGATCCGGGCCTGCCTGCCGCCGCGAGGGCCCTGGGCGATGTGGACCAGGTAGACGCTCCCGATGTCGGCCGCGTCCAGGCGGCTCAGCAGGTCCGCCACCGCGTTGTTGTCGGGCAGCACGACCTCGACCAGGCAGGTCGAGCCGTCGCAGGACACACCGGCGCCTTCGGCGTCGACGTGGGACTGGACCAGGTCGGCCCGCGGGCTGGCGTCGTCGCCCCCACCTGGCGGGTGGCCGGACAGCGGCAGGTCGAGGGACGCCAGCCCGACGGCCTCGCCGCCGGTCACCACCATCGTCGCCACCGCCTCTCGAACGCACGCCGCCGTCTCCTCGGTCTTCGCCTGCACGTCGGTGAGCTCCGCCCACACCACGCGCCCCTCCGCGTCGAGCACGACGGTGGCCGACGCGCGGTCTTCGGGATCCGCACGGCACTCCAGCGCCGTCGAGAGCAGCCGCTCCAGGGCTACGTCGGTGACGTCGTCCGGCGGCCTCTCGGGCGTCAGCGGCGTGACGACCCGGCCCACCAGCACCCCGTCTTCGACGTACAGCTCGCCGAGCTTGAACGACTCCGCCGCCGCCGCCAGCACCGTCTCCAGCCGGACGTCCGTCAGCGAGAGCGTCGCCCCCTGCTCGGGCCCCTCCAGGCGGGAGCCCGCCAGGCCGGCGGCTTCGGCGAGGCTCTCCAGGGCGTCGCTGGTGGGCGTCCAGCTCACCGACAGGGAGACCCGTCGGTCGGCCAGTTCCCGGGCGAGAGCCGGAGGCCCGCCGCACTGGACGTAGATCGTGTTCGGGGTGCGGTGCAGCGTCAGGTCGAGCTCGGCCGCGAGCAGCGCCCACGCGGCCGAGGACGGCGCGTTGTCCAACCGCATGTCGACCCGCCGCTCCGCGGCGCAGGTCGGGGCGATGACGTCGCGCTCCTCGAAGCCGGCGAGCAGGCGCATCACCTGCCCGGCCTCTGCGTCCTTCAGGTCCAGGGCGATGTCCGGGTCGGTAGCGGCGAGCGCGCAGGAGACGAGGGTGGAGGAGAGGGAGGCCATGACGATCGTGGGGACTCGGGGCACGTCGGAGCTCCGGGCGTGAGAGAAGGAGAGGGACGCAGGCAGCTGAGCGGGGAGGTCGGCGACCCGGAGCCACAGCCGGGCATCCGGCGGGGCGACGGGGGCGCGGAAGACGAAGACGGCGATGGCGGCGGCCGCCGCCGCCGCGACGGCGAGCTTGCCTCCGGGGCGGCGGCGACCGGACGAACGGACCGCGGCCAGGTCGGCGGCGCGCTCCTCGTCCGTCGGCTCCGCCGCGTCGAGCATGGAGCTGAAGGCGTCGCGTTCGCTCACGGCGCACCTCCTCGGGGATCGAGGACCGCCTTGATGCGCGTCCGGGCGCGGTGCAGCGCCACGCGGGCGGCGGTCGGTTGGATGTGCAGGAGCGCGGCGATCTCGGCCGGGCCCAGGTCCCCCTCCCAGTGCAGGGTCAGCACCGCGCGCTCCCGGGGGCTCAGGGTCGCCAGGGCGCCGCGCAGCCGCTCGTCGGTCTGCCGGGCCTGCAGGGCATCGTCGGGTGCCGGCGTCGGCGTGCGGGAGCGGGACCAGGGGCGCCGGAAGCGCAGCACGCGGCGACGCCACGCAAACGAGCGAGTCATCGTCACGCGGTGCAGCCAGGTGGTCAGGAGCGCGTCGGTTCGCCACCGCGGCGCGACCTCGAGCAGCGCGACGAACACCTCCTGGCAGACCTCGCGCGCGTCGTTCCGCTCCAGCAGCACGCCGTAGGCGAGCCGGAAGACCCGGGAGTAGTGCAGCCGCCAGGCCTCCTCGAAGGCCAGGTCATCGCCGCTGGCGATGCTCGCCATCAGGGCGCCGTCCGCGACGCGCGCGTTGCGCTCCCCGGTCACGACGTCGAGCTTGGCGGATCGGGCGGGCTGAGGCACGGGGCGGCTTCCTCGCGGGGGTTCACGAGGTTCAAGCCGACCGGCGCCGAAGCGTTACATCACCCCTGGCGGCGGCGCCGCGCGAACACTCCGAGCAACAGCAGCAGGGCCAGGCTGCTGGAGGAGCCGCCGCCGACGGAGTTGTTGCAGTTGGTGCAGGCACCGCCGGTCGTGATGATGTCCGGCTCGGCCTCCGGCTCGGGGTCCGGGATCTCTTCGGGCTCGCCGTCGTTGGTCGGGTCGAGCACGTTGATGATCCCGTCCTCGTCGTTGTCGTCGAGGCCGTCGGGGCCGTCGAGGATGCCGTCGTCGTCGGTGTCCTCGTCCAGCGGGTCGGCCCCGTTCTCGACCTCGACCCCGTCGCCCATGCCGTCCTCGTCGGTGTCGGGGAGCAGCGGGTCGGTGCCGTGCTCGTCGACCTCTTCGCCATCGGTCAGGCCGTCGTCGTCGGTGTCCTCGTCCAGCGGATCCGTGTCCGTCTCGAACACCTCCTCGCCGTCCTCCAGGCCGTCGTCGTCGGTGTCCTCGTCCAGCGGATCCGTGTCGTAGTCGAACACCTCTTCGCCGTCGAGCAGGCCGTCGTCGTCGGAGTCCTCGTCGTACGCGTCGGTGCCGAGGTCGGCCTCTTCGCCGTTGGTGAGGCCGTCGCCATCCGCGTCCTGGTCAGGCCCATCGTAGTCGTCCGGGTCGAGCCAGTTGGGGATGCCGTCGCCGTCCAGGTCGCCGTCGCCCTCGACCTCGTCGGGGGCGCCGTCGCCGTCCACGTCCTCGTCCTGGAAGTTGGGGACGCCGTCGCCGTCGTTGTCGTCGCTGCCCTCGAGCTCGTCGTCGAAGCCGTCGCCGTCGCTGTCGGTGTCGTATGCGTCGGGGGCTCCGTCACCGTCCGTGTCGGAGTCGCCCTCGACCTCGTCCGGGATGGTGTCGCCGTCGCTGTCCGTGTCGAGGTAGTCGGGGATGCCGTCCTCGTCCAGGTCGCCGTCGCCCTCGAACGCGTCGCTGAGGCCGTCGCCGTCGCTGTCGTCGTCCAGGTAGTTGGGGACGCCGTCGCCGTCGGCGTCCGGGTCGGGCTCGCCGTCGCCGTCCGCGTCGCCGTCGATGTCGTCGGCGGTGCCGATGCCGTCGCTGTCGTCGTCCCCGTCGAGCGCGGAGATGTCGCCGTCGCCGTCGGTGTCCGGCGGGTTGGACGGGTCGCTGCCCACCTCTTCACCGTCGTCCAGGCCGTCGTCGTCGCTGTCCGCGTCGAACGGGTCGGTGCCGATGTCGGCCTCCTGCTGGTTGCTGAGGCCGTCGCCGTCCGCGTCCGCGTCCGGGCCGTCCTCGTCGTCGGGGTCGAGGAAGTCGGGCACGCCGTCCTCATCCGCGTCGCCGTCGCCGTCCACGTCGTCCGTGGAGTCCTCGCCGTCGCTGTCCAGGTCGAGGTAGTTGGGGATGCCGTCGCCGTCGCCGTCGGCGTCCCAGATCTCGTCCGTGCCTTCCTCGTATTCGTCGTCGAAGCCGTCGCCGTCGCTGTCGAGGTCCAGGTAGTTGGGGGTGCCGTCGCCGTCGGGGTCGAAGATGCCCTCTTCGCTCGTCGGGATGGTGTCGCCGTCGTCGTCCTCGTCCAGCGCATCGATGACGCCGTCACCGTCGGTGTCAGTCGCCGCGAAGGGGTCGCCGATCTCGGTCTGGTCGCCGATGCCGTCGCCGTCGCTGTCCGGGTTGTACTCGTCCGTGCCGGCCACCGACTCGAAGAAGTTGGAGACGCCGTCGCCGTCGCCGTCGTCGTCGACGCAGTCGGGGATGTCGTCGCCGTCGAGGTCGTCGAACTCGTCGACGATGCTGCCGTCGCAGTCACTGTCGATGCCGTCGCACAGCTCGGGGGCGCCGAACCAGATGCTCGGGTCGGTGTCGTCGCAGTCGGCCGCGCCCTCGATGGCGCCGTCGCCGTCGTCGTCGTCGTCGACGCAGTCGGGGATATCGTCGCCGTCGAGGTCGTCGAACTCGTCCGCGAGGGAGCCGTCGCAGTCCTGGTCCACGAAGTCACAGAACTCCGGCGCGCCGTTGTAGATCGTCGGATCGGCCGGCTCGCAGTCGGTGGTGTCGGGGTCGCCGTCGCCGTCGCTGTCGCCGTCGATGCAGTCCGGGTTGCCGTCGCCGTCGCTGTCCGCGAACGAGTCGACGAGGTCGCCGTTGCAGTTGCTGTCGACCGCGTCGCAGAACTCGGTGCAGGTCGCGCAGATCGTCGCGTCCAGCGGCTCGCAGTCGGTGGTGTCGAGGTCACCGTCGTTGTCGTCGTCGTCGTCGACGCAGTCGGGGTAGGGGTCCATATAGAAGTACTCGAACACGTCGACCAAGAAGCCGTCGCAGTAGCAGTCGATGTTGT
>CAYQEG010000194.1:0-14845 GCA_964416435.1 uncultured Rickettsiales bacterium
ACGACGACTCGGCGGGCGACGACGACGACGACTCGGCGGGCGACGACGACGACTCCGCGGCCGAGTGTGGCGTGCCGGACCTGCAGCTCGTGCTGCACATCCAGGACGCCGGCGGCAACGTCGGCTCGACCTTCGCGACGACCGACTCGCTGACCGCCGTCGGCACGATCCACAACCCGTGCCTCGCCGACGTGAGCTTCGTCTCGCCGTCGACCTGCATGCTCGACCTGTGGACGGTCACCAGCAGCTCGACCGGCATGGGGCGCGGCTGCGGCGACGCCGAGACGGGCTTCACCATCCCGGCGTCCGGTCAGCTCGACGACTCCGAGTCGCTCGGTACGCTCGCGGCGGACACCTGGACCTTCGAAGCGGGCTTCGAGAGCCACTTCGAGTCGATCACCTTCCTCGTCCAGTAGCCGTTTGAAGGGATCCGGCCCGCCGGCCCTCCCAGCCCCCGTGCTACACGCTCCTAGCCCTGCCCCGGAAGCTGCCGCCCGCCCTGCCCTGAAGTGAGCAGGCGCCGCGGCGCGTTCGTCCCGCCCGCCCTGCCAACGCAGGCGCCGCGGCGGGGTCCCTCCGACGCAGGAGCTCAGCATGCGCTCGTCCACCGCCGTGGCGGTGGCGGCGGTCGTCTGGACGGTGGAGCCTTGCGCTCCCCCGGCCGTCGTCCGCCGCTGCCCCCGCTGCGATGCCCCTCGACCCTTCCACACCACTGACCGCTTTCGCGTCAACGGCAACGGCCGTCGGCTCGACCTGTGGCTCATCTACAGCTGCTCGGTCTGCTCGGCGACCTGGAACCTCACCGTCGCCCGCCGGGTCGCCCCCGAGGCGCTCGGCGCCGACCTCGTGCGCTACGAGCGGAACGACGCCGCGCTCGCCCGAGCCGTCGCCTTCGACGGGGCGGTGCTCGCCGCCGCGGGGGTGCGTCCGGCGACCGTCGACTGGACGATCGCGGGCGATCCCCCGTGTCTGCCCGCGGTCATCAACATCCGCTGCGGGTGGGGGCCGGCGCCCCGGTTGGACGCGGTGCTCGCCCGGGGCCTGGGGATCTCCCGGTCCGCCGTCAGCCGGCTCAGCCTGGACGTCGACAAGCGGACCCTGCGCCGGCCCGTGGTGGACGGCCAGTCGGTAGCCGTCGGCCCGCCGTGAGGCCTACGGCCGCACCCATTCGCCGCGCAGCAGCCGCACCTCGGCCCGGCAGGCGAGCCACTGGGTGTCGTCCTCGAGGCGGGGCTCGGGCGGGCAGGTCGACTCGCGCACCGCGGCGGCGCGGGCCAGCTGGTCGTCCAGCAGCTCGGCGACGCCCCGGGCGGCGCGTTCGTAGGCGGCCGAGGCGATCGCGTCGGGGTCGGGCTCGTAGGCCCGGTGACCGGGCACGTTCGCCGGCGGGAATGCCCGCTGGTCCGTGCCGCGGAAGGTGAGGTCGCCTGCTCCCGTGCGCCGGCTCTTCGCGCCGGCCGCGTCGACGTTTGCGGTCCAGTCGTACCCGGCGATCCAGGTGTGGTGCACGGCGACCCATGAGTACTCGGCCATCTCGTCCCGCTCGATGTACCGGGGCGTCTCGCTCAGCTGCCGCTCGGCCCGGTCTCGCTGCTCGCGCCGCGCTCGGACCCGGTCCTCGAACTCCTCGGACGTCCCGTCCTTGCAGTCGGCCAACCGCTCCTCGGCGTCGGCGAGCGCGATCTCGGCGTGCCGCAGCCGCTGCCGGGCCTGTCGGAACTCGGGGTTGTCGAGCCGGACCGTGCCGGTCACGTACTCCCGGCTGTATCGCTCGCGATTCCAGGAGTGGTCCAGCCCGCCGACCCCGAGGTCCGCGTCGACCGACACGGCGGCGCCGGGGCTGCACCGGACCATGTGGGGCGACCGCATGTGCCGCACCACGTCGCTGCAGAAGCGCGGGTCCCCCCGGAGGCTGACGTCGACGTCGACGACGCCGGTCGCTCGGGCTTGCTGGACCGCGGCCCGCCAGACGCGAGGCTTGACGCAGCCTCCCATCAGGAGAGCAGCGACGACGAACAGGGGCATGAGGTGTCGCATGTCCCTGGGACGGACCGGGGGGGCAGGACATTCGGTGCGGCCTCCAGTCGACCCCCCTGATGACAAAATCTGACCTTCTGGTCACTTTTCTGACGATACGACTTGCCTCCGTGTGCGGCCTGCTCGTATAAATGACCACGCAGTCAGCAAATGGAGGAGGTCCCGGATGAGCCTGCTGCCCGTACCCGTGCCCGTTGTCGCCGAGGCCCCCCCCGAGCCGGGGTTCTGGGCTTGCTTCGGCAAGATCCTGGCCCGCACCGCGGCCTGCCTCGGCGCATCGATCGCCGCGCCCTACCAGGCGGTCGATCCCGACCTGAGGCGGGAGCTGGCGTCGATGCCGTTGATGGCGCTGACGTCCGTCGGACCCCGCGAGGCGCTCATCGCGCCGAAGCGTGGCGACGGCAGCCGACCGGTGGTGTTCGTGCACGGCCTGGGCGGCCACCGGGGCAACTTCCGGGCGATGCAGGCGTGGTTTCGCGCCAACGGCCGCAAGCGCCTGTACTCCGTCGGTCTGCCGAAGCGGGGGCGGGCGCGCAGCCACGCCGAGTACCTGCGCCTGTTCATCGAGCGGGTGCTCGAGGTCAACGACCTGGCCGAAGGTCAGATCGACCTGGTGGCCCACAGCCGGGGGGGGATCGTGGCCCGCCTCGCCCTGGACGACGTGCTGACCGCCCAGCGGGTCGCCAACCTGGTGACCATCGGCACCCCGCATCACGGCACGATGGCCGCCCGCTTCGGGAAGGGCCGGGCGCTCGACGAGCTGCGCCCCGACTCCGACATCGTCTCCCGGCTGCGCGAGCAGCTCCCCTGGACCGGGCCCCGCCTGGTCTGCCTGTGGTCCGAGGCCGACCCGTTCGTCGTGCCCTCTGCCAACGCCCAGGTCTCCGGCGTGACCAACGTCGAGCTGGAGGGCCTGGGCCATTGCCAACTCCTGCTGTGGCCCGCCGGGTGGCGGGCCGCCTTCGACGCCTTGTCGATCGGATAGAGAAAATGACCAGCAAGTCAGAAGAGATTCGCCCCGATACACCCGAGACCGAAGTCGAACCGGAGCCCGCCCCCGCTCCCAAGTCCAGGTCCCGCCGCCGCGCGCGCCGCAAGGCGAAGCTCGCGGCGGTGCGGAGCGCGCCCGGAGCGGAGGTCTCGGCGCCCCCGGAGGCCCCCAAGGCCCCCGAGCCGCCGCCGGCCCCCGAGCCGCCGACCGCCCCCGAGCCGCCGACCGCCGAAGGCGCCCCCGACGAGCCCGACCCGAAGTGGCGTCGCCGCAAGGACGCCCGCCCCGAAGAGATCATCGCCGCCGCCCTGCAGCTGTTCGCCGAGCAGGGGTTCGCGTCGACGAGCCTGCGGGACGTCGGCAAGAAGGCCGGGGTCAGCAAGGCGACCGTGTACCTGTACTTCAAGAACAAGGAAGACCTGCTGCTCGCGGCGGTCCAGAAGTCGGTGGTCCCGATCCTCGACTTCGGAGACGACTACGAGATCGACAGCGAGGCGCCGCCGTCGGAGATGATCCGGGTCCTCGTGCACCGCTGGATCGACGAGTTCGAGGCCCGCTCGGCCTCGGGCCTGCCCAAGCTGGTCATCGCCGAGGCGGCCAACTTCCCGCCGCTCGCCCAGCTGTACGTCGACGCGGTGCTCCAGCGCGCCCGTCGCCTCTTCCAGCGCATCCTCAAGCGCGGCGTGCGGGCCGGGGAGTTCAAGGAGATCGACGTCCGCGAGGTCGTGCACGTGCTGCTCGCGCCGCTCATCCAGGCACAGATCCACGCCGCGTCCCTCGGCCCCCACGACCCGACGTTCCCGGACCTGCACGCGTTCCTGGACACCCACGTGGACCTGTTCCTGGCCGCCATCTCCGCCTGATCGACTCGCGAGCCGGCCCGGCGCCGGCTCGCGATACGATCTCCGGGTGCCGCAACCCCACCAGGCTCGGGATCCATGGGTCGGCTGATCCGCCGCTCGTCCCGCCCCGGGCTGCTGATCGGGGTCACGTTGATCGGCGCACCGATCGTCGTCGGCCTGACCACCACCGCTGTCTGGCTCGGGGGCTGGGTCGGAGGCCTCGGCGCCTCCGCGGTGTGGGCTGGCCTGCTCGGGTACGCGATCAGCCGAACCGTCGTCATGGGGCGCCGCCGCCGCATGCTGCTCGACCTGCTCGAGGAGCGGGCGACCGCCCTGGACCTGACCGTGTCGACCGAGCCGGGCGGGGTCGGCGGGGCTGACCTCCGCGTCGTGCTCGGGGGGCGCGGCCTGCTCCCCGACGGCGTCCGGGCCCAGCGCCTGTCCGGGCTGCTCCCGGGCCTGCAGACCGGGGATGAGCTCTTCGACCGCAACGTGCACATGGCCGGCCGGTCCGACCGGGTGCTCGGTGCCCTCGACCACGCCACCCGTCGGGCCCTCATCAAGCTCGTCGAGTACCGGACCGCGTGGGCGGGCTCCGCCCGACTCGAGGTGGAGATCCCCGCCCGCATGTCGCGCGAGGTCTGTGTGCACGCCACCGATCTGCTCGCCGACGTCGCCGCGCTGCTCCGGGCCCGGCCCGACGAGCTGCCCGCCGCTCTGCTCGTGAACGCGCGGCAGGACCCGATCCCGCTCATCCGCGCCCGCAACCGCGACGCCTTGTTCGATCGCCACGCCGACTCCTCCCAGGCTCGGGAGCTGGCCCGGGAGCTCCTGGTCGCGGGCGACCTCCAGGTGGCGCTGCGCGCCGCGCAGGTGCTTGGCCTGACCGAGGAGGAGCAACGCATCCTCGCGCTCGTCGAGGGGTCGAGGGGCAGCCTCAGCCTCCAGGCGCCCGCCGAGCAGGAGGGCCGGCTCAGCCCCGCTGGCCGCCAGGAGGGGGCCCTGAGCCACGAACCCGGCTCGTGAGCCGTCCCGTGCGACACTGCCCGGCGATGCGCCGCCTGATGCTCCTGCTGTTGCTGCCGACCCTCGCCTGCGCCAACCCCCGCGGATCGCTGAGCGACGACGACGACGCGGTCTCCCCCCACGACGACCACACCGCCCAGGCCGACCACGCCCACGCGCCAGACGCCGACCACGCCCCCCCCCCCCCCCCGCCCCGCCGCGGCGGACGACGACGACTCCGCCCCCGCCAACCAGCCCCCCGTGATCACGTCGACCCCGCCCGAGCTGTTCGCCATCTCCGAGGCCTTCGAGAGCAACTTCGCCCCCAACCAGCTCTTCGTCAGCAGCTCCGGCACCGACGAGGTGCGGATCTACGACGCGACCACGCTGGCGTTCGTGCAGTCGTTCACCCACCCGTCGTTCGTGGTCTCCGGCTCGCCCGCGTTCCGCTACGGCCCCAACGGCATGGCGTTCAACGAGCGCGGTAACCTGGTGGTCGCCGCGTTCGACGTGTTCGTCGAGTTCAGCGACTACGGCGTCGAGTACGCGACCTATCCCAAGGACAGCCCCGAGGCGACGGAGAACCTGCTCTTCGACCGGGTCGGCAACCTCTACACGACGACCTCGACCGGGGGTACCGACAAGCTCCTCCAGTACCGCGCGTCCGACTACGCCTTCGAGCAGCAGATCCCGACCCCCGCGAGCGCCGGCCAGTACACCGGGATCACCATGGACGGGCGCAACCGGCTGTACCTCGCCAGCCAGACCGACGCGACCATCCACGTCGCCGACGCCAACCCCGCCTTCACCGAGTTCACCTGGGTCGCGGCCTGGCCCAGCGGCAACGCCAGCAACCTCGAGGGGCTGCAGTTCAACCGCGACGGCAACCTCGTCGCGGCGGGCGGGGACCTGACCTTGTACGAGGCGGTCGACGGCACCCCGATCAGCAGCTTCGACGCCCCCAACGACGCCTTCCCCGTGCCCGTCCGGGTCGACAACGAGGGCAACATCTTCACCGCCGACTACGAGAACGGGCAGGGCACCGCCCCCGCCGACATCTACCGCTTCAGCCCCGACGGCAGCACCTTCGACACGATCAACGACCCCTTGCTGTACGGCCCGTTCGGCGGCGTCGTGTCCGGCGTGGTCCTCTCCGGCGACCCCCCCGTGCAGTACGCCTACCCGGTCCAGGCGACCGACCCCGACGGCGACCCGCTGCAGTACTCCCTCGTCACGGGCCCGGTCGGCATGGAGATCGACCCCGAGACGGGCGCGCTGGCCTGGGAGGTCACGAGCCTCGCGTTGGGCGAGTACGCCGTCACGGTGCGCGTGGAGGACGGCCTGGGGGGCTCGGACGAGCAGTCCTGGAGCCTCGTCGTCGGCCCCTGACCTCGCGCGGGGCCGCGGTCTGCTCTAAGTTCCCGCCGCGATGACTGACTGGCACCCCCGATCGTTCCGCGCGTTCCCCATGGCCCAGGGGATCGACTACCCGGACACCGACCTGCTCGAGTCCACGTTGACGCGGTTGGAGTCGCTCCCCCCGCTGGTCACCTCCTGGGAGATCGAGCGGCTCAAGCAGCACCTCGCCGAGGCGCAGGAGGGCAAGCGCTTCATCCTGCAGGGCGGCGACTGCGCCGAGACGCTGGCCGACTGCCAGCCCCAGGTCATCAGCAACAAGATGAAGATCCTGCTGCAGATGTCGCTCGTGCTCGTGCACAGCACGATGAAGCCGGTGACCCGCATCGGCCGCATGGCGGGCCAGTACGCCAAGCCCCGCAGCAAGGCCTGGGAGGTCCGCCAGACCGACGACGGCGAGGTCAAGCTCCCCAACTACTTCGGGGACCTCGTCAACCGGTCCGAGTTCGACGCCGCGTCCCGCAAGTTCGACCCGACGCTGATGCTGACCGGCTACCAGCACGCCGCGATGACCCTCAACTTCGTGCGCTCGCTGACCGAGGGTGGCTTCGCGGACCTGCACCACCCCGAGTTCTGGGACCTGAGCTTCTTCGAGAACGCCGACCTGTCGGACGAGCTGCGGGCCGAGTATCGAGCGTCGAGCGCCGACCTGAGCCGCGCCCTCCGCTTCATGGAGGCGCTGGGCGAGCTGTCGGTCGACGACCTGACCCGCGTCGAGTTCTACACCTGCCACGAGGGGCTCAACCTGCACTACGAGGCGGCGCAGACCCACCCCGTGCCGCGTCGCTCGGGCCACTGGCTGCTGACCACCCACCTGCCCTGGATCGGGGAGCGCACCCGCCAGCTCGACCACGCCCACGTCGAGTTCTTCCGCGGCATCCGCAACCCGGTCGGCGTCAAGGTCGGCCCCACCGCCACCGTCGAGGACGTCACCGGCTTGTGCGACGCCCTCAACCCCGAGGACGAGCCGGGCAAGCTGGTGCTGATCAGCCGCATGGGCGTCGCCAACGTGCGCGAGCGCCTCCGGCCGCTGCTCGAGGGCGTGCGGGACGCGGGCCGCCGCGTCCTCTGGGTCGTCGACCCGATGCACGGCAACACCCAGAGCACCCCCAGCGGCTACAAGACCCGGTCCTTCGAAGACATCCAGAACGAGCTCGCCTGGACGCTGGACGCCCACGCGGAGGCCGGCACCATCCTCGGAGGCGTGCACTTCGAGTTGACCGGAGACGACGTCACCGAGTGCATGGGCGGCGCCGCGGGCATCACCGAGGCGGACCTCGCGATCAACTACGCGACCGCCTGTGACCCCCGGCTGAACTACCGGCAGGCGCTGGAGATGGCGTTCCTGCTCGGTCGCCGGCTGCGCGCCGACGCGGCGAACGGCCAGGGCTGACGGCGAGCGCCATGGCCACCCTGATCGCCGGCTGCGGCTACGTCGGCTCGGAGCTGGGGCGCCGCCTCGCGGCCGACGGCGAGGCGGTCTGGGGGCTGACCCCCGAGCCCGCCGACCTTCCCCCCGGGGTCCGTTCGATCGTCGCCGACCTGGGTGACCCCGCCACCCTCACGGACCTCCCGCCCTGCGACCGCGCGGTCTTTTCGGCCGCTCCCCGCGGCCACGACCAGGCTTCCTACCGGGGCCTGTACGTCGACGGACTCCGCAACCTGCTCGCCGCGCTGCTCCGCCAGCCGACGGCGCCGACCCGGCTCGTGTTCTGCTCCAGCCTCGGGGTCTACGACCAGCAGGACGGGTCGCTGGTCGACGAGGCCTCGCCGGTGACGACGACGAAGATGAACGGGCTGGTGATGCTGGAGGCCGAGGCCCTCGCGGCGGCCAGCGCGATCCGATCCGTCAGCGTTCGGCTGGCCGGCATCTACGGCGACGACCGCCGGCGGGTCGTCGACGACGTGATGTCCGGCGCCGCCCAGCGGTCGAAAGAGCCGTCGGTGTTCAGCAACCTGATCCACCGCGACGACTGCGCGGGGGCGATCCGGCACCTGCTGGACCACCCCGACCCGGAGCCCCTGTACCTCGCGGTCGACCACGAACCGGTGCCCCGCAACGACCTCCTGCTCGGCATCGCCGAGCTCGCCGGGGTGGCCGCTCCGCCCCTCGGCGACGGCGGCGGCACCAGCCGGTGGCTGCGGCAGCGCCCCGGCGAGCGGGGCAAGCGGCTCAGCTCGGCCCGGCTGCGGGCGTCCGGCTACACGTTCGAGTTCCCGACGTGGCGGGAAGGGTACGCCGCGATCCTCGGGGTCTAGAAGATCCCGGGCACCAGCCGGTGCTTCGTCCGCTGCGCGTACTCCGGGTAGCCCTCCAGCTCGGCGTGCAGGGTGCGGTCCTCCAGCACCGTCCGGATGACGATCAAGGCGGCCATCCCGACGGCGGGGATCAGCCCCCACCAGGAGTCGAGCGCGATCGGGAACGCGATCAGGATGAGCAACACCCACGCGTACATCGGGTGGCGGACGAAGCGGTAGGGGCCGTCGGTGATCACCGTGTGGCCGCGCCCCTCCTGGATCTTGACGACCCGGGACAGGAACGTGTTCGCGCGCATCACGAAGAAGATCCCGCCGAAGCCGACCGCGCAGGCCCCGAGACCGACGGCCGACGCCCAGGTCGGGACCTCCGACCAGCCCCCCCGGTGGTCCAGCGGCGGCACGACGTACAGCGCCAGGCCGACCACCAGCATCGCGACCATGAGCACCCGGTCCCAGCCCTTCTGCCCTTCCTGCACGGGGCTCGCCTGGAGCCGCTCCATCAGCAGGTCGGGGTCGTTTCGCGTGAGCCAGACCGTCATCACCACGGCGTAGCCGACGAGGACTCCGGTCATCGCCCAGCCGTGGGGCCAGGTCCAGTCGCCCGCCGGCCACAGCAGGACGACCGGCACGAACGCGACGCGCACCAGGCCGCCGATCCAGAGCTTCGCGTTCGACGGTCTGCGGTCCACTGGGGGCAGTCTCGCCCCGAGCCCGGCCGGCCGCCGGGCCGTTGTCACAGGACCTCCCTGAGCAGGTGCTCCAGCAGGTCGATGACCTCGACCGCGCCCGAGTCGGGCACGAACAGCGGCTCGTGCGCGAGGTCCATGATCAGCTCCTCCGACGTCTCCTGCCGGGTCGGCTCGCAGGTCAGGAGCAGCTCCATCGACGTCGTCACCGCCTCGTCGTCCTCGTCGTCCTCGGGCATCGGCAGCGGACCCCACCCCGGGGGCATCGACCCGATCACGTTGTCGTCGTCGTCGACCAGCACGACGGCGTCGATGGCGCGGGTGGGGAGGCCGTTCTCCTCCAGCTTCAGCTTCAGGGTGTCGCGGTAGCGCCCGGGTCGGCACCAGGCGGGGCGGTCGAGGATCGTCAACGGCATGGGAGCCTCCGTGGTCCCTCAACCGAAGCAGCAAGCCGTGTGCCAGCCCGGGAACGATGGACGTCGCGGCTGACGGCGGGCGAACAGTGCAACTGCGCACGCCCCCCCGGTGCGGCGTTCCACGGGCGTGACTCGATCCGGGACGCGCGGGTCAGCTGCGGACGTCCGCCATCGGCGGAGCCTGGATCACGCCGACGCGGCCTTCAGGGCGTCCTCGAACTGCTCCCGGGAGGCCTGAGACAGCCCGTGGCCCCGCCCCAGGAGCGAGCTGCCGGCGCGGCCGTGCCAGTCGCTGCCGCCCGTCGGCACCAGCCCGAGCTGGCGACAGGAGCGGCGCAGCCGCTTGCGGGTCGAGCGGGGGTGGCTGGGGTGGTGGATCTCGATGCCGCCCAGGCCGGCCGCCGCGAGGTGGCGGAAGTCCTCGTGGTTCAGCTCCTGGTGGCCGGGGTGGGCGACGACCGACAGCCCGCCCTCGGCGCGGACCATCCCGATCGCCTGCTCGGTGGGGAACTTGTCGGAGGGCACGAACGCGGGCCCGTCGTTTCCGATCCAGCGGTCGAACGCCTCCTGCAGGGTCTGGATGGCCCCCTGGGCGAGCAGCTGACGGGCGATGTGGGCCCGCGTGACGGCGCCGTTGGCGGTCCGCAGCACCTCGTCGACGTCCAGCTCGACCCCGAACCGGGCGAGGCGCTCGGCGATCCTCATCAAGCGCGCCCGCCGGCCCCTCAGGCGGACCTCCAGGAACGTCTCGAACTCCCCCGAGTGCCGCCCCAGGCGGTCCCAGTAGGCCAGCAGGTGCAGGCCACGGCCGTTGTAGTGGGTCGAGATCTCGATGCCCTGGACCAGCCGGATGCCGTAGCTCTTCGCCGCCTCGTACGCCTCCTCGACCCCCGCCAGGGTGTCGTGGTCCGTCAGCGAGACCATCTCCAGCCCCTGCCCCGACGCGACCTTCATCAGGTCGGCGGGCTCGTAGCGGCCGTCGCTGCGGGTCGAGTGGAAGTGGAGATCTGCGGCGCCGTGCTGCACGCCGGGACCCTAGTCCCGAATCAGTCGTTCGGCCAGAAGAGCACGCTCGCCAGCTCGTTGGTGGGGGCCGTCAGCTCGTTGACCTTCAGCCCGTAGTCGCTGATGGAGTACAGGCCGTCCTCGATGACCACGGAGCGCCGCATCCAGGCGTACCAGTAGTAGTCGTTGCAGTCCCACTCGTTGCCGTACAGGCAGTCCGACTCGGCGACCAGGTCGGCGTGGTCGACGGTGCCCAGCTGGGTCAGGCCAGCGTCGGTGTCGACGTCGAGCACGACGAGCCCGCTGAAGTACTCCCCGTCGTTCCAGGTGTAGGCGGGGAAGCTCAGCACGCCGTTGTGGAGCGTGAACGCGTGGTGGTCCCACAGCGCCTCGGACCAGGACCAGTCGTCCGACTCCAGCGTCCAGCGGTCCTGCAGCGTGGGGTCGGCGAAGTCGCTGACGTCGAACAGGCTCACCGCCAGCCCGGTGATCTGCCCCTCGGGCGTCGCCTCCATGCCGACCGACACCAGGTGGTCCTCGCCGACGGGGTGCAGGTAGGAGCTGAAGCCCGTGATCTCGAGCTCACCGACGACCTGCGGGTTGTAGGGGTTGCTCAGGTCGAGGGTGAACAGCGGGTCGATCTGCTCGAACGTCACCAGGAAGCCCCGCTCGCCCGTGAACCGGGCCGAGAAGATGCGCTCGTTGGGGGCGATGCCGCGGATCTCGCCGGTCAGCTCGAGGCTGCCGCCGCGCTGCTCCAGCACGAACACGTTGTTGGCCGGCTCCGTCTCCTCGACGTCCTCGTCGACCGGCGTGCCCCACCACCAGTCGATGTCGGTGGTCGCGACGCGCAGGTAGCCGTCGTGCTCGCCGAAGCTGAACTGGTTGAGCACCCAGCCGTCGACCGCGCCCGACGCCACGTAGTCGGTGTCGCCGCCGCTCAGCTCGAACTTGTGGATGTGCGTCTGCAGGTCCAGGTCACCCCAGCCCCACCACCACCACCAGGAGGTCTGGGAGACGTACAGGTTCTCGGCCGACGCGTAGACCTGCCAGCCCTCGGACATGAGCCCCGTGGCGCTGACGTCGCCGCCCGTCTCCCCGGTCGCCATGTCGAGGTGGGCGACCGACAGGATCGACGGCTTGTAGCCGTCAGCCGGCCGGTAGATCTCGTCGCACTCCAGCAGCGCTTCGACGTCCCCGACCTGGCCGGCCACCGTCTCCTGCACCCGCGGGAGCAGTTCTTCGACGTCGACGTCCTCGAGGTACTCGTCGACCAGCGGGGCGATGATCTCGCGAGCCTCGTCGCGGATGGCGTCCTGCTCCTCCTGCGAGGCCTCCCAGTCCATCTCGGGCAGCTCGAGCTCGTCGTCCCACAGCAGGTCGTACAGCGGGTAGGGCACGCCCATCCAGGTGTCGATGACCGTGTAGACGTCGTCCTCGATGCGGCGGGCGTCGACGAACCAGCCTTCGATCACGACCTCGCGCAGCAGGGCCGGCTCGGCGCGGTCGCTGACGTCCACGATCTGGATGCGGGTGCCGTAGCTGGAGTGCCAGCCCTCGGTGTTGTCGAACGCGTCCCAGTCGTAGCCGTAGATCACGATCCGGTCGTCCTGCAGGAACATCCCGGAGGCGTACCAGTTGTCGTTGTCCAGGGGCAGGGAGCCGACCTTGTGGCTCTCCTCGGCCGGCCAGGTGTCGACGATCGTCAGCTCGCCGCGGTTGGCGACGTAGATGTACTCGCCGTCGGTCTCCACGATGTCCGGCTCGTCGACGCCCTCCTCCTGGGTGTTGGTCTCGGAGTAGTCGTCGGGGCCGGAGTCGTTGGCGGGGGCCTCACCGTCGACGTCGTCCCCCTCGAGCCAGCCCCAGCCGTAGCCGTAGCGGGACTGAACGAGGGCGTCGGTCCAGGCCTCCGCGACGTGCTCGGTCAGCTCGTCGCAGGAGTCGAACTGGATGAGGAAGGTGGCGGTGTCCGGGTTGGGGGGCGGTTGCTCGTCGGGAAGCTCGGGCGGGCAGGCCGTCAGGGCGACGCTGGCGAGCATGGCGGGCAGGATGAGGTGACGTGCCATGGCGCGCTCCTTCGAGTGGATGCTGCTCCCAGGGCAAGCATCAGCCATGCCACTACAAGGGGCTGTCGGGGGCCCCGCTACAGGCGCAGTCGGGCCAGCGCGATCAGCTCGAAGCCGTACTCGGCGAGCCCGCTGCGGATCGTCTCGATGCGATGCACCGCTTCACCCCGATGGTGCACCACGAGCTGCTCGGCGGGCGGCACGTAGTAGTCGCCGGGGGTGGAGCTGGAGCCGAACAGCAGCGTCGGGCCGGCGGCGTCCAGGAGCAGGCCGCCGCCGAAGCAGGCGTCCGCGTCGGTGGTGGGGATCTGCACGACGGAGTCCCGGTCGACGACTCGCAGCGGCTCGAACCCGCAGTAGCCGTACCCGTACATCGCGCCGCCGGACTGCAGGAGCACCGTCACGTCCTGCAGCGAGGTGGTGCCCTCGGCGACGACGGCGCCGTCGAACCAGCCCTCTGCGCTGACGTCCAGGTCGTGGCCGAGGCGCGTGCCGTCGGGGGCGAGGGTGATCAGGCGGCTGGCCCACGCGGGCTCGGGGCCGTCGTCGAACTGGCCCTCGATCCCGAGCAGCAGGGCGGTGCCGTCATCCGTCGGGATGGCCTGCAGCGAGAAGATCCGGGTCAGCGCCACGTCGACCGACTTGGCGACCGACCACACCCGGGGGGCGCCACCGCCCAGGTCGACCTCGATGACCGAGGCGCCGCCGACGTCGCTGTAGACCGAGTCCATGGCGAGGACCCAGACCACGTCCGGGTCGGTGGGATCGGGCACCACCCGGGCGTCGTAGACCGGCTGGCCGGTGGGGAACTTCGCGCCGACGGTGGGCAGGTGCACGGTGCCGTCGTGGTCGATCGCGAACAGGAACTGGGCGTTCACGCCGACGGCGTCGGCCCGCCAGACGTAGCGCTCGTGCCCCAGCTCCCAGGCCTCGGACGAGCGGGGTCGGGCGGTCAGCAGCGCCGTGCCCGCCGGTCCGGCCGTCGCCTCCAGGACGTCGAAGTCGCCCGCCCCGAGCACGACCTCGCCCTCGGTCCAGGTCGGCCAGGCGAAGCTGGCGATGACCCGCCCGAGCACGTCGATCACGTCGGTCCGGGGCTGCCAGCAGCCGCCGCCTTCGCAGGGACCGGACTTCGGGACCCAGTTCACGAGCCAGTACTCGTCGGGGATCTCCAGCCCCGAGAGGTCGTCCCACATCGAAGGGGAGGCGTCGTCGGTCACCGCGCCGGCGGGCGCGCCGTCGATGACCAACGGGTCCGCGTCGCGCTCGGGGGGCGGGGCGTTGTGGAGGACGAAGTCCGAGCCGGCGCAGCCGGTCAGCAGCAGGAGGAGGGGCAGGTACCGGGTCATGAGAACAGCGTGCGGTCGGCAGACTGTCAACTCAATCAATATTAAATGAACTCAATTATATGCGAGGCTACTGCAACCACCAGTCGAGCACCGCGTCCTGCTCCTCGCCGGAGACGTTGTGCCCCCCGGGGAAGACCTCGAAGGTCACGTCGTAGCCGGCCGCTTCGAGCTGGTCGGCGTAGCCCTGCAGCTCGGTGGGCGGGCGGGCGCTGTCGTCCTCGCCGGTCGACAGCCACGCCATCGCCGGGTTGGAGCCCAGGGCGCCGATGAAGAGTCCGCCGTGGAGGATCGCGAAGTGGGTGAAGGTGGCCTCGTTGGTCGCCAGGTAGGGGGCCGAGCTGGCGCCCCCGGAGTGTCCTGCGGCGAGCGCGAGGGCCGGGTCGAGGGTGAACTCCATCGCCAGCACCTCGGCGAGGCAGGTCTGGGAGAATGTCAGGTCCGGGGTGACCTCGCCCGGGTCGGTGCCCACCTCCCAGGTGTAGTCCCCGCCGGGGGAGACCCGGGAGTCGGGGGCGACGATGGCGAAGCGGTGCTCGCGGGCGACGCCGATCCAGCCGTCGCGCATGCCGGCGCCGTTGCCCCCGGTGGGGTGGAACAGCAGCGCGAGGGGCAGCGCCTCGCCGGGCTCCCGCTCGGGCAGGAAGAAGGCCCCGGTGCGACCCGCGGCGTTGGTGCTCGTCAGCTCGCCCAGCTCTTCGGGCAGCAGGGTGGCGCTGTCGTCGTCGTCGGTCGCGTCGTCGTCGTCGGTCGCGTCGTCGTCGTCGTCGTCG
>CAYQEG010000195.1:0-14682 GCA_964416435.1 uncultured Rickettsiales bacterium
GTCGTCGCCGCCGCAGTTGGGGTTCTCGTCGATGTCGCCGTCGCAGTCGTTGTCCTTGTCGTCGCACAGCTCCGCGAGGCCCGGCCGCACGGAGTTGTCGTCGTCGTCGCAGTCGCCCTCGCAGGTGCTGACGCCGTCCTGGTCTTCGTCGTCCGTGTTCAGCGAGGCGTCGTTGTCGGCGCAGTCGCCGTCGCAGCCGCTGGCGCCGGCCCCGTCCACGTCGGCGGGGCTGACGGCGCCGTCGTCGTCGTCGCAGTCGCCGTCGCACGTCGACCAGCCGTCCTGGTCCAGGTCCGCGGGGGTCAGCGTGTCGTCGTTGTCGTTGCAGTCGTCGGCGCAGGGGGAGAAGCCGTCCCCGTCGATGTCTTCCTCGTTGTGCGGGAGGGCGCCGTCGCAGTCGTCGTCCGAGCCGTTGCAGATCTCTTCCGCCCCCGGGTGGACGTCCTCGTCGGTGTCGTCGCAGTCGTCCTCGCACACGGTGTAGCCGTCGCCGTCGTCGTCGGCGCAGCCGGGGGGCGCGATCGCGATGGCCGCGCCCGGGCCCACGACCTGGCCGGCGGGGGCGAGGTTGTCGCACGAGATGAGCAACATGCCGCTGTCGCCGGACGAGATACCGATGACGGCGAGGGCGCCGTTGTCCTTGTCCGAGCCGTCCACGTCCAGGTCCTGGTAGTGGAACTCGACCCGGCCATCCTCGAACAGCTTGACCTCGAAGGTGATCACGCCGGGCGTGTCGAAGTGGGGCACCTGGTAGTACTCGACGACGAACATCCGGTCGGGGGTGACCCCGCGCTCCCAGATGAAGACGCCGCTGCCGATGCCGGCCTGCGACGGGTCCAGGTCGGCCCAGTAGGGGAGGATCGACGCGGCGCCGAGCCCCGGGGAAAGCGCCCCGCAGTCGTGCTGGTAGTTGATGTTGTCGGTCGCGCCGAAGCTGAGGGCGCCGTTGCTGTGCACGTCGACGGTGGCGTACTCGACGCCGTACCAGGGGAAGGCGAACGGCAGGTCGACGGTGGTGAACGCCTCGTCGTCCATGCTGGTGACGGGGACGCTCTCGACCTCGTAGTTGTAGGACGGGCCGCCCGCTTCGGACTGGTCGAGCCAGGTGTAGCCGAAGGCGTCCGGCCCTCCGCTGGCCGCCAGGGCGAGCCCGGGGAGGACCAAGAACGACGCAAAGACCGCCGCAGGCAGGCGCCTGCGGGCGGCTCGGAGATCTCCGAGGCGTTCGTTCCCCACTCTCATTCCTTCAACGATACCGCGCGCCTCCCGGGCCACGGGGGCGAGGCTAGATACAGACAGGGGGCTCTGGGGTCAAGGGTGCATCCCGGTGGGCGCGCCTTCCACGGTTGCTTGACGCGCGCGTGAGCAGCCCGGATGCTCCCGCCCTTCGCTGCCCCTGGAGGTGCCGTGCGTCGTCTGCTCCTGCTGCTCCCCATCGCCCTGCTTCCCCTCGCCAACGTCTCGTCGGAGGAGCCCGCTGCTCCCTCCGAAGAAGTGGAGCCGCCGACCCGGGAGGTTTCCTTCGAGACCACCGAAGGGACCTGGATGGGGGTCGATCTGCACCCCGACGGGGATCGATTCGTCTTCGATCTGCTGGGGGACCTGTACGTGCTGCCGGTCGACGGCGGCGCGGCGACGCGGCTGACGAGCGGCCCGGAGTGGGACGGCGACGCCCGCTGGTCCCCCGACGGCTCGACGCTCGTGTTCAGCAGCGACCGCGGCGGCAACCGGAACCTGTGGCTCATGGACGCCGACGGCGGCCGCCCCCGCGCCCTCACCGACGACGCCGCGACCCGCTACTCCGAGCCGGCGTGGACCCCCGACGGCGAGTACGTCATCGCCCGGCGTCGCTTCACCGACACGTCGTCGATCGGCCTGCAGGAGCTGTGGATGATCCACCGGCTGGGGGGGGCCGGCGTGCAGCTGACGAAGAAGGAGGGGCTGGGCGGCGCGACCGAGCCGGCGCTCTCCCCCGACGGCCGGTTCATCTACTTCAGCGGCCGCGGCGGTCGCTACTCCTACAACCGGGACCCCAACCGGGGCATCTGGCAGATCCGGCGGTACGACCGGACGACCGGTCAGCAGCGCCCCATCACGGGGCAGGCGGGCGGCGCGGTGCGACCCACGCCGTCCCCCGACGGGACCCGGCTGGCGGTGGTCCGGCGGGTCCGCGCCCAGACGACGCTGGAGATGCTCGACCTCGCCACGGGCCAGCTGACCCGGATCGGCGACTGGCTGGATCCCGACGAGCAGGAGGGGTTCGCGGTCAACGGGCTGTACCCGCGGATGGACTGGTTCGACGACAACGAGCACCTCCTGGTGTTCGCCGAGGGCGGCTTCTGGAAGGTGCACGCGGACACCGGCGAGCGGACCCGCATCCCGTTCACCGCCCAGGTCGACCTCGACGTCACCGAGGCGGTGCGCCAGCCCCGCTCCCCCGTCGCCGACGAGGTCCAGGCCCGGCTGGTGCGCTGGCCGGTGGTCTCCCCCGACGGCGACACCCTCGTGTTCGGCGCGCTGGGCCGGCTCTGGACCATGGCGCTGCCCGACGGCGCTCCGCAGCCGCTGACGAAGGACGCGCAGGCGCGGGAGTTCGGCGCCGCCTGGTCGCCGGACGGCAAGTGGATCGCGTACGTCGGCTGGAGCGACGAGCGGGGCGGCTCCGTGCGGCTGGCGCCGGCGCGGGGCGGCCGATCGCGCGTCGTCGGCGAGGTCGGGCCGAAGTACAGCAACCCCTCGTTCTCGCCCGACGGCCGGGAGCTCGTGATGCTCCGCGGCAGCGGTCAGCACAAGCGGGGCGGCGAGCTCGCCTGGGAGCTGTGGAGCGACATCATCGTGATGGACGCCGCCACCGGTGCGACCGAGGTCGTCGCCGCCGCGGCCGGCTTCAAGCGCGGCGCCCGGCCCCGCTTCTCGGCCGACGGCCGCCGCATCCTGCTGCCCGAGGACAAGCACGGAGGCGACCACCAGGCGTCCAACGGCGTGGTGGTGTCGATGAACCGGGACGGCAGCGACCGCCGGGAGCTGCTCCAGATCGGCCACGCCCTGGACGCGGTGACGTCCCCCGACGGGCGCTGGGTCGGCTTCGTGGAGAAGCACCACGCCTGGGTCGCGCTCATCCCCGAGGCGGGGCAGGGACCCCACGTCATCGCCATGGAGGGGGGCGGGGTGCCGGCGTGGCAGCTGTCCGAGGTGGCCGGCGACTGGGTCGACTTCAGCTGGGACAGCGGCAGCGTGACCTGGAACAACGGCCCCGACGTGCATCGACTGGAGCTGGCGTCGCTGGTCGCCTGGGAGGAGCAGCGGCAGGAGGAGGCCCGGCTGGAGGCGGAGGAGGCCGAGGCGTCCGAGGGCGAAGAGGCCGAGGGGGATGATGACGACTCGGCGGTCGAGGAGGACGAGGAGCCGGAGCTTCCGCCTTCCGACGTCATCCGGATCGACCTGCGGGTGCCGCGGGCGGTGCCGGCCGGTCGGCTCGCGATCACGGGGGCGCGCATCGTGACGATGAGCGGGGACGCCGTGATCGACGGGGGCACCGTCGTGGTCGACGGCGACCGGATCGTCGCCGTCGGGGCCGACGGGGAGGTGCCGGTGCCGGGCGACGCCCACGTCGTCGACGCGGCCGGCGCGACGCTGATCCCCGGCCTGATCGATGTGCACGGCCACGCCCACTTCAGCGCCGTCGACGTCATGCCCGAGCAGGACTGGCGCTACCACGCCAACCTCGCCTACGGCGTCACCACGCTGCACGACCCATCGGCGTTCAGCGACCAGGTGTTCACGTTCGGCGAGATGGTCGAGGCCGGCTTCCTGGTCGGCCCCCGCATCTTCTCCACCGGCATGGTCCTGTACGGGGCCGGCGGCGCCTACCGCAGCGACGTGCAGAGCGCCGAGGACGCCCTGCGCCACGTTCGGCGGATGAAGGCGCTGGGGGCGATCTCCATCAAGAGCTACCAGCAGCCCCGCCGGGAGCAGCGCCGCTGGCTCGTCGAGGCCTGCCGCGCCGAGGGGCTGCTCGACGTGCCCGAGGGCGGCGGCGACACCTGGGGCAACCTGACCATGGCGGTGGACGGCCACAGCGCCATCGAGCACGCCATCCCGACGGTGCCGCTGTACGACGACGTCCTGCAGCTGCTCGCGGCGACCGACACCTACTACTCGCCGACGCTGCTGGTCGCCTATGGCGGCCCGTCGGGCGAGTTCGAGTTCTACGGCCGCAGCCCGGTCTGGGCGGACGAGCGGCTCGGCACCTTCACCCCGCCCCACGTGCTCGACGCCAAGGCGCGTCGCCCCACCGTCAACGTCACCGACGAGGCGGAGTGGCGCCATCGCAAGGTGGCGCAGTCCGCCGCCGCCCTGGTCCGCGCGGGCGGGCACGTGACGGTCGGCGGCCACGGCCAGATGCAGGGGTTGGGCACGCACTGGGAGATGTGGGCGCTGGCGTCCGAGGGCGCGATGACGCCCCACGAGGCGCTGCGCGCCGGCACCATCGAGGGGGCGCGGTACCTCGGCATGGAGGAGCACCTCGGCTCGGTGGAGGCCGGCAAGCTCGCCGACCTGGTGCTCGTCGACGGCGACCCGCTGGCCGACATCACCGACAGCGACAACGTGCGCCTCGTGATCAAGGGCGGGGTGCTCTACGACGCCGCCACCATGGACCGCCTGTGGCCCGACCCGGCGCCCCGGCAGCCGTTCGTGTGGGAGCGCGCCCTGGGGGTCGCCGAGTAGCGGTCTACGCCCGCCCCCGGGCCTTGGCGGCGGCGGTCGGCGCGGCCTTCGCCTCGATCATCGCCTCCTCGAGCTCGGCGACCGCCTTCGTCTGCTCCTGCAGGCCGTCGACCATCTTGCCGAGGTCGTCGTCCGAGCCGGCGTCCGCGGCGTCGTGGCTGACGAGGTAGAGCCGCAGCGACTTGAGCTGGTGCACGAAGGCCCGGGCCCGGGCGCGGGCCCGTCCGGCGGCGCCGCGGGCGGTCTGGGCGGCGGCGCGGCGGCTGTCCAGCGCCTCCAGCGAGCCTTGCAGCGCCTCCCGGGTGCGGGCGTCCAGCCCCTCGACCGCGAGGTCCTCCTCCAGCTCCCCCCGCTCCCGCTCCAGGTCCGAGTCGTCCTCCCCGTCCAGGTGCTCGGCGAGCTCCCGGCGGCGCGCGAGCAGGCCGTCCAGCGACGCCTTCGCGTGCTCGATGGTCGCCCGGGTGCGCTCGTCGGCCCGCTGGAGCACGGACTCGAGCCGCTTCCACTCGCGCAGCGCCTCCGCCTCGATGGGGTCGTCGTGGGGGGCGGGGGCCGGCTGCTCCGGCGTCTGCGTCGAGTCGGCCGCCGTCGTGACCGGGGCGGCCGCGGCGGGGGCGGGCAGGGACTCCACGGGCAGCCCGAACAGCGCGTTCTTGCCCTGGGCGTCTCGCTTGAGGGCCGAGAAGTGGGGGACGGTCTGCGTGAAGTGGCCGAACAGCCCCAGGCCCCAGAACACCGCCCACCAGGGCCAGCCCAGGAACGTCAGCACCGCCGCGAAGCAGACGGCGTGGACCATGAAGCCGCGGGCGTGGTTGGCGTGGGCGATCAGCTCGGCCTGCTCCGGGCCGACCTTGTGGACCTGCTGGAACAACGCCTCGGTGAACAGGGGGCGGAGCGCCTCCTCCGGCTCCTCTTCGAGCCGGACCAGCTCGTCGCCGGCGACGTCGCGCTCCTTGATCTTGCGTCGCAGCTTGTCCCGGCTCCAGCGACGACGCTTGTCCTCGCTGTCGTACAGGATGTACCAGGGGCCTTGGTTGCTCACCGGGGCAGCTTAGGCCATCGGGCCACCCGAGCGGCTACGCGACGACGCTGTAGCCGCCGTCCACGTGGATCGTCTGGCCGCTGATCATCGACGCGTCGTCGCTGCACAGGAACAGCACCACGCCGCCGACGTCCACCGGCTCCACCAGCCGCCCCATCGGGGTCTTGGCGACCGCGATCTCGACCAGCTGGTCCTTGTTAGGGAAGTGGTCCAGCGCCCGGGTCAGCACGACGCCGGGGCTGACGACGTTGACGGTGATGCCGGAGCGCCCCAGCTCCAGGGAGAGGGTGCGCGCCAGCGCCTCCATCGCGGCCTTGCTCGCGCCGACGGCTGCGTACATCGGGATCGCTCGGGTCGCGCCGAGGGACGACAGCGCCACGATCCGGCCGCCGTCGCCCATCAGGGGGGCGTCCTTGCCCTTGGCCGGCACGGTCAGCAGCTGGGTCAGCGTCAGGAAGGTCTTGGCGTTGACGTCCAGGCTCCAGCGCCAGTGCTTGTCCTTCATCTGCAGCGCGTACCGCATGACGCCGCTGGCGGCGCCCCAGATGAAGATGTCGACCGACGGGACGTCCGCGAGGGCCTCGCGCAGCCGGTCGATCTCCTCGTCGTATCCGAAGTTGACCTGCAGCATCGTCGGCGCGGGGCCGATCTCCGACAGCTCGGCGGCGAGGCTCTCGGCCCCCTCGTGGTCGCTGAAGTAGGTGCAGACGAGCTTCGCGCCGGCGCCGGCGAAGCGCTGGCAGATCGCGCGGCCGATGAGGCCGGTGCAGCCGGTGACGAGGACGGTCTTGCCGGTCAGGTCGATTTGCATCGACGGAGGATACTCACCGGGTCAGGTTCATGCCCCCCGGGTACAGGTAGCTCGTGAAGTCGGCGTAGCCGTACGCGGTGATGGAGAAGCCGACGCCGCTGGGCGACTCGATCTGGTGGGAGCCGGGGGCCAGCGCCACGCGGGCGACCGAGAAGTCGGCCGAGCTGCCGATCGGGTACCAACCCGAGACCGGCGAGCCGTCCAGCTCGACGCCGGTGCCGGTGGGGGCGACGACGTTGACGAAGTTGCCCTCGTAGGAGTCCGGCACCAGGAAGTCGTAGCGCTCGCGCCACTGGATCTGGGGGATGCCCGAGCCCATCGCGGGGTCGCCGTCGGTCTGGCTGCCGTTGGCCTCGCTGCCGTGGATGCCCTGCCAGACGTAGACGCGGCTGCTCGCGTTGACGATGAAGTCCTGGTCGGTCGTGAACTCCATGTACTGGCCGGCGCTCAGCGTCGTCGGCGAGGCGACGGCCGGGTCGAAGTCGACCGTCGTGCTGTCCAGCAGCGCCATCACCCGGTAGACCGACGCGCCGACGCCGGTGCCCGAGGGCAGCGAGACGGCGCTCATCGCGATCTGCGTGCCCCACGTCTCAGTCGGGAGCATCGCCTCCTCGAGGTGGTCGCAGGCGAACTGGTTGTACGGCATGTAGGTGCAGGCGTGCCCCGCGTAGACGGCGATGGGCTGGTTGGACGTCACCACCGAGCCGGTCAGGTCGGCGTCGAGCGCCCAGCAGGCGCCGCTGGAGGGCCAGCCGTTGGACGCGCAATGACTGCTGCCGGTCTGGCCGGGCTGGTAGCTGACCACCTGGGCGACGTCGCCGCGGTTGAGCGTGAACGTCGTCGAGTTGCCGGGGCCGAGGGCCGGGGGCGTGCCGCCCGCGGTGTTGGTCGACGAGGTGAACGTCACCTCGGTGCCGTCGACCGTGCCGACGATGGCGGCGAACGACGGGGCCCACTCGAACGTGAAGTCGCTCCCCCAGGCGGGGAAGGTGCCGACCATGTAGCTGCCGGTGAGCACGTGCTCGGGGAGGAGCAGCGACGCGTCGTTGGTGTACGAGTTGGAGCCGCCGGTGCTGATGTAGTGCAGCGGGTTGTACTGGTACGCGGCGACGGGCACGGACGTCTCGATCTCGTAGGCGCCGTCGGGCACCGTCGTGGACGTCAGGAAGGTCATCATCAGGTTGCTGTCGTAGGGCAGCTCGATCGCCTGGGTGGAGCCGGCGGGCACCACCGTCGTCGTGATGACGGACGCGCCGCGCTTGACGGTCACCTCCGCGGGCACGGTGTCGGGGTTGCCGATGACGACGCCGAAGTCGTTCTCGAAGCCGGGGGTGAGCCACATGTTGACGGTGCTGACGGCCATGAAGTGGCAGCCCAGGTAGCTCAGCTGCGCCTCGGCGGTCTCGCACGCGCCGTAGCACTCGCCCCCGACGCAGGCCTCGTCGTCGTCGCACTCCTCGACGACGTCGGTGGTCATGCCGTCCTCCTGGCACTCCAGGACGATGTTGTCGTCGCAGTACTCGCTGCCGGGGTCACACGCCAGGCAGCCCAGGTCGTCGTGGCAGATCGGGGTCGGGGCCGAGCAGGTCTCGACGACCTCCCAGCTGCCGCCGCTGCAGATCAGGAAGTCCAGGCCGGAGCACCGCGTCTCGCCCTCCTGGTCGCACTCCTCGCCCGCGTCGTCGTCGTCCGTGGCGTCGTCGTCGTCGTCGTCACCCGGGTTGGCGCTGTCGTCGTCGTCGCCACCGCCCCCTCCGCCGCCGCGGCGCCCCATCGGGCCGCAGGCCACGAGGCCGAGAGCGAGAACGAGGACCAGGAACTGGTTGAGCTTCGAAGTCGTCACGGGACTCCCTCCCAAGCGCACATGATGCAGCATGCGCGCCGTCATCGGGGGGTTGTTCGACGCCTGCCGCCGACGACCAGCAGGAGCAACAGCGCCGCAGGCGGCCAGGCGCCCGCCGCCTGGGAGCAGGCGCAGCCGGGGGCGGCGGGCGGCGCGTCGGCCGAGTCGTCGTCGTCACCGTCGCAGTCGACCAGCTGGGCGTTGCCGTCGTCGCAGTCGCCGTCGCAGAGGCTGTAGCCATCGCCGTCGGCGTCGATCAGCTCGTCGGTCGCCGGGTCGCAGTCCTGGTCGACGTGGTCGGGCTCGTCGCACTCCTCCAGCGCATCGGGGCTGACGTCCGGGTCGTCGTCGTCGCAGTCCCCGTCGCATGGCGTGAAGGTGTCGCCGTCGTTGTCCAGCCGCATCGCCGGCTGGGTGTCGCCGTCGCAGTCGGCGTCGACTTCGTCGCAGGCGTCGTCTGCTGCCCCCGGGTAGACGTCGGGGTCGAGGTCGTCGCAGTCCGGCTCCGGCCCATCGGCGGGGTGGCTGTCGCCGTCGGCGTCCGGGTCCCCGTCGTCGCACAGGCCGTCGCCGTCCAGGTCGGGGCCGTCGTCGCTGGTGTCCGAGTCGGGCTGCGGCCCCAGGTCGTCGCGGCCGACGGCGCAGTCGTCGCACCCGTCGTTGTCGGCGTCCTCGCACTCATCGGGGTCGAGCGGTGCGCTGTCCGCGGCGTCGCTGACGCCGTCGTTGTCGTCGTCCGGGTCGCCGAGGTCGCAGCGGCCGTCGCCGTCGAAGTCGTCTCCGTCGTCGTCCGGGTCGAGGCCGTCGCCGCCGGAGCAGTCGTCGCAGAGGTCGCTGTCGGAGTCGGCGCAGACCCAGGGGTTGTTCGGGGCCGGGTCGAGCGTGTCGTCGACGCCGTCCCCGTCGTCGTCCTCGTCCCCTGCGTCGCACAGGCCGTCGCCGTCGGTGTCCAGGCCGTCGGCGGCGGGGGCGAACCCGGCGCCGAGGGCGCAGTCATCACAGCCGTCGCTGTCGGAGTCGGCGCAGACCAGGTGGTCGGTGGGCGCCGTGTCGGTCGCGTCGTCGACCCCGTCTCCGTCGTCGTCGGAGTCTCCGAGGTCACAGATGCCGTCGCTGTCGGTGTCGAGACCATCCCCGGCGGGGGCGGGGCCGCCGCCGAGGGCGCAGTCGTCACAGCCGTCGGAGTCGGAATCCGCGCAGCTCAGCGGGTCGAGGGGCGCGGCGTCGGCCGCGTCGAGCACGCCGTCTCCGTCGTCGTCGTCGTCGACGCAGTCGGGGTCGCCGTCTCCGTCGGTGTCGTCAGCCCCGTCGACGAGGGAGCCGTCGCAGTCGGAGTCGATCGTGTCGCACGCCTCGGCGGCGTCCGGGAAGACGGTGTCGTCGTCGTCGTCGCAGTCGTCGTCGGCGGTGTCGTCGTCCCCGGCGGCGGCGCCCGTCGGGCCGCCGTCGGCGGCGGTGGCGAACTCGGCGGCGGCCGCCCCGTCGGAGGCGGTGGCGGTCGCGTCGCAGGCCTCCGGGTTGCCGGGGAAGGCGAGGGGGTCATCGTCGTCGCAGTCCGTCTCGACGTCGTCCTGCCCCGGGTCGTCGCAGTCACCGTCGTCGTCGGTGTCTGTGGTCGGGCCAGCCGCTCCGTCACCGTCCAGGTCGAGCTGGCAGGTGACGGTGTCGGTTCCGTTGCAGTCCTGGTCGACCCCGTCGTCCGGGGTCTCGGGGGCGGCCGTGTAGATGGTGGCGTCTTCGTCGTCGCAGTCCGTTGCGTTGGGGTCGCCGTCGTTGTCGATGTCGGGGTCCCAGGAGTCGCAGCTGCCGTCGCCGTCGTTGTCTCCGCTGCAGCCGGTCACTACGTGGGCGCCCTGGGGAGAGCCGGAGTGGCCCCCCACCAGCCACCGGGACCAGCCCTGCGGCGCGCCGTGGGCGGGGTCGAACAGGACGCGGGCGCGCCAGTGATGGGGTGTCTCGGGTAGAAGCGTGGTGACCGCCTGCTGCAGGTCGGTGCCCGCCAGCCCGCTGTCCGTCCAGGCCGCGGCGGTGAGGGGGGCGTCGCCGTCGAACGGCGTGCCGAGGGGTTCGACCTCGACCTGCAGTCGGACCCCGGTGCGGCCGAACGGCGATCGGCCCAGGGCGGCGACGTCGAACGAGTCGGTGGACGTCGAGCGAAGCCCGGGGCTGATCGGGGTCGTCGTGGAGGGCTGCAGTGCCCGGGGCGCGGGCCGCCAGCCGGAGTCGGTGCCGTCCCCCCCGTTGCCGTGGACGAGGTACACGGTGCCGGTGTTGCTCCCGTTGTCGTCGGCCGCGGGCGCGCTGACGGCGACGTCGGAGAAGCCGTCCCCGTCGACGTCTCCGGCCGACGCGATCACCTTCCCGAGTTGGATGTTGCCGGAGCCCTCGATCAGCGTGTTCGCCACGTCGCTCGCGATCCCCGAGGTGGGGCCGGTCGACGAGCCGAGGAACAAGTAGATCGATTCGCGCCCGTTCACGGCGATGTCGGCGAAGCCATCCCCGTCGACGTCGCCGGCGCCCGCGACCGCGTCGCCGAACAGGTCGAACGCGGCATCCCCCTGCAGGATCGTCGCGGCCACCGATTCGGCGCTGCCGCCGACCAGGCCGGCCCCGGAGCCGAGGAAGACGTAGGCCGAGCCGGAGCTGTTGCCGTTGTCGTCCGCCTCCCGGGCCCCTGCCACGATGTCGTCGTAGCCGTCACCGTCCACGTCGCCGGCCGGGCCGGCCGCCATGCCGAACCGGTCGCCGGAGCTCTCCCCGAACAGGGTCGCCGCGGCCAGGCTGTCCGCCGCGCCCGAGGGTAGACCCGAGGGGGAGCCGGCGAAGACGTACACCGCGCCCGAAGAGCCGCCGTTGATGTCCGCCTGGTTCGCGCCGACCAGGAGGTCGGCGTACCCGTCGCCGTCGACGTCCCCGGCCCGAGCGACCCGGTCGCCGAAGCTGTCGTCCTGGGAGGCGCCCTCGATGACCGCCGCGGCGACGTCGCTCGCGTCGCCGCCGGTGAGCCCGACCGCGGACCCGGTGAAGACGAACGCCGCCCCGGCGTTGGGAAGGGTGCGGGAGTCGTTGCTCGCGCCCACGACGACGTCGTCGAAGCCGTCGCCGTCGAGGTCGCCCGCGGAGCTGACCGAGGTGCCGAACAGGTCCCCGGCCGCGTCGCCCTCCAGGACGGTGGCCGCCGCGCTGCTCGCGTCGCCCGAGGGGACCCCCGCGGCGGAGCCCAGGAGCACGTAGGCAGCCCCCAGGGCAGGGCCCCCGGGGGCCGGGGCTCCGATGAGGAGGTCGGCGAAGCCGTCGCCGTTGACGTCTCCGGCGCCGGCGACCGACGCTCCGAACCGGACGCCGGCCTCGTCGCCGTTGATGACGGAGACCGCTGCGCCGCTCGCCGGGCCGGACTGCGTACCCCCGGCGGCGGAGCCGTGGAAGACGAAGGCGGCTCCCGACTCGGCGCCGTTGGGGTCGTCCTGGGGGACGCCCACGACGAGGTCGTCGTAGCCGTCGCCGTTGAGATCCCCTGCGGCGGCGACCGCGTCTCCAAGGTTGTCCTGCAGATCGTCCCCGTGGAGCTCCGCCGCCGCGACGTCGCCCGCGTCGCCGCTGGCGAGGCCAGCCCCGGAGCCGAGGAACAGCCGGATAGAGCCGGCGTCGTCGGCACCGTCGTCGTCGTTGTGGGCGCCGACGACGAGGTCGCCGAAGCCGTCGCCGTCGATGTCTCCGGCCGAGGAGACCGCCATCCCGGCCTCGTCTCCGGAGTCTTCGCCGGTGAGCACGGCCGCCGCGACGCTGAACGCGGTGCCGGAGGCGACGCCGTTGGACGAGCCGAGGAAGGCGTAGGCGGTGCCGGACTGGGGGCCCGCGATCTCGTCGTAATAGGCGCCGACGGCGATGTCGCCATAGCCGTCGCCGTTGAGGTCGCCGGCCGAGCTGACCCAGACGCCGAAGAAGTCGTTCAGTCCGTCGCCGAACAGCGTGGCGTCCGCGCCGTCGCTCACGTTCTCAGCGCCGGGGATGCCGGAGGACGAGCCGTGGAAGACGAAGGCGGCGCCCGAGCCGTCGCCGTTGTCATCGTCCAGGAAGGCCGAGATCACGATGTCGGCGTAGCCGTCCCCGTTGACGTCGCCCGCGCGGGAGACCGACTCCCCCAGCCGGTCGCCGGCGTCGGCCCCCTGGAAGTTCGCCGCGGCGACGGCGGACGCGGCGCCGCTCGGCACGCCGGTCGCGGAGCCCATGAAGACGAACGCTCCGCCGCAGTCGGCGCCGTTGCCGTCGTCGCCCCGCGCGCCGACCAGGATGTCCCCGAAGCCGTCGCCATCGACGTCCCCGGCGCCGGAGACCGAGTTGCCCAGCTGGTCGTCGTCGGCGTCGCCCACCAGCACCGTCGCGGCGACGGTCGAGGCGGCGCCGCTCGGCACTCCGGAGGCGGTCCCCTCGAAGACGAAGACCGCGCCTGCATTGTCCCCGCCGTCGTCGTCGAAGTCGGCGCTCACCACGAGGTCGGCGTAGCCGTCGCCGTCGACGTCTCCCGCGGCGCTGATCGAGCGGCCGAACCGGTCCCCGGCGCTGTCCCCGGTGAGCACCGCGTCCGCGACCGCGCCGGCGACCCCGCCGGTCAGCCCCGTGGCGGAGCCGAGGAAGAGGTAGACCGCTCCAGCGTCGTCCGCGCCGGCGAGCACGGCGCCCACCAGGACATCGCCGTAGCCGTCCCCGTCGACGTCACCGACCCCGGCGACCTTGTGTCCGAACGAGTCGGCGGCGGCGTCCCCAGCGATGATCGCGTCCGCGCCCGCGGCGGCGCTTCCGGACCCGAGGCCGGAGGGTGAGCCGAGGAAGAGGTAAGCGGCCCCGGAGTCGACCCCGTTGGCGTCCTCGAGGCGGGCCCCCACGACCAGGTCGCCGTATCCGTCGCCGTTCACGTCGCCGGCTGACGCCACCGCGAAGCCGAAGTCGTCGTCCTCGGCGTCCCCGTTGAGCTGGGCCGCCTCGGAGCCGAGCAGCGGGTCGGCGACGATGGCCAGGGCGCGGTCGGCGACCTCCGTGTCGGGCACCGAGAGTGGGGAGGCGGTCGGGCTACAGCCCAGCGCCGACGCGATCGCGAAGATGGCCAGGACGTCGCGCACGCGCCTCCCCGGGGTCCGCGACGCAGGCTACCAGGGGCCGTCGGCGAGCAAGACCGGGGGCGCAGTGTCTTGCGGCGACCCGGCGTCGCGAATCAGGGCTCCAGCAGCACCTTGACCGAGTCTCGTGAGCCCGCCACCTCCAGCGCTTCCACGCCTTCTTCGAGCCCGAAGTGGTGGGTGATCAGCGGGGTCGGGTCGACGGCGCCCGACTCGAGCAGCCGCAGCGCCGGCTCGAAGGGGCCGCAGCGGGAGCCGACCAACGTCACCTCGTCGATGACCCAGGGCACCGGACTGAGCGCGCCCGGGTCGTGCACGGTGGTCTTCATCACGACGGTGCCGCGCGGTCGCGCCAGCGCCGTCGCCTGCGCCAGCCCCTCGGCCGATCCGGTGCAGTCGACCACCACGTCGCAGCCGGCCGCCTGCTCCCGGTCGTCGGACAGCAGCGGCTCGACGCCGGGGGGCAGCAGCTCGAGCCGGTCGGGGTTGCGGCTGATCCCGAAGACGTGGGCCCCGGTCAAGGCCAGCACCCGGGCGACCAGCTGGCCGAGTCGGCCGACGCCCAGGACCGCGACCCGGTCGCTCGGCCTGACGTGGACCTGCTGGAGGATCTCGCAGGCGGCGGCCAGCGGCTCGGTGAAGACGGCGGCCTCGTCCGACACCCCCTCCGGCACGCGATGCAGGTTGGTGATCGGCAGCGAGAAGCGCTCCGCGAACGCGCCTCCCCGAGCCTGGATGCCGAACACCGTGCGGCTGGGGCAGTGGGTCGGTCGCCCGGCGCGGCAGGTCGCGCAGTCACCGCAAGGACAGTTGATGTCTCCGACCACCCGGGCGCCATGCCACCAGGGGCTCGGTCCCGACTCCACCAGCCCCACCCACTCGTGTCCGAGCACGCCGGAGTAGCCCATGTAGCCCTTGCAGAGCTCCAGGTCGGTGGCGCAGATCCCGCCCACGCTCAGCCGGATCAAGGCCTCCCCCGCTCGGCTGGGCGCGGGGTGGTCAGCGACGGCCCGGGGGCCGGATTCGGTCAGGACGAGAGCACGCATCCACGGAATCTAAACGACCCATCACCCACCTGCAGCCCACACCCCGTCGGTCCACGAGCCCGATCCCGGCGTCGCTCGTCGGTCACGATGGCCCGCAT
>CAYQEG010000196.1:0-14676 GCA_964416435.1 uncultured Rickettsiales bacterium
GCCCGTCGTCGTCGGCCGGGGCGTCGTCGTCGTCGGCGGCGGAGTCGTCGTCGTCCGCTCCCGAGTCGTCGTCGTCCGCAGCGGAGTCGTCGTCGTCCGCCCCGGAGTCGTCGTCGTCCGAACCCGAGTCGTCATCGTCGATCGCGCTGTCGTCGTCGTCTCCCGGCTCCGGTGAGGCGTATCCCAGCTCTTCGGGGCACAGGTAGCAGTCGTCGGGCGACAGGTCACAGGGACCGGCTTCGAAGCCGTCCAACACCGGTAGCGACGGCTGCACCGAGACCTGGCCGTTGTCGCAATCGACCAGGTCGGAGAAGCCATCGGCGTCGCCCGGCCCACCGCCGAGGTCCTCGCCGTCTCGAGCGATCCAGTCGGCCGCGCAGGAACCCCCGTTCGCACCCGGGAGGTTGAGCGGATCGCCGTAGGCAGCGGCGAGCATCTTGGTGCTGGACCAGGCCCAGGGGAGCCCGTGGTCCAACGCCAGGCCCGGGTCCAGGACGAAGTCCGACGCCGCGTCCAGCGCGCACTGGGGCCCCCCGCCCGTACCCCCGCACATCAGCGCCGCGCGGGCGGTCCAATCGGCCAGGTTGGAGAAGGGCGCAAAGGGACCCGTGAAGTCCAGCGGCGGAACCGTAGGCCCGAGGATGGTCCCCGTGCCAACGAACTGGGCGAGCCAGTCCGAGACGCCATCCTCGACCTGGTCCATGACGATCTCGCTCGTGTCCCACGCCGTCCCCAGGTCGACGCTGGGAGAGCCCAGGTAGAGGTTCCTCGCCGACGAGAATCCGCCGCCGGACCCATTCGCCGCTGAGAAGTCGACCAGGGGGCTCGGCGTCGCGTCCACTGTCGTGTTCGTGAACGCGACCCAGGCGTCGGAGATGTCACCGACGACTCGAACCACCGCGCCGGACGACGACTGGGCGTTGTCGACGACGAACGACTTGTTCACCGTCAGCACGAAGTCCTCTGTCGACGCGTCCACCAGGACGAGCGCCGCATCCCCCGGGCTCGCCCCGACGACCGAGGCCGGGGAGCGGGACAGGTAGTCGAGCGACCCGGCCCCAAGGGGGAGGCAGGTGCTGGAGCCCGAGGGGGTCCAGACCGGGCGCGTCCAGCCGAGCGGCGGCAACGGCGATCCCCCGGAGACCATCTCGTTCCGCGCGAAGATCGTCGTTCCCAGGGCCAGTCTACGCGGCTGCGGGACGCCGTCGGACACGGAGGAGACGAGCGGCCCATCCGAGACATTCCCGGCGATCAGCAGGGCGTTCGCCTTGATCTCGGTGGTCGTCTGGATGAGGCCCCCACCTCCGAGCGCGACGTTCCCGAACAGCGCAGAATTCTGGAAGAGGGCGAGGTCTCCCTCGATGTCGAGCAGCGGCCCGGCGCCGGTCTGCACACAGCCTGCGATCTCGGTGTCATGCATCTCGAGCGAGCCGTCGGTCACCAGGACCGCACCCTCGACCCCCTCGATCAAGGTCCGCTCGATGTCCGCGATGTGGAACAGTCCGGTCCCCGTCACGGTCATGAGTGGACCGAGGCCGCCCACCACCCGGGTCCCCGCGAGCTGCCCCGTCGCCGCGTCTACATCCAGGAGCGGCCGAGGGCCGGCTGCGCAACCCGTCAAGTCGACGTCGATGGTGAGGGTGACGAACTCACCGGGCGTCCCCGCCCCGGTGTAGGTGACCATGGGATCGGTCGCGGAGGAGGCCGGGTCGGGACACCAGTTCGCGCCCGGGCCCGTGAAGATGTGCAGCCCCACCCCCTGGGTCGTCCCGTCCACAGAGAGCGTCTCGGTGTGCTCGGGGAACGTGCCGAGGCACAGCTGACCATCTACCCCCGACAGGTCCCTGGCGGCGACAGCGGCGGCGAGGGTCGGAAATCGCACATCGTCGATGCAGGGGACGGCGTCGGGGTCACACCAGGAGCCCCAGTCGCTCCGCTCCGCCGGAGTCCCGACGTTGGCGTCGACGCAGTAGCTCGCAGACCACGCCGTCCCCGGGACGACGGCAAGCAGCCAGACCAGTAGACCGACGGTCCTCCCCACCGCCGCAGTCTAGAGCCATCGAGGACCCGGGTGGGGCTCGTCGCCCCTCCCGGCCTCCAGCGGACAGCGGTCTCCTCGTACAATCGGTTGATCCGACCCGCTCCTCCGACCGCAGAACCTCCGCCGGCCTCCCGCAACGCCCCGCGTTGGGGAGGCCTCGGTCCGCTCGCTCTTGCCGTCGTGCTCGCGGCTCTTGTCGTCGGCCCGTTCGTCCCCAGGATCCCCGGCGTCGACGATGAGACGGGGGTCAGCTTCGCCGCCGGCTCGGATTGGGATCGTCAGTGGGAGATGGCCGCCGTCGGCTCGGTGTACGCCCGGCGGGCGGCGGCACCACACTGGGATCCCTACGCCGGCGGCGGCTCTCCGCTGCTCGCGAATCCCGAAGCGTTCGTCATGCACCCCGCATTCCTCCTGGGGGCGCGACGAGGCCCGGCCACCGGCATGCGGGCGCTCATGCTCAGCAGCTGGGTCGCGCTCTTCGTGGGACTTGCCTGGCTGGGCGCGCTCGCACGCGTACCTTGGCCTCTGGCGGCAGCCTCGGGTCTGCTCGCCGCAGGCAGCTTCGAAGTCTCGGCACGAATCGGTTCCGGCCACCTCATGGTGCTGGGGGTCGCGTGGTGGCCGCTGCTCCTCGCCTCCGCGGTGGACGGACTGCGCGAATCACGGCGCCATCGGCCGATCGAGACCGGGCTCCTCGGCGCGTGTTGCGGCGCCGCCATCGCGCTCTGCTCCCTCGGCGGCGGGCACTACGCGACCGTCTTCGGGATCCTCCTCCTGCTCCTGGTTCTGTGGAGCGCACCTCTGCCGCGGTGGCTGCCGCTGGCGCTCCTCGCCGTGTTCAGCGTGCCGATCGTCGTTCCTGCCCCCGCCGCCCTGATCCCGCTGACGGTCGCGGGAGGGCTCCTGATCGGCTGGGGCCTGTGGCTGGGCCGCGGCTCCCTCCGCCAGGCCGCGACCCTGGGAGCGGGCGTCTTCACCGGGCTCTTCGCCGTCACCGGCGCGCGGCTGACCTCCGCGCTCGTCACCACCGCCTCGAGCGGGCGGCTCGAGCAGACGTCCGGTCTTCGACACAGCAACGAGGTGCTCGACCTCACGCTGCTTGCGCAGGGCGGAGCGGGGCGACTCGAGGACGTGCTCTGGTTCGAGCACGCCTGGCTCTGGCCTCTCCTGGTGGTGGGGCTCGCCGTCTGGCTCTGGCGGCTGCCCGCCCTCGGCTTCGCCCTCGTCGCCAGCCTGCTGGTCGGATGGACCGCCGGCCGGGGGTCGATGCCCTGGGGGCTGCTCGGCTGGATCCCGGGGATGAGCGCCATCAACGAGCCGGAGCGGCTTCAGTGGGTGGTCCTCCTCGCACCGCTGGGCTTGCTCGCGGCGGTCTCGCCCCTGCTTCCGCGGAAGCGGAACCGGGTCCTGGCGGTGTCGGCCGCGCTCGCCATCGCCGCCGCGTGGCAGGTCGGACAGCAGCGGCCAGCGTGGCTGCCCGCCAACGCCGCGTCCACCGACCCCTGGCCCGCCGCCAGCGGCCAGGTGCTCCAGGCGACAAACGACTCGAACCGGCATCTCAGTCGGGGCCCCTTCGACGGGACCATGAACACGAAGATCGAGCTGGCCCTTCGCTTCGAGAGCCCGCCGGAGGAGTCGGGAACGGGCCTGGCCCGCCGGTACGGGCAGGTCGGTTGGGGCGACGACCTCGTCGGTGTCGAGGGAGACCTTCGGGACTGGGGCGTCCGAGCCCAGGGGCGCGATGCGCTCGCGATTCGCCAGAACGCGCTCCGCGGCTGGTCGTGCACCGGAGGTCGAGTCCTGCAACCGGGTCAAGGCGCCTGGCTCAGGGTGGAGCCGAACGAGGAAGGGCTGCTCCGGTGTAGCTGGACATCACCGGGCTGGCGGGTCGGGCTCGCCCTGCAGTTCGTGGGCATCGCCGCAGTCCTGGCGGGCCTCTGGGTCACCCGGCGCGGAGGCAGAACTCGACAGCTGCCCCCCTGAGCGGCCCGGCTCACAGGACCGTCGCCACCCCTCGTCGGGCTACCCCAACACCCCCACCTGCTCCGCCAACGCCGCCGCCTCGGCCTCCCACCACGTCCGGGTCCCGAACGCGGGGAAGGCGATCGGGAACGCCGGGTCCTCCCACCGCCGCGCGATCCAGGCGGCGAAGTGCACCATGCGCATCGCCCGGAGCGCTTCGACCAGCTTCAGCTCCCGGCGGTCGAAGCGGGCCATCATGTTGTAGCCCTCCAGGAGCAGCTCCATCCGGCGCTGGCCCCAGGCGTCGCGACCGCCCGCGAGCAGCCAGAGGTCCTGGACCGCGGGGCCCACCACCATGTCGTCGAAGTCCAGGAACAGCAGGCCGGCGGGGCTGCGGAGCAGGTTGCCGATGTGGCAGTCGCCGTGGATCCGCTGCACCGCCACGTCCGCCCACAGCGGCTCCGCCCAGCGTTCGATCGCCTCCGCCGACGCCACGTAGCGGGCCCGGACGTCCCCCGGCAGGTGGCCGCCCTCGATCAGCGTCCGCACGTTGTGGCCCAGCCACCGTGACGGCGTCATCCGCAGCCGGTGCTCCGCGTCCTCCGTCCGACCCACCGAGTGGATCCGCGCGATCAGGCGACCCGCCTCCCGCAGCTCCATGTCGGACATCTCCTCCGGCGCGCGCCCGCCCACCCGGGGGAACAGCGCGAACCGGATCCCGTCCGGCGTCTGGGAGAGCGTCGTCTCCCCCGGCAGCTCCAGCGGCGCCGCCACCGCGATCTCCGCCTCCTCCAGGTCCAACACGAAGTCGTGCTCGTCCAGGATCGCGTCCTCCGACCAGCGCCCTGGCCGGTAGAACTTGCCCACCACGTACGAGTCGTCCTCCAACTCCAACTGGTAGACCCGGTTCTCGTAGCTGTTGAGCACGATGAACCGGCCCGTGCAGCGGCGCCCGTCCACCTCGACGCTGTCCAGCACCCGCTCCGGAGTCAGGCTGTAGAACGTGTCCGTCAGGCTCGTCGTCCGGCTCATCGATCGACTCCGACGAAGCGGCGAAGGGCCGCGTAGGCAGCTGTGATCTCCCCGGCGTCGTCACGGACGTGGAGCGACTCCACGCCCGCCTCCGCCGAGCCGTGGCCGCCGACGTAGCCGCGATAGCGAGGCCCCTTGCCACGACCGGGGTGCACCACCAGCGCCCGCTCGATCGCCAGGCCTGCGGCCTCGTAGGCCGCCCGGCAACGCCCGTCCTGCGCCGCGTCCATCAGCGTGCAGACCGCGCCTCGTTCGGCGAGCGCCCTGGCCCCCGTCGCCACGTAGTCCTCGATCCCCCCGCGCAGCTCGAACCGACCCGCCGCCCGCTGGGGATCGGCCGGCAACACCCCCGTCCCCACCGGCATGAACGGCGGCGTGCCCGTCACCAGGTCGAACTCGGGCGACACCTGAAGGTCTCGGAAGTCCGAGCAGACCACGTCGACCCGACCGGTGAGACCGTTCAGCGCCATGTTCCGCTCCGCCAGGGCCGCCGAGACCGCCTGGGCCTCGACGCTGACGAACGTCGCCTCGGGGAGCAGATCGCTCAGCAGCAGCGTGACCGTGCCGTGACCACAGCCCAGGTCCAGCACCCGGCGAGCGTCCGGTCGCGCCCTCGCCGCCTGCCAGACCGCCAGCAGGTCATCCGTGGCGCTGCGGTGTCCGCGGGCCCGCTGGAGCACCCGACGCCGGAGCGACAACCGGTCGAGCGACTCCCCCGGCCCGGGCTCGACGGACGCGCTCAGCGCTGCGCCGCGCGGGGGCTCCAGCCCGCCCACGTCACCACCTCCAGGCGCGGCGCCACCGCGACCCACCGGCCCAGGTGCTCGGGCCCCAGGTAGCGCGCCTGCGCCTCCAGGCACTGAATCGTCTGCTGCCGCGCTGCCGCGAGGGCCGCGCGGTCGCCGCGCATCTCGGCCACCCGACCGACCGCGCAGTGGATCCGCTCCTGCCCGAGCAGCACCCCCGACGACAGGGACGCGGCCATGCCCGCCCCCGCCGAGTGGTTCTGCGCCGCGTCGAGGTCCGACTTCGCCAGCGCGGTGAGCGTGCGCTCCGCCAGGCACCGCGCCAGCGTGACCCGCTGCTCGGTCGCGCGCAGGACCCGCTCTCCCCGCTCCAGGTGCTCGTCCGACTCGTCCAGGAGGTCCAACCGACGACAGAGCTCGCCCAGGATCGTGACCGCCGATCCGAGCACGCGCAGCGCCCCAAGCTCGTTCGCCGCCTCCGCCACCCTCAGGATCTCCGCGTGGGCCCGCTCCCGGTCGCCCCGCAGGCTCCACAGCAGGCCGACCTCCAGCTGCACCTCCAGGGCGACGAGCTCGTCGCACTGGTCGTCCGCCAGCTGCCGCGCCTTGGCGAAGCCCTGCTCCGCCGCGTCGAACTCACCGAGCTGAAGATCCGTCGACGCCGCCGCCGATCGGGCCGCCATCTCCCAGTACGGGTTCACGATCCGACGCGACTCCGACGCGATGCCCAACCACCGGTCGCGCGCCGACACGAGGTTGCCCGCCCGCTTGTCCACCGTCGCCACCAGGTGGGAGAGGTGGAACAACGTCTCCCGGGGAGCGTCCACCTGCAGCGCCACGCTGAACGCCTGCTCCACCGCGTCCACGACGCCGTCGTGGTTCTGCGACTGCTCGAACATCGCCGCGCGCGCCGTCAGCACTCGCAGCAGCTGGCCCTGGTCGTCGCCCGCCAGCTCCTGCATGTGCCCCAGGTCTTCCTCCGCCCGGCCCCACTCGCACGCCGAGCAGGCCAGCATCACGCGGGCCTCCAGCGCGTCCCGCAGGTCCTCGCTCTGGACCTCCGACGCCGTGTCGACCCACAGGTCCGCCATCGCCAGGCCCGTCGCCGTGCGGCCCGCCGCCTGCTCCGAGCGGGTCGCCGCCGCCATGAGCGGCAACGCCACCTCCCGCATGTCGGCCCGCAGGTACGCCCGCGCCGCGAGCGCCGGACGTTCGTCCGCCGCCGCCGGGTGCTCCGAGTGGTCCTCGACCACCATCACGGCGAACCGGCGCGCCGCCTCCTGCCGGGCGCTCGCGTCCAGCAGCTCCCAGGCGATGTCCCCCGTCTCGCGTTCGACGAGCTCCAGGCCCCAGCTGCCGCCCGCCGGCCGCTCCTGGGCGAGGCCGCGCCGCACCACCTCGTTGATCGCCTCGATGAACTCCTCCTCGTCCCAGCTGCCCATCGCGAGCAGCCACTCGAGGATCACCGGCCGGTTGACGAGCCCGAGCACGCCCATCGCCTCCAGCGCGAGCGGCCGCAGACCGCTCAGCCGCGCCTTCAGCCGCTCCCGCGGGTCGCCCGACGCGACGGCCAGCAGGTCCTCTTCGGTCGCCTCCCGGCCCGACGCTCGCCCCGCCTCCTGGAGCAGGGAGCCGACCCACTCCAGCAGCGACCTCGGGGACTCGTTCACCCGCTCCATCACCGCCCGACGTGCCAGCCTGGTCGGCGGCACGTTCCAGCCCAGCGCCGTCTGGAGCGTCACCGCGATGTCCGTGCCGAGCAGCGGCGGGATCGCGATCCCGGCGCCCGCCCACGGCTCCGGCTCGCCCGAGCCAGCCACCGCCATCAGCCGTGGCCGCCCCCGCAGCGGCGAGTCGTCCGGCGGGGAGGTCGCGAGGTAGCGGAGCAGATCGAGCGAGTCCGGGTCGGTCGCCTCAGCGTCGTCGAGCAGCAGCGCGACGCCGGCCTGCTCCGAGAGCAGCGACAGCAGCCGCTCGGCCGCCTGGTAGTAGAGGACGCGGCGGGACGCGGGGTCCGGCTCGCCCGGCGACGCCAGCCCCGCCCGCCGCAGGGTCGGCTCCAGCCCCGGACACAGGTCCAGCGCCAACGACAGCGCGCCCCCCAGCGTCTCCACCAGCCTCGAGACCGGGAGCGCCGACAGGTAGTGCGGCACGCCCTCGAACATCAGCCGCGCGGCCGACATGCCGACCGCCGGATCGAGCCCCCGCGCCGGCAGCACGATCGCGTTCAGCTCGAACCGCAGGATGTCCCGGAGCTCGGCCAGCATCCGCGTGCGACCGCTCCCCGACGGGCCGCTGAACCAGTGCAGCGGCGGCCGCGCGGTCTGCAGCTGGAAGCCCGACACCGCCTGGGTCAGCAGGTGGTCCCGGCCGCGGAACGCCGGCGCGAACAGCTCCGGCACGTCCTTGATGCCGAACACGTCGTCGTCCAACGGGGCGAACACGCTGGACATGCCCGCCTCGTCGACGCCGCCCTCGGTCACCGCCGCCTCGGGCGTCACCGCGGCCGCGGGATCCGAACCGCCGGGCCCCAGGAACGGGCGGGTCTTCAGCTCTTCGGGCTGCGGCGTGCGGAGCTGCCAGGCCGGCTCACGCCCCGGCGGCTCCACCGCGTCCATCTGCGACCGCGTCGGGTCGGGCGTCAGCGCCATCCCCTCGGGGCCGAGCTGGCCCCGCTTCGGGATCGGGTGGTCCCGCATGATCTCTTCGAGGCGACCGGCCGCCTCGAGGGCCGACACCACCGCCAGCGGGAGGTCCCGCGGGTCCGCCCGCCGCGTCAGCGAGCGCGCCTGCAGCGTGCAGTCGGGGGCCAGGTGGGACAGGAGCTCGTCCCGGACCGCGCCGGCGTCCGGCAGCCGCGCGGAGCGGTCCTTCTCCAGCAGCCGGTTGACGAGGTCACACAGGCTGCGCGGCAGGTTGGGCACCAGGTCCGCCAGCCGTGGCGCCGGCTCCGTGACGTGGGCCATCAGAAGGTCGAAGAGCGAGGGGGCCGTGAACGGCGGCCGACCGGACACCACCTCGAACAGGATGACGCCGAGTGAGTACAGGTCGGCCCGGCCGTCCAGGTCGAGGCTGCGCGCCTGCTCGGGGCTCATGTACCGGGCCGTGCCGACCGTCTCCCCCGCGGCCGTCAGCTGGGCGATCGGGTCCATGGCGAGCGGCTTGGCGATGCCGAAGTCCACCAACCGGGCCCGACCGGCGGAGTCGACGAGGATGTTCTCCGGCTTGAGGTCCCGGTGCAGGATCCGGCAGCCGTGCAGGTAGGACAGCGCGTCGCACACCTGCGCCGACGTGGCGATGACCGGCGCGACCCACTGTTGCGGGAGCGGACGCGGCTCCCCCTCCTTGCGCGCGCGCCGACCGGCGACCTGCCACAGGTCACCGCCGGGCACCCACTCCATGACGATGTACTCGCCCTCGTCGCAGATGCCGTAGCGGTGCACGGCCACGATGTTGGGGTGCCGCAGGCGGGAGACGGCGCTGAACTCTCGGCGGAACCGGCGGGCGGGGCCGGTCGCGCCGGGCTGTCGCCGGACCAGCTTGACGGCGCACAACGCGCCCGTCTCTTCGTCGACCGCGCGATACACGGCCCCCATTCCGCCCACGCCGACCAGGACGAGATCGTCCAGGCCGTCGATGAGGGGAGGGCGATGCTCGACCAGGGGACGGGCGCCTGCCAGGGGACCTCCGAAAGGGCCTGAAAGGCCCGGATCGGGAGTCTACCTACCTGCGCGCGCGAGGGGGTCGGACCTACTCCTCGTCGTCCTCGGCGAAGGGGTCGTACCCCTCGGGGACGGGGTGCGCGATCTTCTTGATCGCGGCCTTGTAGTCGAAGCCCTGGTAGGCCGGGCTGTCCTCGTTGTGGCACTCCTTGCAGACCGCCTCGGACATCTCGACCATGCCCTTGGCCACCGACTCGTCGTGGTCGACCATGATCTTCTTCTTGCGGTAGTCCTTGCCCGCGCCGTGGCACGCCTCGCAGGTCACGCCCTCGTCGTGGCTGAACTTGGAGCCCTTGAGGTCGTCCGAGACGCCGTAGGCGGTGGTGTGACACTTGACGCACTTCTCGTCCGTCGTCGGGTCGGCCACGCCGGCCTCGGTCGCCCACTCCTTCGCCTGGTCGGTCGCCAGGGAGTCCAGCGCGGAGGCGTGGGGCCCCTTCTTCCAGACGGAGTACTGGTCGCCGATCTCTTCCTTGCCGTGGCACGTCTTGCACTTCGCAGCGCCGACGTACTCGTGATCCCCGGCCACCGCGGCGCCGCCGACGAGGCTGAGGGCGCCGATGACGACAAACAACTTCAGACTGATCTTCATCTCTTCAACCTCCAGCGCCGGCCCGTCCTTTGGACGGACGCGAATGGCGCGCATTCTGATCAAAATCGACCGGGAGACAAGCCGAACCGGGTCACGACCGGGGCGCAGCCCGGAATCGACCGGCGTTGATCGCCATCGTCACCTTCACCATCCAGGTGTACAGCAGGGCTCCCGTCCCCCAGATCCCCGCGCCGATCATCACCTCGGTGGCGCTGGGCAGGTACTCGTAGATTTCGCCGAGCACGTCGGGCGTCATGCCGGGCAGGAGCAGCCCCATACCCTTCTCGATGTAGACCCCCACGAACGCCAGCCCGCACGCCGTCAACAGCAGAGGCATGCGGTGCCGCAACGCCGGTACGACGAAGATCACGAACGCGGAGACGTTGCACGCGAGCGCCATCCACGCCCACGTCGCCAACCCGAACGTCCGCCCCGTGCCGTGCTCCTCCAGGCCGAACCACTGGAACTCCGCGTGAATGCTGTGCGGGGTCACGTAGTAGAACTCCTTGAAGACCTCGGTCCCGAGCAGGAAGAGGTTCACCGCCATCGCGTAGGCGAGCAGCTCACCGATCTTGAACAGCGCCTCGTCACGGATCTCGAACGCCTTCACCCGGCGCAGGACCACGAAGATCAGCAGCAGGAGCGCCGGGCCGGACGTGAACGCGCTCGCGATGAAGCGCGGCGCCAGGATGGCTCCGTTCCAGAAGGGGCGCGCCGGCAGCGCGACGAACAGGAACGCCGTGACCGTGTGGATCGCGATCGCCAGGGGGATCGACAGGAACACGATCGGCATCACCAGGCTGCGGTTGTACTCCTTGCCCTCGTACGCCTTGAAGACCAGGTAGGTGACGACGAACAGGTTGACGATCAAGTAGAGCGTCAGGACCAGCACGTCCCAGGTCAGCATCGAGTACGGGAAGTTCGGCGTTCCGACGATGGGCATCATGTGCCACACCATGTGGGGCCGGCCGACGTCGACCGTGACGAACATGATGCACATCAGGATCGCCGCGACGGCCATCAGCTCGCCGAGCAGCACGACCTCCTTGACCGGCTTCCAGGAGTAGACGTACGCGGGGATGACGAGCACCACCGCGGCCGCCGCCACGCCGACCAGGAACGCGAAGTTCCCGATGTAGAAGCCCCAGGAGAGCTGGTCTCGCAGAGACGTGACGATCATCCCGTCCTGCAGCTGGCCCAGGTAGGCGGACACCCCGGCGAGGATGAGGACCGCGAGCAGGGCGATCCAGGCGTAGTAGGCGCCGCTGCCCTTCAGCACGACGCGGAGGCTGCCGGTGGTGAAGCTGAGGAAGCTCCTGGCCGCAGACATCAGTGGCCTCCTTCCTGCTCGCCGGCTTCATCGCCGTGGTCGGCTCCGTGGCCGCCGTAGTCGATGTCCCCGCCGCGTTCTTCCCCTCCGAGGAAGTAGAAGAACTTGGGGTTCGTGCCGAGCTCGGACTTCAGGACGAAGGTGCGCTTGGTCGCCATCACCCGGCGGATCTCCGAGTTGGGATCCAGCAGGTTGCCGAACTTGCGCGCCCCCACCGGGCAGGCCTCGTGGCAGGCCGGGAACTCGCCCTTGCGGGTGCGGTGCACGCACCAGTGGCACTTCTCCACCACGCCCTTGTGGCGCGGCCGGTTGCCCAGGAAGTGCACGTCGGTCTCGAGCTCCTCCTGCGGGATGCTCGGCTCCGTCCAGTTGAAGTGCCGCGCCCCGTAGGGGCACGCCGCCATGCAGTACCGGCAGCCGATGCACCAGTCGTAGTCGATCACCACGATGCCGTCGGGGCTGCGCCAGGTGGCGCCCGTCGGGCAGACGTTGGTGCAGGGCGAGCCTTCGCACTGCATGCAGGCGGTCGGCAGGTAGACCTTGCCGGGCGCGGGCACCGTCTCGTGGTCGTAGTAGGGGTCGCCCTCTTCGAGGTTGAACCCGCGGATGATCGCCTCGCGCTCGAACTCCAGCACGCGGATCCAGTGGATCTGGGGGTCGCGGGACTGGTTGTTCTCGTCGACGCAGGCGTAGACGCAGCGCCGGCAGCCGATGCAGCGGCTGACGTCGAGGCCGTAGCCAAACGTCACGCCCTCGATGGCGGGGGTCGCCTCGACCGTGAAGGGCACACCGAAGCGCTCCTCGAACTCGGCCTCCTTGCGGCGGAGCACCTCCTCCAGCTCGGCGTCCGAGAGCTTGCGGAAGTGCTTCTGGAAGAAGGACTCGAGGTCGAAGCCGAGGGCCGCCGTCGGCGCGGACGCCGCGGTGGCGCAGGCCGCGCCCGATCCGAGGACCTTCAGGAACTCGCGACGGGAGGTGTTCCGCTCACTCATGGTCGCCTCCCTCCTCGGTCGCCGGCGCTTCTTCGGCCGGCTCCTCCGCCTCGGCGACGGCGCCGGGCAGCACGATCTGCTCCGGGCGGAGCGGCGGCGGCTTCGGCTCGAGGCCCTCGAAGGCCGGAGAGTGGGGGTTGTGGCAGCTGACGCAGGGCTTGTACTGGGCGTCGCCGACCCAGTGGCCGAGCCGCTTGCCGTGCACGCCGGACTTCCAGTCGCCGATCTTGCTGCCGTGGCACTGGCCACACAGCTCGTGGGTCTCGTCGAAGTCGACCAGCGTTCCGCCGGCCAGCGTGAGCTTGTCCCGATCGTCGACGTCGTGGCAGTCCATGCACCACGTGGTCCCGTGGTCGAACGGCATCTCGTCGTGCTCGTCGTCCATCTCCCGGACGGTGAAGTTGGTCGGCTCGCCGTCGTGGCAGTCCGAGCACGGCCAGTACTCGTCGTCCATCTCGGGCTCGTCCATCAACACCAGCGCTCCGTCTTCGGGCATCGGCGCGAGGTCCCCGGGCCGCGGGGTGTCGGGGTTCTGACCCAGCCGGACGGTCATCAGGACGACGACCAGGATCGCGGCGCTTCCAAGCAGACCCCAGGTGGTGGCCTGGTACGGCGGGGGCTTGTAGACCTCCACCTCTTCGTCGGCACTCATCAGGCTGCCTCCTTCCTGAAGGCTCCCCCTACGAACAATCGACGCTTCCGCTGGCCGCCCCCCACGAGCGGCCAGCGCTCCAGGCCCCTACTTCTTCTTCTTCTTCTTCTTCTTCTTCTTCTTCTTCTTCTTCTTCCCGTCGGCCGGCGGGGACTCCACGGGCGGCGCTTCGACCTCGCTGAGCACGACCGTCTCGAAGGTGGTCGGCATCAGCGTCAGGCCGGTCGCCTGGGGGGTGTGGCACATGACGCAGTTGTAGCGGGAGCCCGCGACGTCATCGGCCTTGCTGTAGCTCTTGACGGTCCAGAGCATGCCGGCCTGGCTCTCTCCCTCGCCCGCGCCGAGCACCGGCACCTGGAAGTGGCTCTCCGGCACCGGCGCGTCCTTCTTGGAGGACGTGTTGTCCGGGTGGTGGCACTCCAGGCACTCGTTCTCGTCGCCGAGGATCGGGAGCATGCCTTCGGTGGTGTGCGGGATCTGCGGCGGCGCCCCGGGGAACGCCCGCTCGATCAGCTCGCTCTCGCCCGCGTCGTCCTCGATGTAGGCCGTCGGGGGGGCTTCGTTGAGCGCGGCGATGTCGGTGCTCCGGTACCAGACGTCGAGGCCGTCATCGACCTCCTCGTCGCCTCCGATCGCGACCGTGGCGCCGAGCACCAGCGGAAGGAGGATCACGAAGATCCAGGGGTGGAAGTTACGGATGCGCATGTTCAGCTCCTGTGTTCCCCTCCGCCGCACGACGCCGACGGAGGAGCAATGAGAAGAGGAAGAGTTCGGTAGGAGGCGTCCGCCATCGGGCAGCCCTACGCGGTGACCGGGCTGATCTTGATCGCGCACTTCTTGTAGTCCGTCTCCTTCGAGATCGGGCACGTGGCGTCCAGGGTCAGCTTGTTGATGAGCACGTTCTCGTCGAACCAGGGCACGAACACGAGGCCCTTGGGCACGCGGTTGCGGCCCTCGGTCTCGACCCGCGCCGTCACCTGGCCGCGGCGGGACTCCATCAGGGCGACGTCGCCCCGCTTCAGCCCGCGCGCCTTCGCGTCCTCACGGTGCATGTAGAGCAGCGCGTGAGGCACGGCCCGGTCGAGCTCGGAGACGCGCTTGGTCATCGACCCGCTGTGCCAGTGCTCCAGCACGCGGCCGGTGCACAGCCACAGGTCGTACTCCTCGTCCGGGCTCTCGGCCGGCTCGGCGTAGGGGCGCAGGAAGATCTTCGCCTTGCCCGCGTGCTTCTTCTTCTCGCCGCCCTTGCCCTCGGGGATGGCCTTGAGCGCCTTGCCGTAGAAGTTGAAGCCTTCACCCTCGCCGACGTAGGGGTCGTGCCCCTCGCTGAACCGCCACTGGGTCTCCTGGCCGTCGACCACCGGCCAGCGCAGGCCGCGGACGCGGTGGTAGGTGTCGAAGTCGGTGAGGTCGTGTCCGTTGCCGATCCCGAACTGGCGGTACTCCTCCCACAGCGCCTTGTGGATGAAGTAGCCGTAGTCCTCGGCGATGTCGTTGGGCTGGCCGTCGGCGATCGGGTCGGGCCAGGCGTAGGACGTCAGGCCGTCGTGGTTGAACAGCACGTCGAACAGCGTCTGGTCCGGCGTGTAGCCCATCTCCTTGGCGGC
>CAYQEG010000197.1:0-14596 GCA_964416435.1 uncultured Rickettsiales bacterium
CACTGCGGACGAGGTTCAAATCCTCTCGCCCCGACCATCAGACTCTCGGCTTCGGGGGGTCGGTGGCAGGCGCGGTCGTCCTGTGACCGGGCCTGAGGGCCCGGGCACTGCGGACGAGGTTCAAATCCTCTCGCCCCGACCACGATCTGAAGAGGCCGCTCGGAGCGATCCGGGCGGCCTCTTCGTTTCAGAATCGGAACTGACCGTCGTCTACATCCCAGAACGGGATGGCCTCGTCGTCCCAACCGAACTCGCCGTAGAAGTCGGAGACGAGGCGATGGGCAACGCGATCGCGGGAAGCGCGAAGTTCGCCCCAGGTGGTCCGCGTCTCGACCTCGATGGGGTCGGAGGCCGCCGGAGGCCAGTCGCGACCCGGCAACGCGAACTGCCAGGCGTATGAGTCCGGGGCTCCCGGCGCCAGTCCCCAGCCTCCGGTGGTCCACAGGGCCATCGTCAGATGCAGCGCCCCCACGAGCGAGAACTCCTCCCCCAGTAGGGCGAGCAGCCTCACGAACGACGCGGGGCCCTCGGTGACGGCGTACGGATAGAGCGTCCGCCACGGGGCGGCGGGGGGCTGCCGATGGGCCAGGTAGTGTTCGCCACCCTCAAAGCGAAGATCGAGCCTCCTGCCAAGAGAGAGCCACCGGGCCGGGCGCTGGTCCCAGGTGCCCTTCAGCAGGTCTTCGGGCCGCAGATGCCCTCGTAGGACCTGCCATCCGATCCTCCCTCCACCATGCTCATCCGCAGCCCGAGCCAGCAGGGTGTTGAGCTCTTGGTACTTGGGGCAGCGAACGCCGGCGCCGCCGGTGTGCGCCTCTTCCCGGAAGCTCCGGAGGACCAGAACTGCCGAGCATCCGGGCCACCTCTCGGGGACGCCCTCGTCCCAGCGCGGCGCCTCCGCGGCGAAGTCGAAGGAGGTTGCCCCGGCCGGCCACCTCTGCACGATCTCATCCCAATCGAGTGCGCGGCTGGTCGAGCCCGACCGGGACCAGAATCCCCAGCGCCCGCTGCTGCGGTCGGCGTAGAGCACACCAAGCGCGGGACGCAAGCCGATCTCGAGGACGTTCACGGCGCCGACGGGGATGACGCGTACCTCCGCCGCCTTGAGAGGGCGCGGCCGGATCCGATCGATGAGTAGCTGCTGAAGTCGATCCCGCTCCTCCTCGGCACGATCGACCCCCTGGACTACACCGCCGTCCTCGACGCCGACTACAACGACTCCGCCGCCCCCGTTCAGCATTGCCACGCACGCGCGCGCGATCCCCGAAGCATCTCGCAGCGCCTTGGCCGCCTTGTACTCGAGTTCCTGGGACTCAGGGGCGCCATGCCAGGCGGGAGCAGCTACCACGTCCACCTCGCCCCCGGCCGTCCCTCGAGTGCGAGCAAGAGGTCGTGGACTCCGAGGATCACCGCCCCCGTGGCCGGATCTTCGGTGGGCCTGTCGAACCTGTCGTGGACGACGAGTCCGCGGTCGGCGCGAACCGCGTCCACCGCGGACTTCAGTCGTGCGAGCTTCTTCGCCGGCGGACCCACGGTCACCTCGATCGCGGTACAGCAACCGTCCAACACGTGCACGAAGTCGACCTCCCACCGGGCGGACTTGCCCGCCCAGCCGATCTCCGCGCCCGTCTGCCGAGCGCTGCGCCTCAGACCAGTCGCAACGACGGTCTCGACCATCGAGGGCCACGGGCTCGAGGGCGGGGGCGGAGCGCCGGGGTGCTTCGCCGCGACGAGTGCAGAGTCCACCGAGTAGATCTTCGACTTTCCACGAAGGCGCCGCCCCTCGGAACGGTCCACCTGCGGCAGTTCCCAGATGAGTCCACTGTCCAGCAGCGCACGCAGCCAGCTGCGCTGGGTCGGCTCACTCTCCTTGCCCGGCAGATCCTTGAAGGACAACTCCTTGCCGGACTGCCGGAGGAGGCTGTCCAAGACCGCCTCCAGGGCGTCAGGTCGTCGGATTCCCGCGATTGGGGCCACGTCGAACCGAGTCGCCTTGAGGACGACGTCCTCATTTAGGAGCCGGTGCACGTAGCCCATGCGAGCCTCCTGCAGGGCGTACTCGGGGAACCCCCCGAGTTGGATCCAGGTCCGGCAGGCATCGGCCAGGCCGGCAGGCGGCAATTCGTCGACAGCTACTCGAGCCTCGACCCCCCTCAGGTCCAGCCACTGACCGAACGAGAGCGGGTCAACGTCGATCCGCATCCAGCGTCCCGTGCCGAGCGACTCCCTCGCCCGGGTGAGCACGGCCGCGGATGAGTCGGCGACTACCACCTTGGCTGAGCGCCGGTTCACGAGGTCGGTCAACTGCTCCGCCCACTCCCGGACGTGATGGACCTCATCAAACAAGAAGAAGGAGCGAGGCTCGTCGCCAGGCGAGATCTCGAACGCAGATACCACTCCGGTGAGGCCGACCTCTCGCAGGGTCGGCACGGTGAAGTCGTGATAGACGACCGTCGCGCCGGGGACGGCCCGTCGGAGTTCGTCTGCGAGCTGGAAGAGGAGCCTGCTCTTCCCTACGCGGCGCGGACCGGAGAGGACTACGGCTCGCCAAATCCCGGCGTCGAGGAGCGCCGACATCGCCTGGCGGAGCTCTGGGCGGGCGTACGGGGGGACGAGCGGCCGGATCGCCTCCGTCGAAGCACCTACAGCGTTCCTGATTTCGAGCCCATCCACGCCGAAACTATAGACACGCGAATACCAGGATCAAGCGAAAGTATACTTTGGCATCTAGTTCCCTCCGCTCCCGGGAGTTCTAAAACCATCCTGTAAGGCCGACCATCAGACTCTCGGCTTCGGGGGGTCGGTGGCAGGCGCGGTCGTCCTGTGACCGGGCCTGAGGGCCCGGGCACTGCGGACGAGGTTCAAATCCTCTCGCCCCGACCATCAGACTCTCGGCTTCGGGGGGTCGGTGGCAGGCGCGGTCGTCCTGTGACCGGGCCTGAGGGCCCGGGGCCCCGCGACGCAGGGCTTGCCCTCGAGGACGCTCGGGTTGCTGACGATTCGGGGCGCGTCGCTCATGGGCCCACCGCGCCGGAAGTTCCAAGACCACCTGTAGGCCTCCTCGGGCCGACCCACATCCGCAGCTCAGCAGCCCGACCCCGGGAAGACGCTCGCGTCCTTGTCGTCGCAGTCGAGGGTGGGCGACGTCGCTGCCGAGTAGGGGCCGGGCAGCCACCAGCCGAAGTAGCCGTCGGCGTCCAGGTCCCACTCCTCGGCCAGCGGGCCGCCGTAGGCGCCGAGGTTGCCGACCGTGCCGTCGGGGTCGAACAGGTACTCCGCGGTAGCGTCGATCGTGGGGGACGTGGCGGCGACGTGCAGGTCCCAGTCGGCGGCATCGGCGGCCACCACGTCGAGGAACTCGGGGTCGGCTTCGAAGTTCCCGTTGCTGCCGATGGGGTTGGGCGAGCCGAGCACGTGGCTCGTCTGGTTCTCCTGAGCGGCGGCGCCGTCGCGGGCGGAGACGTCGACGGCGACGGGTTCGACGATCTGTTCGTCGGGACCTTCTACGAAGCGACGACGGCGCCGCAGAGCGGCGCCGCCTACCTGTTCGCTGGTGACGGGCTGTAGAGGCCCGCTGAGGCGCCGCCGTCTAGACGGGCAGCCCCGCGTAGCTCGCCTGGAGCAGGCCCTCGCCGTCCTGGCTGCTGTGGGCGACGACGCAGGACCCCGCCTTGAGGCCCGCGAGGTGGCCGCCGATGTCGACCTCGGTCTCGGCCACGACCGCCACGCAGCGGTGGGCGATCAGCTCGAGCATCTCCATCGGGCAGCCCCGGAGGAGCAACGTGAAGGTGTCGTCGGCCGTGCGGCCGAGTACGTCATCGGCACGCAGGCAGCCTTCCAGCACCCGCGCGACGCGGTTGGCGGCGGTGTCCGTCACGCCGGCGCGCTCCAGCGCCTCCCATCCGATGACCCGAACCGACAGCACGGCGACGTTGCCCGGCACCGGACCGTCGCCGATCCGCTCCCGCCCGCGGCGGCTGTCGTCGATCGCGACCTGGATCAGCCGGGAGAAGTGTTCCCGGTTGAACACGCCCGTGCTGCGGTCCATCCGGGCCAGCGCGGGGTCCATGCCCGCGTTCATGCCCATCAACCACCCATCGCGGACGAGGTCCTCGAGCAGCTTGTCCAGCCCCGCATCCAATGCGCCGTTGCTCGCCATCCTGGTCACCCTCGTGTCTCCCACCCCGGTCTGGCGATGTCATCGGACGTTCCGCTCCGCTCCTTTAGGGGAAATCCCACCGGACAGCCGGCCTTGCTAACCCCGCGCCGGTGGTCGATCCTGCGCAGATGAGCGACGAGACCGACGGAAACGGCCCCGGCGACGGCGCGGGCACCACGCCGCAGAAGCAGACCCACGTCACCACGGCGGTCGGGGCGACCACGGTCGACTCCCGCCTCGGCGACCCCTTCCTGGACCGCGCCTCCGAGGCGCTGATGGCGGGGGACTGGACGACCGCGGAGGACGCCTTCGCGTCGGGCATCGCCGCCTCCCCCATGGACGCACGCCTCCACGGCGGACTCGCCATCGTGGCGATCCACCAGGAAGACTGGGACCGCGCCGTCTCCCACGGCCGCCAGGCCACCGCGCTGCCGGGCGCCTCCGTCGAGGTGCACAACAACCTCGGCTGGGCCCTGGAGCGACGGGGCGACATCGAAGAGGCCGCCCGCGCGTACATCACCGCGTTCGACCTCGATCCCACCGCGCCGCCTCCGATCCGGAGCGTGCTCCGACTGGGACAGCCGCTGCACATGCGTGACGAAGAGCCGGGCGACCCGGTCGACCTCGGCACCCTGCAGCGCCTCGAACTCTACGAGCACCTCGCCGGCTTCCTCCGGGCCGAGCCCCCCGGCAACACCTGGCGCGGCTCGTACGTCTGGGCCATGGAGCGGGGCGCGCCCTGGGGTCGCCTCCTCACCTGGCTCGTCGGTGAGGGCATCGACTGCGACCGCGACATCCTGGAGAAGCTCGCCCGACGGGACGAGTACCTGGGCGAAGCGATCATCACCGGCATGGTGCTCGGGGAGCGAGAGATGCTCGCCCGCGCGCTCGAGCAGGCGGACGGCATCGCGGTCGTCGGCCCGGACGACACCCTCCCCAAGGGCGGCCCCGAGGACGGCAACTTCCTCGTCGTACGGCTCGACGCGACGGAGAACCGGGCCCAGATCCCCGCCCAGCGAACCCACGCGGGCGTCGTCTTCAGCCTGCTCACGGACGTGCTGGACCAGTTCGGCCCCGAGGCCGCCGCCACCTTCACCGTCGACCCGGCCGCCCACCTGGGGCCGCGCCGGGTCTGGATGATCAACCCGCTGTCGGAGGTCGAAGTCGTCGGCTCGTGGGCGGTGGAGGACGACGACGGCAACACCATCGACGGGGTCCCGGTGCCCGACGACCGGACCGTTCGCGCCGGCTCCGTCCTGCTGCCTCTGCGGAACGTCGAGCGACAGGCCATCGACGCGGTGCTCGAACAGCACGACCTGGTGACCGCCGCCCGGTCGCTCGAGGCCGGCGGGGGGGTCATCTACGACGCCGACGCCGTCGGCCGCGCCGCCGGCTGGGCGCCGTTCCTGGACCAGGTCGCCGGCTGGCTCCACCCCGACGACCAGGTCTTCGCCGTCTGGCGTGCCGAGGGGGTCGAGCGCCTCGCGGTGTTGACCCGAGCCGATGGAGCGAGGCGACTCCGCCTCGTCCCCGACTGGCCCGAAGACCAGGGCGACCTGAACCTCCCGATGCCTCCGGAGGTCCAGCTCCTGGCGCGGGCGATCTTCCAGGCTCCTCGAGCCGGGCGCCTGCTCGGAACCCGGGCCGAATGACGAAGCTCGGGGGGAGCGGCAGATCCGCTGACCCTGCGGAGGCGGTGCGTTGAGCCCGAAGCCGCGCATCATCCTCGCCGAAGGCGGCAACGCCCTTCGCGAAGCGCTGACTGCGTCGCTGCGCGAGGAGGGCTGGCTCGTCGAGCCGGCCGGGTCCTCGCGGGAGTTCGCCCGCGCGTGGGAGCGCGCGCTGACGCCCGTGCTGATCCTGCTGGACCCCAAGCTGGCCGACGCGCCGGTGCGGCGCCACCTCGAGCGCTGGCGCGACCAGGGCTGGAGCGGCAAGGTCCTGCTCCTGGGCGAGTCCTCGGCCGCGCCGACCGCCGACGACGTGGTCCCCCGCCCCATCGTCGTCCAGCAACTCATCGAGCGGGTACGACGCCTGTTGGGCGCCGAGCCCGAGCCGATCGTCCTCGAGCTGCGGCATTGCTCCGTCGACCTCGAGCACCAGGTCGCCCGAGCCCGCGACGGCGAAGTCCGGCGGCTCACCACCCGAGAGTCGGAGTTCCTGCGCTACCTGGCGGCTCACCCGGGGCGGACGGTCAGTCGCGAGGAGCTGCTCAAGGAGGTCTGGGGCTACAAGCTCGGCGCCGTCTCCCGATCGCGCAGCGTCGACAAGATGCTCGCGCGGCTGCGACCCAAGCTCCAGGACTCGGCGACCGAGCCGGAGCACATCTTCACCGTCTACGGGGGCGGCTATCGCTTCGTGCCGCTGGCCGTCCAGGGCAAGCCGGACGCCACCGCCGACCCTCTGCCCGAGACCATCCCGACCAACCTGCCGGCGCCGACGTCGGACTTCGTCGGACGGGAGGACGACCTCGCGGACCTCGACGAGGACCTCCAGTCGGGCGCCCGCCTGGTCACCGTGCTGGGGCCGGGCGGCGTCGGCAAGACCCGGCTCGTGCTCCACCAGGCTGCGCGCATGCTGGAGTCCGACCCCCCGGCGGGCGGAATCTGGTTCTGCGATCTGACCGAAGCGCGTGACCTGGACGGACTCCTCGCGGGCGTCGCGGCCGCCCTCCACCTCGAGTTGGGGGCCGAGGAGAACGCCCTGGAGGCGATCGGTCGCACCCTGGCCGAAGCGGGGGATCCGCTGCTGCTGCTCGACAACCTCGAACAGATCGCCGCGCCGGCCGCCTTCGCGGTCTCCGGCTGGCTGTCCGACGCGCCTCGGGCGCGCTTCCTCGTCACCTCCCGCGAAGCCCTCCGGGTGCGGGAGGAGCGGTGCTTCGAGCTCGACGGCCTGGTCCCCAGCGACGGCATCGACCTGTTCGTCCGTCGGGCCAAGGCGGTACGCAGGGGGTTCGAACCGACCGAGGACGGCGCCAACGCGATCGCCGACATCGTCGAGATGCTGGATCGCCTCCCGCTGGCCATCGAGCTGGCGGCGGCGCGGGTCACCACCCTGACCCCGGCGCGGATCCTCGAGCGACTCGGCAAGAACATCGACGCCGTGCTCCGCGCCTCCGGATGGGATCGGGTCGCCCGGCAGGCCACCCTCGAGGGGGCGGTGGCCTGGTCCTGGGACCTCCTGAGCCGGTGGGAGCAGGCGACGCTCGCCCAGCTGAGCATCTTCCGCGGCGGGTTCTTCCTCGAGGCAGCCGAGGCGGTGGTCGATCTGGGCCGGTTCCCGGACGCCCCCAGCGTGCTCGAGGCGGTCGAGGGGCTCGTCCTCAAGTCCCTCGTCCGACGGACCGAGGTCTCCGACCTGGGCGAGGTCCGCTTCCGCCTCTACGAGACGATCCGGAGCTTCGCCGAGGTCCGTCTCGAGGACCAGAACGACCTGGGGCAGACGGCGGCCCGGGCCCAGCTGTACTTCCTCGCCCTGGCGGAGCAGCTCGCCGCCGGCATCGCCTCCCGGGCGACCTCGGAGGCCCTGAGGCGCCTCGCCCTGGAGCACGACAACCTCCTCGCCGTTCAGCGGCGCGCCGCGGCCACCTCCCCCCGCGGGGCCGTCGAGGCGACGCTGGCCCTCGACCCGCTGCTGACCGCGCGGGGGCCCCGTCAGATCCACGAGCGGCTGCTCGACGAGGCGGTCCGCCTCAGCGGCTCGCTCGGCGCCGAGCACCGCGCCCGCACCCTGTGCGCTCGCGGCGAAGCACGCCGCCTCCGGGGCGACTTCGCACGCGCCGAGATCGACCTGCTGCCCGCGCTGGCCCTGGCCCACGAGTCGGGCCGGGGCGACCTCGTCGGCCTCGTGTCGCGATGCCTCGGCGGACTCCGGTACCGCCAGGGGCGGGGCGAGGAGGCGGCGGAGCACTACCGGCGCGCGCTGGACTGCGCCCGGACCGACGAGCACGTGCCGGCCCAGGCGTACGCGCACGGACGCCTCGGCGCCGCGCTGCAGCTGCTCGGTCGGGTGCCCGAAGCCCTGGAGCACTATCGCTCCGCCATCGAGCTGAGCCGGCTGCTCCGGGAGGACCGCCCGGAGCCGGTGATGGCCGGGAGCGTCATCGTCGTCGACCTCGACCACTCCGGCCGACTCGACGTGGGCGAGGGGCCGGGCTTCGCCGCGCTGAGCCACCTGTTCGGCGCCACGCTGCCGGTCGGCTCCGCCCGGGAAGCCGAGCGCGCGCTGCGCGAGGGCCTCGCCTTTGCCCAGGAGTCCGGCGATCGAGTGGCCGAAGCGGCCCTCACCGCGTCCCTCGGCATCTCCCGGATGGACGCCTGGGTGGGTGGCCAGGACGGGGCGCTGGACGAGGCGGAGCAGCTGCTGTCCGCCGCGCTGGAGGTCGTCGAGGAGCTCGGCAAGCTGCTCGCCGAGGCCTCCATCGTCGGCACCGCGGGCCGACTCCACCACCTCAAGGGCGATCTCGGCTCGGCCGAGCAGGAGCTGGCGGAGGCCCGCTCGCTCGTCCGCCGCATCGGCGCGCGCAGGGTCGAGGCCTACGTCACCGCCCTGGCCGCGGCCGTGCTCGCCGACCAGGACCGGGCCGAAGAGGCCGGCACGCTGCTCGCCGCCGCCGGAGCGCTGGCCGCCGACGTCGGCGACCGGACCGCCCAGGCGGTCGCCACCGTGGTCCGCGGACACCTCGACCTCGCCGCGGCGCGAGCCGCGGGGGGCCGTCCCATGGCGCTCGCGGCGGGGCTGGAGCGGGCGCGGGCGCGTCTCTCGGAGCAGACCCCCGACGGCGGGCCCACGCCGCGTAGAATGGCCGTCGACGCCGTCGATGTTCGCCTGGCGATTCGCGGCCTGGAGGCCGCCATGGAGCGAATGGGGACTTGAGCCAACGGGACCAGGAGATCCGCCTCGAGGCGTTCGACCTGGTCCGGCCCATCGGCCGCGGCGGGATGGCCGAAGTGTGGGCCGGCCGGCACCGCTCCACGGGCGAAGAGGTCGCCGTCAAGATCCTCACCGACGAGGCGACGCGCCGCCACGAGTGGATCGTCGCCTTCCGCAACGAGATCCGCGCCGTCGCCGGCCTGACCCACCCCGCCATCGTGCACGTCGACGACTTCGGGGAGATCCCTCCGTGGCTGGAGGGGGTGGACCAGCGCTTCCGACCCGGCTGTCCCTACCTGGTGATGGAGCGGGTGACCGGCGGCTCCCTGCGGCGGCGCCTGGGGCAGCTGAGCTGGCAGGAGATCCGGTTCATCCTGATCCGCCTCCTGGATGCCCTGGCGCACGCGCACGCGCGGGGGCTGGTGCACCGGGACATCACGCCCGGCAACATCCTCGGCTCGGGCGCGGTCATCAAGCTGACGGACTTCGGGCTGGTCCACTGGCTCGCCAAGCCGGGTGGCCAGAAGGACCGCGCCACCACCGCCGGCACGCCGGCCTACATGGCGCCCGAGCAATGGCTCGGCCGGTGGCGCGACTTCGGCCCCTGGACCGACCTGTACGGCGTCGGCTGCCTCGCCTGGGCCCTCGCCACGGGCGCCCCGCCGTTCGGCGTCGGCGGAGACCTGGAGGGGCTGCGCGCGAGCCACCTGCAGGACGGCCCGCCCCCCTTCGACCCGACCTGCCCGGTGCCCTCCGGGTTCGAGGACCTGATCCGGCGCTGCCTGCGCAAGGACCCCGCGCTCCGCATCCCCCGGGCCGCCGACCTCATGTGGCGCCTGCTCGAGCTGCAGGACCCGACCAGCGACAAGCTCCGCCGGATCTCCCAGGACGAGCTCGCGACGCAGAACATCGAGGCGGTCGGTACGCGGTGGTCGGTGGTGCTGCCGCGCTCGGACGCGCCCGATCTCATCGTCGCCGACCCGCTCGCCCGCACCCAGCCGATGGGGGGGGTGATGCCGGAGACGGACCGACTCCGCGTCCCTCGCTCCTGGCGCGGCCCGTCGCCGGTGCGAAAGCAGCGCCTGCTCCCCGGGGTCGGCCTGGGGCTGCTCGGCTTCCGCACCGTCCCGCTGGTCGGCCGGGAGCGGGAGCAGAACGCGCTGTGGCAGGCCCTGCTGGAGGTCGCTGAGTCGAACCACCCCCGGGCAGTGGTGCTGCGCGGTCCCGCCGGCGCCGGCAAGAGCCGCCTCGCCCAGTGGCTCGCCGAGCGATCCCACGAGGTCGGCGCGGCCAACGCGCTCCGGGCCGATCACGACCTGTCGCTGGGCGGCACCGACCCGTTGATCGAGATGCTCCGGGCCTGGTTCCGGGTCAGCCGGTCGGACGACGAGGAGGCCCTGGTCGCCCGACTGCGCCGCCACCTGAGGGCCCACGGGGTCGAAGAGGCGTACGAGCTCGCGGCGCTCAAGCAGCTCCTCCTCCCCCGGATCGCCAACGACTCGCGCGGCGCGGCGGTCGCCCTCGGCACGACCACCCCGGCCGAGCGGCGCGCGGGGGCGCGGCGGGCCCTGGCCAGGCTGGGTCAGCACCGACCGCTGGTGCTCTGGCTCGAGGACGTCCAGTGGGGGGCCGACTCGATCCGATTCGCCCGGGAGATCCTCGACAGCCGGGTCCCGCTCCCCGCCGTCGTGGTGCTCACGGTGCGGGACGACGTGCTCGCCGACCGGCCGGAGGAGCGCGGCCTGCTCGACCGGCTCAAGGACCACTGGGCCTGCACCGAGATCCAGGTCGGACCGCTGGAGCGCCGCCACTGGCGCGAGCTGGTCCGGGGGATCCTCCTGCTCGAGGAGGACCTCGCGGTCCGGGTGGAGGAGCGCGCCGCGGGCAACCCCCTGTTCGCGATCCAGCTCATCGCCGACTGGGTCCAGCGCGGCCAACTGGAGCTCGGGGAACGGGGCTTCCGGCTCCTCGATGACGACCAGCGGTCGCTCCCCGACGACATCCACCAGGTCTGGGCCGACCGGGTCCAGGACCTGCTCGCGGCCCTGCCGGCGACCGACAGCGACGCGCTGAGCATGGCGGCAGTGCTCGGCGACCGCGTGGACAGCCCCGAGTGGACGGCGGCCTGCCGAAACCTCGGCGTGGAACCCTCGCCCGACCTGCTCGAGCGACTGCTCGCCGAGCGGCTCGCCCGGATCGTGGGCAACCCCGACGACGCCCACTGGGCGTTCGCGCACGGGATGCTCCGAGAGTCGCTCCTTCGGCAGCTTCGGGAGCGGGGTCGCGACCGGAGCTTCCACGGCGCGTGCGCGCGCATGCTCACCGAGCGTGGCGGTCCGGCCGCCGCCGAGCGGGTCGGTCGACACCTCGTCGCCGCGGGGGACCTGGAGGGGGCGCTCCGGCCGCTCCTCGACGGCGCCGCCGAGCGCGCGGACCTGGGTGACTTCCGCGAGGCGGAGGCCCTGGTGAGCGCGCGTGAGGACGTGCTCGACGAGCTGGACATCGACCGGGACGATCCGCGCTGGGGCGAAGGCATGGTCCTCGTGGCGGGCCTCGAGGTGGAGCGCCACCGGCTCGACCGGGCGGCGGAGCTCGCCGGACGCCTCCAGGTCCAGGCCGAGGCGGCCGGCTGGTCGGGCATCGACGGCTGGTCGCGCCACCTCCTGGGCCGCATCGCTTGCCTGCGAGGCGACCTGCACCACGCCCGTCAGCACCTCGAAGCGGCGACGGAGCTGGCCCAGGAGCGGGTCGACAACCCCCTGTACGCCGCCTGCCGAGCCGGCATGGGCATGGTCCAGCTCCTGGAGGGGCGGCTCGGCTCGGCCCGCGCGGCCACCGAGGAAGCCCAGCGGGAGTTCACCCTGACCGGGCTGCGCCACGGCTCCGCCGCGATGACGCTGCAGCTCTCCCTCATCGCCCTGCAGGAGGGCATGACGGACGTCGCGGCGAAGCACGTCGAGGAGGCGCGCTTCCGGTTCGAGGATCTCGGCGCCCGCAACTCGGTCGCCCAGTGCGCGACCCAGCAGGGAGCGATCTCCCGCGCCCGGGGCGACGACACCGAGGCCCGCCGATACTTCGAGCAGGCCCTGGCAACCTACGACTCCCTGGGCGCCGGCGGCTACCTGGCGCCGCTGATCAAGCTCGCGGTCACCTGCGTCGACGGGGGTGAGTTCGAGGAGGCGCGCGGGATGCTGACGCGGGCGATGGTCGGGCTCGAGCGGATCGGCAGCTGGGGGAGCATGGGCGTGCTGCAGGTGCTCGCCCTGCCCTCGGTCGCGGCGGCGGCGGACTGGGACGAGTGGGATCGCCTGATCGCCGACGCCGAGGTCTCCCTGCGGAGCAGCGGGATCGTGGACGACGACGTGCCGCGGCTCGCCGCGCTCGGGGCGAGGCTGGCCGCGCGCAGCGGCGAGACCGAGCGCGCCCGGCGGGCGTTCCTGCTGGCCCTCTCCCAGTGGCGTCGCCTGGGCTACCTCGAGAAGGCCCGTGACCTCGCGACGGAAGTCGCCGAGCTCGCCTGAGCCGATGCCGATGCCGATCCTGGGACAAAGCGAGACAGGAGGGGCGCTGGTCCGCGCGAGAATGTCGTTGCAAGTGCTCATCCGGGCCGGACGCGATCAGCGCTCGGCCGGCTGGCTCTGCCGCGTGTTGACGGCCGCGTCGCTGGTGGCGTGGGCAACGGCTCCTCGCCCGGTCGCCGCTGCGACGTGGACCGTCAACACGGCGGACGACATCGACGACGGCAGCTGCGACGTCGCGCATTGCTCGCTGCGCGAGGCGATCGGCACCGCCAACGTCGCCGCGGGCACCCACACCATCAACTTCGACGCCAGCGCGGCGGGCGGCTCGCTCGTGATCACGCCGACGACTCCGCTGCCGGGCATCGTCGCCGACGACCTGACGATCGACGGCCTGGACTGCGTCGGGTGCGGCGCCCAGGCCAACACCTCACCCATCGCCCAGGGGCTCGACAGCGTGCTCGCGGTGGCGGTCGACGGCAGCTTGCTGGGCGTCTTCCCGTCGATCAGCGACGGCCTGCTCGTGGTCGAGGCGGACGACGTGACCGTGATCGGCCTCGACGTGCGCAACTCCCCCGGCTCGGGGATCGTGTGGCGGGGCGAGGGCGGGCTGATGCAGGACTGCTACGTCGGCACGGACCTCGACGGCGTCGTGCCGATGCCGAACGCCGGTCACGGCCTGCTGTGCGACGAATGCGACCTCGACCTGGAGGAGAGCAACCTCTTCTCCGGCAACGGCGGCGACGGCGCCCGGTTCGACACGGCCGACGCCGACGAGGCGGACATCGAGGGCAACCTGTTCGGGCTGGATCGCACCGCGACGCTCGCCCTCGGCAACGGCGGACACGGCCTGTACATCCTCAACGACCGCGCCGACTCCCTGGACCAGCTGGAGATCGGCGACACGACGGACAGCGAGACGAACCTGTTCTGCGGCAACGCCGGCGATGGGCTGCGAATCGAGGGCAACGTCCAGCAGCCCGAGGTGGTCGCCAACCAGGTCGGCATCGACGGCGCCGGCCTGGCGATGGGCAACGGCGGGTGGGGGATCTTCGTGTCGTCGGAGGTCTCGATCTCCGTCGCACCGACGTGGTGGGGGAGCGAGGCCGGCCTGGTCCGCGAGAACCTGATCGGCGGCAACGGCCGGGACGGCGTCCGGCTCGTCGAGGTCTCGGACTGGCAGCTCTGGGACAACTCCATCGGGACCGACGCCACGGGCCTGTCCGACCTGGGCAACCTCGCGGCCGGCGTGGTCGTCATCGGCGCCGACGATCCGGCCGCGAACATCTCGATCGGCGACGGGGTCGTCTCCGCGCGGAGCAACCGGATCGCGTTCAACGTCGACGACGGAGTGCGGATCGTCCAGGACGCCGGGGGTGTCGGACAGACCACCGACGTCGCCGTCACCCGGAACTCGCTCCACGACAACGGCGGCCTCGCGATCGACCTCGAGGACGACGGACCCGCCGACGGCGAGACTCCGGGGCTCTGCGGCGTCGATGACCCCGCGGTGGGCAACGAGGCGCTGGCGCGGCCGGAGATCCTGTCCGTCTCGTTCCCCACCGGGGTCGTGCTCATCGACGGGCTGGGCTGCCCGAGCAACCAGGTCATCGTCTCCCTGGGGGCCATCGACGCGACCGGCGAGGTCGAGCCGAGCGTGTTCCTGTCGATCGTCCCCGTCAACGCGAGCGGCGGGTGGTCCCTCGGCATCCCCGGCGCCTGGACCGGGGCGGAGACGTTCGTCGCGGTCCAGCTCGACGGCGATCGCACGTCCGAGACCGACGCCTCGTGCGCCGACGCCGACCTCGACGGCTACGAGTCGACCGCCTGCCTGGGGGACGACTGCGACGACACCGACGCCACCATCAACCCCGGCGCCCTGGAGGCGGACGCCTGCGCCAACGGGCTGGACGACGACTGCGACGGGCTCGTCGACCTCGCCGACGATGATTGCGTGCCCGGGGACGACGACGACTCGGCGCCGGCGGACGACGACGACACCGCGCCCGACGACGACGACACCGCGCCCGACGACGACGACACC
>CAYQEG010000198.1:0-14516 GCA_964416435.1 uncultured Rickettsiales bacterium
CTGCGCGCCGGCGCAGTCGGGATCGTCGCAATCGAACAGGCCGTCCGCGTCGTTGTCCGCGTCGTCCTCGCACTCGCCCACGTCGTCGCCCTCCCGCTCGATCCCGGGGGTGACGGTGATGTCGCCGCAGGCGATCAGCAGGGGCAGGGCGAGGACGATCGACAGTGAGCGCATCCCGAAGTCCTACCACGACGCCCCCGGCGCAGACGCGGGTGTAACGCTTCGGTCCCACCGGACGTCGATGAGCACATGATCCTCGCTCTCCTCGTCGTCGCCGCGCTCCTGCTGGCGTGGGCCAACGGCTCGAACGACAACTTCAAGGCGACGGCGACGCTGTACGGCTCCGGCACCGTCGACTACCGCGGCGCGTTGACTCTCGCCACTGCCGCGCAGGTCGCCGGGTCGATCGCCTCGGTCCTCCTCGCCGGGGTGCTCCTCGAGGCGTTCTCGGGCAAGGGGTTGGTGCCCGCCGCGGTGGTCGGCGATCCCACGTTCCTCATCGCTGTCGGCCTCGGCGCCGCCGCCACGGTGCTGCTCGCCACCCGCGTCGGGCTGCCCGTGTCGACCACCCACGCCTTGATCGGCGGCCTGGTCGGCGCCGGGCTGACCCTCGCCCCCAGCGACCTCGCCTGGGGGGCGCTGGGCGGGCGCTACTTCCTGCCCCTGGCGATCAGCCCGCTGCTCGCGGTGGCCGCCGCCGGCGCGATCTACCCGGTCGCCCGAGCCGCCCGTCGCGCGCTGGGGTGGACCGAGCAGACGTGCCTGTGCGTCGGCGACGTCGCCCAGACGGTCGAGATCCAGCCGGACGGATCGATGGCCCTGCGAGAGGGCGGCCGCCTCCTCACGGTGGCCGAGGTGCAGGCCTGCGAGCGACGCTACGGCGGCGGCGTGCTCGGCGTCTCCGCCCAGAGCATCGTCGACCGCGCCCACCAGGCGTCCGGCTTCGCCCTCGGCTTCGCGCGGGGCCTCAACGACACCCCCAAGGTGCTGGCGCTGCTCGTCGCCGGCGGCTGGTCCGGGCTCGACCCGCGGGTCTCCCTGGCGGTCGTCGCCGTCGCCATGGCAGCCGGTGGCCTGCTGATGTCTCGCCGTGTCGCCGAGACGCTCGGGCGCCGCATCACCGCCATGAACCGCGGGCAGGGCCTGGTCGCCAACACGGTCGGCTCGTCGCTGGTCATCGGGGCGTCCCTCCTGGGCTCCCCGGTGTCGACCACCCACGTGTCGACCGGCGCGATCTTCGGCATCGGTATGCACACCGGGTCGGCTGACTACAAGGTCATCGGCGGCATCGTGCTCGCCTGGGTGGCGACCCTGCCCATCGCCGCGCTGCTCGCTTCGGCCATCGCCTTCGCGCTCTGATCATCTTCGCGCTGTCCCTCCGGGCGACGGTCCGCGACAATCTGGACATGGAGCGCCTCTACAGCGACCTGGCGGGCTGGTTCCCGCTGCTCACGCACCCCGCCGACTACGCCGAGGAGGCGGCCTGGCTCAGGCCGCACCTGGGGGAGGGAAGCCGCACCGTGCTCGAGCTCGGCTCGGGTGGGGGCCACACCGCCCACCACCTGGGTGACATGGAGCGGGTGTTGACCGACATCTCCGCCGACATGCTGGCCGTCAGCCAGGAACTCAACCCCGGCGTCGAGCACCTCCAGGGGGACATGCGGACCCTGCGGCTGGGGCGCACGTTCGACGCCGTGTTCGTGCACGACGCCGTGATGTACATGCTCAGCGAGGACGACCTCTTCGACGCGTTCATGACCGCTCGGGCGCACCTGGAGCCGGGCGGCCGCTTCGTCGCGCTGCCCGACTGCGTGGCCGAGACGTTCAAGCCGGAGACGAAGAGCGGGGGCCACGACGGGAGCGACGGCCGCTCGCTGCGCTACCTGATGTGGACGATGGCGGGGCCGGCGGGCACGACGGTGTCCGACGTGCACTTCGCGATCCTCGTCCGCCACCCCGACGGGCGGGTGGAGCCGGTCCACGACCACCACCGCTTCGGCCTGTTCGGGCGTGACCGCTGGCGGAAGCTCATCGAGCAGGCCGGCTTCCAGGTGGAGGCCGTCGTCGACCCCTGGAAGCGGGAGGTCTTCGTCGCCACCGCGATCGACCAGTCGGACTGAATCTAGTCCAGCGACAGCTCGAACGGTCCGGCGCCGGTCGTGAAGGTGGCGGTCAGCTCCCGGAGCGCCGGGTCGTACACGACCGCGCAGCCGCCGCAGTCGACCACCGGGGCGTCGTAGAAGTGCCGGTCGGGGATCGCGAGCACCACCTCGGGGGTCAGGCCATCGGTCTCGGCGAACGTCATCGTGAACGTGCGCGCCACGTCGTCGAACCGGTACTCCAGCAGCGCCCCGGCCGTCGCCCTGGGGTAGACGCGAGCGAGCACGTCCACGACGTGGTCCTTGTCGCTGTGGTCGTCGTTGAGGGGGCCGAAGCCGCCGGTGCCGACGTCGTACGTCCAGTAGGTCGACCCGGCGTGGTGCTCCTCGAGCAGGCCGAGGATCAGCCTCAGGTACAGGTCGAAGTCGGTGCTGTCGGTGAACCCGCCGTACTCGCCGAGCAGCCAGGGCCCGTCGAGCATCGTCGCGGTCTCGGCGTAGGTCTCGAACACCGACTCGACCACCGCGTCGCGGCCGTCCCAGACGTGCTCGTCGTGCACGCCCCGGTCGTAGTAGTGGGGGGCGTAGACGATCTCGCCCTGGGGGAAGGGGGCCAGCGCCGGCTGCAGGCCGTACTGCACGGTGGTCGCCGCCTCGACGAAGAACAGCTTGCCGGGGGCGACCTCGCTCACCGCCGCGATGACGTCCTCGTACAGCGGCTGCAGCCGCTCCCGGTGGAACGTGTCGAGGTCGGCGGTGCCCCAGTGGGGCTCGTTCATCAGGTCGAAGCCGACGACGTGGTCGCGCTCGGTGACCAGCTCGGCGACCGCGACGAACGCCTCGACGTAGCGCGCCTGAAGCGCCGGGTCCGTCCAGAAGCGGTCGTAGCAGGCCTGCACCGCGGGATCGAAGTAAGCGAGGTACCACGGGCTGGTCGGCTCGAACGCGTCGTACAGCTCCGGGTCGCACGCCCACTCGGGCGCGCCGTTGCCGCCGAACCCGAGGCCGAAGACGTCCTGGTGCATGTCGACGATGACGAGCAGCCCGTGCTCCTCCGCCAGGTCCAGGCGCGCCTCGTAGCGGGCGAGGTAGTCGGCGTCGATCTCCCCCTCCGTCGGCATGATCGCGGCCCAGCCCGTGAGCAGCCGCAGGGCGTTCATGCCCCAGGACTGCAGCCGCGCGTAGTCCTCCGCCTCCGTCCAGGAGTCGAACGGGGGCTGCTTGACGTCGTTGCTCAGGTTGATGCCGTGCAGGATCGTCGTGCGGCCCGCGACATCGACGACGTGGCGCCCCTCGGTGTGCCAGCCGACCGGGCCCGGGGGCGGCTCCAGGGGCGGCGCACCGTCCGCGGGACAGGCGAGCAGCGCGGCGGCGAACAGCGCGAGGGCCAGGCTCGATCTGCAGGGCATGGCCCGTGCTACCGCGGTTCGGCGCCGGGCGCAGCCGGTCTTGCCGGGGGACTCAGTCGGCGACCGCGCCCAGCTCGGCCTCGGCGAGCAGCTTGACGAACGGGATGCTCGCCTCGGCCGCCAGCCGCTCCAGCTCCACGCGCCCCTCGGGCCGGCCGCGCGCCAGCAGGGCCGTGGCGACGCGCAGCCGCAGCTCCTCGTCGGTCTCGGGGCCGAGGTGCGCGACGAGCAGCTCCGTCGACGGCTCGGAGGTGTCGGCGGCCAGCCGGTCGATCGCCTCCTGGCGGGTCAGCGAGTCGTGCGACGCCAGCGCCGCGGCCTCGCCCCCGGGCGGCGCAAGCTCCGGGTGGTGGTGCACGCCCGCGTCCTCGGCCTCGTGGTGGTCCTCGTCCTTGTCGTGGTGCTGGGCCCCCTCGTGGAGGTGCACGTCCTCGGCGGCGTGCTCCGCGTGGTCGTGGTCGCTCCCGACCAACCCGGCCCCCCCGGCCACCCCCCCCCCGCGCCGCGCCCCCCCCCCGCCCCCCCGCCGGGCGCCCCCCCCGGGCGGGGGGGCGGCCCGGGCCGCCCGGGCGACCAGCGCGACCCCCAGCACGACGCCGAAGCAGGCGACGATCACCGGCCCCGGGGGGTGCTCGTAGCCGAACAGCAGCCCGACGACGGAGACGACGGCGCCGATCCCCCAGGTCGCCAGCACCCGCCCCTTCATGGAGTCGAAGAACAGGGAGGCGACCGCGCCGGGGATGATCAGGTAGCTGAACACCAGCAGCACCCCGATCAGCCGAACGATGGCGGTGATCGCGACGCCGAAGCTCGCGTAGAAGAGCAGGTCCCAGAGCACCAGGCTGTGGCCCAGCCGCCGCAGCCCCTCGGGGTCGGACGTGGCCTGCTCGAACCGGGCCCGAAACACCCAGTGGAAGGCGCCGACGCCGGCGCAGACGGCCGCCGCGACGGCGATCTCCGTCCACTTCGCCCAGACGATGGAGCCGACGAGCAGGAAGCGGATGCGCTCCGCCCCGTGCGGGTCCTCCGCGAGGTCCACGAGCAGCACCGCCGCCGCCGCCGCGACGACGTAGCAGATGCCGATGATCGCCTCCTGGGGGAGCCGCTCCTCGTGGGCCCTCGCCGCCGCGAACAGCGCCGCCCCGGCGAGGCAGAACAGCAAGGCGAACGCCGAGCCGGCCAGGCTCTCCGGCTCGAACCCCAGGAAGAACGCGTAGGTCGCCCCGAGCGCGGCGATCTGGGCGAGCGCCAGGTCGACGAAGATCACCTGCCGGCGCAGCACGTGCAGCCCCAGGTAGCCGAGGATGCCGACGGCGATCAGGCAGCCGGCGAGCGGGGCCGCCAGCCAGCCGAGGTCCGTCACCGGGCGACCGCGAAGGGGGCGGACTGCTCGCGCACGAGCAGGTCCATGAGGGCGAACCAGTCGGGCGCCTCGCTGACCCCGCCGGTCATGATCGGCACGACCGCGACGGCGATCCCCGCTTCGTCGCCGATCGCGCGGGGGATCCGATCGTCGTAGTAGTTGGTCACCACCACCACGGGCACGTCCTGGGCGGCGACCACCTCGACGACCCGCTTGCGGTGGGCCGCGCTCGGTGCGATGCCGGGCTTGCTCTCGACGTACGCCGCCACCGTGAGCCCGAAGCGATCGGCGAAGTAGACCCAGCTGCGGTGGTAGTAGACGACCGAGCGGCCCCGCATCGGGGCTGCCGCCGCGAGCCACCCTCCAAGCCGGTCCCGCAGCGGCGCGCCGCCGACCTCCCGATCCAGGTAGCCGTCGAGCTGGTCTCCGCGGACCAGCCGGTCCAGCAGGTCCCCGCCCAACAGCGCGACCAGCTCCTCGCCGAACAGGGCGACGTCGATCCGGCCCTTCAGCTCCGACGCGCTGGCGGCGTAGGCGTCGGCGTTGCTCGGGTCGACGCGGCCGAGGCCGGCGGCGACGTTGTCGGCGATGACCTTCATGTTGAGCGGGTCGAGCCAGACGTGGGGGTTGCCGTCGGGGTGCAGGTCGCCCTGGCTGCGGCTCAGCGTGTCCGGCCGCTCCTTCGTCGCGATCCCCTGGGACGCGAGCACGTAGCCCGGCCCGCCGGGGCGCACGTCGGGGTTGCCGGCGCCGTCGAGCAGCCGCTCGGTCCAGATCTCGAGGTTGAGTCCGATCTCGACGAACAGGTCGGCGTCGCCCACCGCGGCCACCAGCGACGGGGTGGGGGAGACGTAGTGGGGGTCCTCGTTGGGGGCGCACAGCGACCGCACGGTGACCCGGTCACCGCCGACCTGCTCGGCCGCCCAGGCGAGGTCCGACGTCGTCGTCACCACCTTCAGCTGGGCCTGCGCGGGCGTGGCGACCAGGACGGCGAGCAGCGCGGCGGAGAGGGGGAGCAGCTTCATCGGTTCACCCAGTAGGGCTCGACGGGGTGCGAGCCGAAGACGGCCGTGACCTGCAGGCCCAGCCGGTGCGTGATCTCGTGGCCGCCCAGCGCGTCGTAGGCGAGGCGGAAGCGGAGGAACTCGGACGTGTACAGCGAGGCCGCGACGCCGGCCCCCCAGGTGACCTCGGGGTCGGCCAGGTCCTCGATCAGGGCGTCGCCCCGCAGCGCGATGAACACGTTGCGGGCCGGCTGGAAGCCGAGCCCGAGGAAGCCGGCCAGGGAGCTGGCCCCGCCGCCCTCGCCGAACCGGTTGGCGAAGTACGCCTCGCCCTGCAGGAACAGCGATCGGTACTGGCCCCGCTGGCGGGGCCGCACCTTGAGCAGCAGGTCCGCCGACGCGAGGTGGAAGCCGGCCGCCTCGGCGCCCGCGTCGCGCCAGAAGGCGTACGACGCGCCGCCGCTGAACAGCCCCCCGGCCGGCAGGTCGGCGGAGCCGGTGAATCGGCCCAGCGCGACGGGCGTCGGCGTGGTCCGACGGTCCATCAGCGGCTCGGGCCCCCGGGACATCACCCCGACCTTGAAGTCGAGAGGCAGCGACTTCGGGTTGTGCAGCCGGTACCGCAGGAACGCGCCCGCGTCGATCCAGCCCTCCTCGCCGAGCAGCCCGGTCAGCGCGCCCGGGTACTCCAGGTGGGGGACGTCGTGCAGGTGCTGCCGGTTCAAGCCGCCGAAGTCGACCCGGACCAGCCCCAGCTCGACGAGCAGGTGGGCGGGCAGCGCGACGAACGTGATGTTCGCCTCCTCGACCACCGACAGCCAGGCCTCGCCGATCGCCTCGGCTTCGTCGTGCCCGTCCTCGTCCTCGTCCTCGTCCTCGTGGGCCTCGTCGTGCGCGTGCTCCAGGCCGTGCATCAACGGGTTCTCGAAGGCGAGCACCACCACCGCCTTCGCGAACGGATCGATGTCCGCTCGGAAGTCGAGCTCGAACGCGCGCACGTCGAAGGCGGGTTCCACACCCTCGTCGGACAGGGAGAGCGTGCCGGCGAGGTCGATGAACCCGGTGATCCGGGGGTTGAACACGTTGGGCGGCGCCGGGGGCGGCGCCGGCGCCACGGCGGGGCTCGCCTCCAGGGCGTCCAGCCGCAGGCGCATCAGCTCCAGCTCATCGCGCAGGAGCTGCACCTCTTCGGGGTCGATGGCCGGGCCGGGGGGCGGGGCAGCCTCCCCGCCCTCTTCTTCGTCGGTGGTCTCTTCGGTCTGCTCGGTCTCTTCGCCTTCGGCGGGCTCGTCGGCCCGGGCCGGCGCGGCCAGGGCCACGACCAACGCCAGGGGCGCGGCCGCGGATCGGATCTCCATGGGGAACTCCTGCGATGGGGGGACGACAGGCGCCGGGGCAGGCCCGGCGCAGGCTCAGCAGGTCGTCGCGATCGCGGGAGGAGAGGTCTTGGGGGCGACCCCGAGGGTCGGCGCGGGGGCCGGACGGGGGGCCGGTACGACGATCGGCGGCTGCCCGTCGGGCAGCTCGAAGAGCAGGGGCAGGTCTGTCGGCGGGGGACGGTCGTCGGCGGCTGCGAGCCCGCTCAGGACGGCGCAGCCGTGGCCGTGCTCGACGGGCGGCAGGGCGTCGAGGCTCTGGCCGGACGCCGCCACGATCGCGGCCTCCGGCACGTGGATCACCTCGCCGTGCTCCTCACAGATCTCGTGCTGCTCGGCCAGGCTGTGGGCCACCGCCGCGATCTGGCCCCCGACCAGGAGCGCCGACGCCAGGGTCACGACCGCGATGGTGAGGAGCCGCTTCACGGCGCCTTTCGTACCACAGGCGGCGTCGTCGCGAGCGCTAACGCTCCACCCGCCACAGCGCGTCGCAGAACCAGCGCCGCTCGTCGTGGAAGTGCGCCTCGGCCACGAAGCCGCCGTGCCGGCACAGGTCGTCGACGTCCGAGTCGAGGTACTTGTACGAGTACTCGGTGTGGATCGGCTCCCACGCCTGGAAGGTGAAGGAGTCGCCCAGCGCGTCCACCCGCACCGCCTGCCGGGCCAGGCTGACGAGGTAGCTCACCATCGCGCCGCTGAACACGTCGTAGGTCGCGTAGTGCCGGAAGCGGTCCAGGTCGAAGCTGCCGCCGAGCTCCCGGTTGATGCGGGCGAGCAGGTTCTTGTTGAACCGGGCCGTCACCCCCTCGCGGTCGTTGTAGGCGGCGAGCAGGACCTCGATGTCCTTCTTGAGGTCGAAGCCGACGAGGACCCGGTCTCCCTCGTTCAGGGCGCCCCACAGGCGGCGCAGGAATCCGCGGGCCGCGGGCTTGTCGAAGTTGCCGATGTTGGAGCCGAGGAAGAGCACCAGGTTGGAGCGCCCCGACTGCTGGCCGAGCCACCGCACACCGTCGCTGTACTCCGAGACCAGTCCGCCGATCGGGAGGGTCGGGAAGCGCTCCCCCATCGACCGCACGAGCCCGCCCATCGCGTCGGCGGAGATGTCGATCGGCACGTACCGGATGTTCAGCCCACGCTTCAACGCCGCGTCGATGACGACCGCGGTCTTGCGGCCGTCGCCCGCCCCCAGGTCGACGAGGTTGAACGCCTCGCCCCGGAGGTTGTCCAGGATGTCGTCGGCGTGGGCCCGGAGGATCTCGAACTCGCAGCGCGTCGGGTAGTACTCCTCCAGGTCCGTGATCGCGGCGAACAACTCGCTCCCCGCCGCGTCGTAGATGAACCGCGACGACAGCGTCTTCGGCCGCTCGGACAGCCCCACGAGCACGTGCTCGGCGAACTCGCCCCGGGCCGTCTCGACCGGGTCGAACGTGGCGGGGTCCAGGATCTTGAAGGTGCGCTCGGTCGACATCGCCCCCGAGGTTGTCACGCGAAGTCGCCGGTCGCTACACGGCGAGGCCGGTTCCTTGCGCCCGGTGGGCCAACCAGACCCCCAGGTCGTCGGAGCCGCCGATGTGCCGGCCGTTGACGAAGATCTGCGGCGTGGTGGCGCGGCCGCTCAGCGCGCGCAGTCGGCGGGGCGAGGAGGCGACCTCCTCGAACGGCAGCCCCGCCTCGTCCAACATGCGCTTCGCCCGGGCGCAGTAGCCGCAGCCGTCGCGGGCGATCATCACGATGTCCAGCGGCGCCGCGGCCTCGTCCAGCCAGGCGAGCACCGAGTCGGCGTCGCTGACCGCGTAGGGGTCGCCGGGGCCCGGCTGCTCGACGAACGCCTGCTCGACGACGCCGTCGTCGACCACCATGGCGTAGCGCCAGGAGCGCTTGCCGAAGGCCAGGTCCGACTTGTCGACGAGCATGCCGAGCGCGTCGGTCAGCGCGCCGTTGCCGTCGGGCAGGTACGTCACCCGGGTCGTGCCCTGCTCGGCCTCCCAGGCCTCCATGACGAACGGGTCGTTGACCGAGATGACGACGAGGTCGTCGATTCCGCGAGCCGCGAACTCGTCCGCGAGCTCGTCGAAGCGGGGCACGTGGCTGCTGCTGCAGGTCGGGGTGAACGCTCCGGGCAGCGCGAAGGCGACGACGCGCTTGCCGCCGAAGAGGTCGCTCGTGGTGCGGTCCAGCCACTTCGGACCGGCGCGGAAGCGGAACGTGAGCTCGGGGAGGCGGGCGCCGATGAGGGCCTGGGCGGTCGGGATCGTGGACATCGAAGGAGCTCCTGGGAGGTCGAAGGGTGACGAGGCGTCGCGGCCTCGAACCCAGGATGGGCCCCCGATGGCATGACCACAAAGACATAATAGATATCATCTGTATAGTTTCAGGTTATGAGTTGGCTCCCCACCCTGCGCCAGCTGGAGTACGTGGTCGCGGTGGCGGACACCGGCCAGTTCGCCCGCGCCGCCCGGGCCACCGCGGTGAGCCAGCCGGCCCTCAGCAAGCAGGTCAAGGAGGTCGAGGAGGGGCTCGGAGTCCTCCTCTTCGAGCGCGGCGCCCGCGGCGCGACGCCGACGGCGGCGGGTCTGGAGCTGGTGCGGCGGGCCCGCCGGGTGCTGTCCGAGGCGCACGAGCTGGCGGACGCGGCGGCGGCGCTGCGGGACCCGCTGGCGGGGTCCGTCCGGCTCGGGGCGATCCCGACGATCGCGCCGTACGTGCTGCCGGCGCTGGTCACGGCGGTGCGGCGCGAGCTGCCCCGGGTCGAGCTGCAGCTGGTCGAAGAGCAGACCGGGGAGCTGGGCGACCGCCTCGCTCGTGGAGAGCTCGACGCCGCCATCGTCGCGCTGCCGTACCCCCGCGACGGCGTCACGGTCCGCGGGGTCTACGACGAGCCGCTGTTCCTGGTCACCCCGGCGGACCACCCGCTGGCCGGCGTACGGCCGGTGCTGCCGTCCGAGGTCGCGGACCACTCGCTGCTCCTGCTGAGACAGGGACATTGCCTGCGGGATCACGTGCTGCAGGCGTGCCGCGGGGGCTACGACCCCTCGGTCGCCGTCGAGGCGTCCAGCCTCGGCACGCTGCTGCTCATGGTCCGGCAGGGGATGGGGGCGGCGCTCGTGCCGCAGATGGCGCTGCCGGAGGAGCGCGACGGGATCTGCGTGCGGTCGTTCACCGCGCCGGCCCCGACGCGGGGGGTGGGGCTGTGGTGGCGGCCGTCGTCACCGCGGGCGCCGCTGTTCGAGCGGCTCGCGGGCCTGCTCCTGCAGGCGCGCCCGGCGGCCGATCAGAGGCCGAGCTCGCAGACGTAGGGCTCGTTGAAGCCACAGCTGAAGTCGTTCCAGTAGAACTCCATGTCTTCCCACTTCTCGACGCAGTCTTCGTTGTCGTCGTTGTTGGGCTCGCCGTCGGCCCAGTTCTCGAAGCCGCTCCCGGCCGCCCCGGTCCAGGTGAAGTTGCCCTCGTTGGAGCCGCCGCGGTCGTTGTAGCCGGTCCAGAAGTACTCGATGTTCAGCGCTTCGGCGGTGTCCGTCGTGTAGTCGTCCTCCGCCTCGTTGTTGATCGTGACGAGGTAGTAGCCGATGTCCTCGCAGGTATCCCGCGCGTTGGTCCAGGCCCGGGCGGTGGTGCAGAACTGGTACGTGTGGCCGTCGAACTCCTCCTGCGTGCAGTTGTTGCAGGCGCCGTCGTCGATGGCGCCGTTGCAGTCGTTGTCCAGGGCGTCGCAGTCCTCGGGGGCGCCGGGGTGGACCGACGGGTCGGCGTCGTTGCAGTCGTCGGGGGTCTCCCAGCCGTCGCCGTCGTCGTCGTTGCCGGGCACCGCGTCGTCGTCGTCTCCGGGCAGGGGATCGGGGCAGGCGATCTCGAGGGTGAAGTCACTGACCGCGCCGTCCCAGCCGTCGACGTAGACCGTGTAGGTCTGGCCGCCCTGTCCGTCGAACTCGACCACCTCGGATTCGTCGCCGCCGTTCCAGGAGCCGGCGAAGCACTGGGACGGATCGCACTCGCTGCCCTGGAGGAGCAGCAGGTCGACGTCGTCGTTCAGGCCGGAGAGGTGCACGGAGAACTCGCCCGTCTCCGGCGCGGTGAACGTGTAGGCGATCTCGGGGCCCCAGTAGCCGTCGTCGGAGCAGCTGTTCCAGCCGTGCTGGTTGGTCGAGCCAGCCCCGGCGTTGTTGGCGGTGATCACCTGGTCGCAGCTGATCGTGCCGGCGGTGCACGTCTCGACCGCGTCGTCGTCGTCCGCGACGTCGTCGTCGTCCGCGATGTCGTCGTCGTCCGCGATGTCGTCGTCGTCCGCGATGTCGTCGTCGTCCGCGGCGTCGTCGTCGTCTGCGACGTCGTCGTCGTCCCCGCCCGAAGAGTCGTCGTCGTCGGGGGACGAACCGCCGATCGCGAGGGAGCCGTGGCAGGCGGTCAGGGGCGCGAGCAACAGCAACAGCGACAGCAGCAGGTAGCGCATGGGGGCTCCGGGCCGGGTGAAGATCGGCGGATCCAATGATCCCGACCGACCGCCTACCGTCAAGGGTAACGCGCGCGCTCCGGGTCGGCCCGATGCAGACCCCGGGCCCGGCCTGACGCCGATCGCGCCGCGGATCGTATGATGAAGAGGCCATGCCTCACGCCGGCGCCATCGTGCTGCTCGTGGTCCTCGCGGTCACCGGGATCAGCGTGCACCTCGGGCGGGTCGCGTTCGAGCTGACCGGGCTGCCTCGCCCCAAGGCGTTCTTCCAGGCCCTGTCGTGCTTCACCACCACCGGGTTCACGACGCTGGAGGCCGAGGAGATCGTCAACCACCCCGCCCGCCGGCGCATCGCGGTGGTCCTGATGATCATGGGGAACGTCGGCATCGTCGCGTTCATGGCGACGATCGTCGAGACCGTCGTCGCCGACGGGGCGGCGCAGCTGGGCATGGACACCGCGATGGTCGCGGTCGTCTGCCTGCTGTTCCTGCTCCTCGTCCGCAAGCTGCCGCCGGTCCGCGCCCTCGACCGCAGGGTCCGCGCGGTGCTGATGCGGTTCTTCCAGTTCGAGCCCGACCCGACCGAGCAGGTCCTCAGCTACGCCGATGGCTACGGCCTCGTCCGGGCGGAGGTCCGGGCCGGCTCGCCGGTGGTGAACAAGCGGCTCAAGGAGACCCACCTGGCGGCCCGACAGCTCATCGTGCTGGCGATCGAGCGAGACGGGGTCAACTACCCCCTGCCCGGGGCGAGGGCGCGCATCCACGAGGGCGATCGGCTGATCTGCTACGGCCGCCTCGCCGACGCCGACCTGATCATCAACGGCTCGGCCCCGCTCGACGCGGCCGCCTGGGTGCGCAAGACGATGGAGGTCGGCCCCGTCCCGCTCGAGCTCCCGGAGGTGGAGCCGGCGTCGGGACGGGACGTGGGCAGGGACGCTGCCTTCGTCGAGAGCCACCTGAACATCCTCGCCCTCGAGCCCGACGCGGACGAGGCGGACGAGAGCGACCTGGGGCACGGGATCGCGATCATGCGGCAAGCGCTCGATCGGGAAGACGAGGGCGAGCCCTCCGAGGCGCCGCCTTCAGAGTCCAACGCTTCCTAGATCCAGCCGCCCGTCGTCCCGCAGGGGTGGGCACCAGTAGTACGCCCCGTCGGCCGGCCGGCTGAACCCGAACAGGGCGTCGACGACGCCGTCGTCCACCCCGGCCATGCGCCGCAGCTGAGCCTCGTAGGCGTCGAACGTAGCGCCGAACGCGACGAAGACGAGCCCTTCGCCCTCGGCGTCGGCCCAGGGCATCGAGCGCCGCAGCACGAAGCCGGTCTCCTCCTGCTCGGCCCGCTTCACGTGGGCCGTCGCGGGGGCGTCGTCGAGCTCGACGTCGTCCGAGCGGCGTCGTCCGATCGCGTGGTCCTGGTCCCGCTCGCTCAACTCGTCGAAGGCGTCCAGGTCGTGCTCCCAACGCTGCACCGCCACGAACGACGAGCCGTCGGGGGCGAGCGCCGCCTGCGCCGCGGCGTCGCCGGTCGGGTTCTCGGTCCCGTCGACGTAGCCCGTCAGGTCGCGGGAGTCCCGGTGCACGAAGCCGTCGACCACGTCCTCGATCTCGAAGGCGTCGCCGAGCACCTGCTCGACCTCGCGCGCCGCGTGCACCAGGTCCCCGGGATCCTCGCCGCGGAGCAGCAGCCACAGGTCCGCGGGGGTCGACGGGATCGCGGGCGACGGGCCGGTGAGGGCGGGGAACCGCCGCAGCGCGGGGACCGATCCGCCGAGGCTCGCGACCAGGCCGGCCCCCAGGCCGAGCACCCGGTCGGGCCCCCACGGGTCGGCCGCGAGGTCCGCGAGGGCGGCGGCCGGGTCGCCGCCGGGCAGGCGCTGCAGCCGCAGGAACCGGGCGACGCGGGGGACCGGGGCGAGGATGGCGGGCTGGGGGGTGGTCATGTGGAGAGCCTCTCGATGCGGTCACCGACCCGGATGACGCCGTCTTCGATAACACGCGTGTGCAGCCCCCGCAGCCGTCGAGGCCGGGTCTCCTTGTCGTTGACCCAGGCCAGCGCGTCGGCCCCGAACCGGGCGCGGAACTTCGCGCAGCCGAGGTGGAGCTTGGGGGTCACCTCCAGGACGGCGCCGCCGGCCCGCAGACGGGCGCCGACGGGCAGGTGCGCCTCGCTGAGGTCGAAGTCGACGAGCAGGTTGTCGCCGACGCCGGCGATGTCGCCGCCGTCCGCGACCAGGGCGGCGCTCCGGTGCTCCATCAGGCTGACCTGCGCCTCGGGGTCACCGTCCGCGGCGGCCCAGCGATCCCCCTCGACCCCGTCCTCGGCGGTCACCCGGACGCGCTCGGGGTGCGCGTGTCGGCCGTCTCCCAGCCGCACGATCAGCCGCCGGATCGAGCCGACGTGCTGCGGCGCCTCGCCCGACTCCGACCAACCCTGCTCCAGCTCCGCGATGCTCGCCATGGCCCCTCCGGTGGGCCGCGGAGGATAGCGCCGGTCGCGATCGGGCACGACAAAGGGATTGAGCAGAACGGGACCCGGGTGTACCTTTCCCGACGGCTGAACAGCATGAGGCACTTCATCCGATGATTCGACACGCTCTGATCCTGCTGCTCGCGGGGCTCCTGTGCGGTTGCAACGTCGGTCTGTGGTCGATGGAAGACCCGCAGCAGACCGCCGTGCCCGACGACGACGACGACAACGCGGACGACGACGACGCCGATCCCGCCAGCGACGACGACGACGCGGCGACCGACGACGACGACCTCGCGGACGACGACGACGACGTCACCGACGATGACGACGACGACGGGTTCCCCGCCG
>CAYQEG010000199.1:0-14354 GCA_964416435.1 uncultured Rickettsiales bacterium
CGAACTCGGTGTTGAAGATGCAGGTGTTCTGGGCCTGGTCCTCCTTGAGGATGTCCGCCTGCACGGTGCCCCGGACGACCTTGAGCGTCGTCGCCGACACCTCGGCCCGCTCGGCGTCGTCCAGGTCCCGGCCGAGCGCCGCGGCGCGGTGGCCGACCTGCTGGTCGATCGCCGCGTTGAGGAACATCGCCAGGAGGATCGGCGCCGGGCCGTTGATCGTCATCGACACCGACGTCGTCGGCGCGCACAGCTCGAAGCCGCCGTACAGGATCTTCAGGTCGTCCAGCGTCGCCACGCTGACCCCCGACTCGCCGACCTTGCCCCAGATGTCCGGGCGCTCGTCCGGGTCCTCGCCGTACAGCGTCACCGAGTCGAACGCGGTCGACAGCCGGTGCGCCGTCTCCCCCTCCGTGAGCAGCTTGAACCGCGCGTTGGTGCGCGACGGCGGCCCCTCCCCCGCGAACATCCGCTTGGGCGCCTCCGCCTCGCGGCGGAACGGGAACAGGCCCCCGGTGAACGGGAAGCGGCCGGGCACGTTCTCGAGCAACAGCCACCGCAGCGTGTCGCCGTCGCCCAGGAAGGTCGGGGTCGCGACCTTGCTCAGCCGCAGCCCCGCGAGGGACTCGTTGCCCGTCGGCACACAGATGTCTCGCCCGCGCACCCGGTAGGTGAACACGTCGGCGGCGTACCGCTCCCGCAGCGACGGCCACTCCTGCAGCAGCTCGATCGACCGCTCGTCCAGCCGGTGCTCCACCGACCGCAGCTCCTCGGCCGCGGGTTCGGCGATCGCGTCGCCGAACCGCTCGGCCGCGAACCGGATCATCTGCCGCTCCGACGCCAGCGCCGCCTGCTCCCCCGCGTGGGCCTTGTAGGCGCGCACGCAGTCGGCGATCTCGGCGAGGTAGCGGATGCGGTCGCCGGGCACGATCGGGTCGCGCTGGCCGGTCGCCTTGACGCCGGGCGACGGGATGGAGCTGCTCCAGTGCCCGCCGGCGCCCTCGTCCAGCCGCGCCATCAGGGCGGTGTACAGCGCCGTGACGCCCTCGTCGTTGAAGCGCGAGGCGATGGTGCCGAACACCGGCAGGTCCTCGTCGGCAAGCGACGGGTCGAACAGCTCGCGGCTGCGGCGGTACTGCTTGCGCACGTCCCGCAGCGCGTCCAGCGCCCCCTTACGCTCGTACTTGTTGAGCACCAGCAGGTCGGCGTAGTCGATCATGTCGATCTTCTCGAGCTGGCTCGCCGCGCCGTACTCCGGGGTCATCACGTACAGGCACAGGTCGCTCAGGTCGACGACGTCGCTGTCCCCCTGGCCGATGCCCGCGGTCTCCAGGACCACCAGGTCGAAGCCCGCCAGCTTGACCACGTCGAGCACGTCGCTGGTCGCCGCCGACACCTCGGAGTGGGAGCCGCGCGTCGCGAGGGAGCGCATGAACACCCGGTCGTCGCCCAGCGCGTTCATCCGGATCCGGTCGCCGAGCAGCGCGCCGCCGGTGCGCCGCTTGGACGGGTCGACGCAGATGACCGCGACCCGCCGGTCGGGCCAGTCGCGCAGGAACCGCGTCAGCAGCTCGTCCAGCAGCGAGCTCTTGCCGGCGCCTCCGGTGCCCGTGATGCCGATGACCGGGACGGGGGGCTGCTCGGCCCGGGCGGTGCGCCGCTCGAGCTTCCAGCGGTCGATCGCCTTGCCCGCGTCCGCCGACAGCTCGTCCCGACGCTCCACGAGCGTGATCAGCCGCGCCAGCCGGACCGGCGACTCGGCGTCCACCGGCACGCCGAAGGCGCCGCCGGAGGGGGCGAGCACGGCCCGCTCGGTCGCCTCCTGGGCCAGCGGGTCGAAGTCGCTGGAGCTCAGCAGGTCGTTGATCATCCCCTGGAGGCCGAGCTGACGGCCGTCCTCGGGGGAGTAGATGCGGGTGATGCCGTCGGCGTGCAGCGCCTCGATCTCGCGGGGCACGATCACGCCGCCGCCCCCTCCGAAGATGCGGACGTGGCTCGCGCCCTGCTCGTCCAGGAGCTGGCGCATGTAGCGGAAGTACTCGTTGTGGCCGCCCTGGTAGCTGCTGACGGCGATGGCCTGGGCGTCCTCGGCGATGGCCGCGCCGACGACTTCGGCGACCGAGCGGTTGTGGCCGAGGTGGATGACCTCCGCCCCGGTGGCCTGCAGGATGCGCCGCATGACGTTGATGGCGGCGTCGTGCCCGTCGAACAGCGACGCGGCGGTCACCACCCGGACGGGGTGCTCGGGCTTGTACTTGGGGACAGCGACCATGGTCGCGACCCTAGTGGATCGGCTACTGGACGGCCACCGCGAACGACACGTCGGTGACCGACGCCTCCGCCGAGCCGTCCTGCGCCTCGGCGTCGAACCAGCCGCAGCCGCGCATGGTCACGGCGCCCGTATCCTCGTCCTCCTCGAACACGATCCGGAGGAAGCCTTCGTCCGAGACGTTGGAGGTGTGCAGCGTGTCGCCGTCGTGCACGAACGTGACGTCGGCGCCGTCCCGGGAGCCGTCGCCCAGGCTGTAGTCGGCGCCGGCCCGGTCGTCGTACAGGTCGACCGCGTCGTCCCCGTCGTCGATGTCGATGGTCTCGGTCAGCTCGTCGACGAAGAAGACGGAGGACTGCACCAGCCGCACGGTCATGCCGTTGGTCGCGTCCACCGTGAAGCCGAGCTGCACCCCGGTGGGCACCGCCTGCAGCATGGTGGAGTCACCGACCCAGTCGTCGCCGTCGACCGTCGCGTGCAGCTCGCCGACGGGCGTCTCCTCGTCCGGGGTGCAGGACGGGGGCTGGATCCCCTCCTCGGTCGGGCAGCCGCAGAGCAGGAGGGCCGCCGCGCAGGCGGCCGCCGAGCGCATCAGTCCCACTCGAGGTCGACGTTGACGCGGATGCTGTAGTCGTTGGCGCCGTCGCCGTCGAGGTCACCGCCCTCGAACCACTCGGAGCTGCCGGTGAACCAGCCGTTGCCGCTGGACCCGCCCTCGATGACCGCGCTCCACTGGGACTGCGAGGTGATGTACTCGAAGTAGGTGCTGCCGCCGACGCCGAGGCTGAAGTTGTTGGCGTCCTGGATGCCGCCGTCGAACCACTTGTCGGGGCAGGTGGTGGAGCCGGAGACCAGCAGGTCGATCTGCCAGCTGCCGTCGTTGCAGCCGCTGCAGCCGCCGGGCGCGTTGGCGCCGTTGTCGTCGACGCTGCGCTCGATGCCGCAGTCGTAGAAGCCCTGGGCCTCGATGTTCGGCTCGAAGTCGTACTCGAGCTCGTGGGTGCCCCACAGGAACGAGTCGACCGCGTCGTCGTCGTCCGTCGCGTCGTCGTCGTCCGTCGCGTCGTCGTCGTCCGTCGCGTCGTCGTCGTCGTCGTCTTCCGTCGCGTCGTCGTCGTCGTCACCACCCCGGGAGCCGCGCGAGCCGCGCGGGAGGGTGCAGCCGGCGAGCATCGCGAGGCCGAGCAGGAGGGCGAGGAATTGAACGAAGTTGATCCGACGCATGTTCTCTCCGGTTTTCAGAACGATGCACCGTCTACACGGACCGAGCGATGCGCTCAAGCCCCAAACGGTCCGTCGTGCACCACTTCGCCCGACGACGCCGAGCCTGTAGTCTCCTGGGACGATGACGGCACGCCTCTCCCCTCCCCGTCGCTCCGCCGCCCTCGCGGCGCTTCTCCTGCTGACCGCCGCGCTGTGGCCCGCGCCCACGGACGCCGGCGGCGAAGTCTCCCTCGTCGGGGAGTGGCGCGGCACGATCGCCCCCAACCGGTGCGACGACGGCGGCTGGACGGGCGAGGTGCTGGACTTCTGCCTTCGGGTGACCGAGGACCGGGACGGCCGGGTGTCCGGTCGCCTGGACTGGTGGGAGTTCGACGCCTGCGACGGCTACGACTTCACGGGGCTGCACCGCGGCGACAAGGTCAACCTGGGCTCGTCGTCGGGCTTCGGGATCGGCCTGACGCTCAACGCCGGCTCCCTGGCCGGCAAGGCGATGTGGGGCGAGTGCCCCCAGTGGGCGCTGCAGCTCTCCCGGATCCGCTGACTCGATGAAGCCCCTGGACCGAGGGAGCGGCGTCGAGCTGCTGCTCGTGGCCGTCGGGGTGGTCCTGTTCGCGGTCCTCTTCGTCCGCTCCTACGAGTCGCTGCCGACGCCGGTGGTGATCGAGATCGACCCCACCGCCGAGGGCGTGGTGGAGCACTGGACCGGGGTCTACGTCGACGAGCAGAAGATCGGCTACGCGGTCTCCCGCACCGCTCCCCGGGACGGCGGCGGCCAGCTGCGCACCGACCGGATGCAGCTGCGGCTGGTGCTCCTGGGGCGGGCCAACGACGTGATGCTCGCGACGGACGTCGCCCTGGCGGCCGACGGCACCGTCGACCAGCTGTTCGCCCAGCTCAAGACGGAGGTGGCGGGTCTGCCGGCGTCGATGCGGGTCGAGGGGCGGCCCAAGGGGCGGGGCATGGAGCTGCGCATCCTGCAGGGCGGGGTCGAGTGGTCGACGGTCGACCTGGCCGAGCGGCCGGCCACCCCGGGCACCATCTACCCGTCGATCGCGGCCCTCGGGCCGGCGGTCGGCGAGCGAGTCACGGTGCCGTACTTCAGCCCGATGAGCCTCGGCAAGGCGGAGGCCCACGTCGAGGTGATCGCCCACGAGCGCTCCAGCCTCCCCGACGGCTCCGAGATCGACGCCCTGCGGCTGCGCATCGAGCAGTCCGGCGCGGTCAGCGAGGCCCTCATCGGGGCGGACGACGGGCTCCGGCTGGAGGAGCACGAGGTCGAGGGCGGCCTGGGCATGCGGCTGGTCCTGGAGAGCCAGGACGTCGCCCTGAACCGAGGCTGGCCGGCCGACGCGGACGACGCGGTGGACCTGATCGCGCTGTCCAGCGTGCCGGTGGACCGCAAGCTGCCCGGCGGCGGCCGCGCGCTGACCCGGCTGGTGCTGGAGGTCGAGGGGCCGGAGCTGCTCGGCGACCTGCTCACGGCCAGCCACGGCGAGCGCTGGGATCCGGCCACGAAGCGGCTCCTCCTGGAGGTGCCCGATCCGGCCGACGCCCCGTCCTACCCCCTGCCGTCGCAGGACCGGGCGCTGCGGGCCTGGACCCGGGCGACGACGTTCATCCCGTCGGACAACGCGGCGTTCACGCGCCACGCGGGGCGGGTGCTGGGGGAGGAGCTGGACGCGCGCGGGGCGGCGGAGAAGCTCAACACCTGGACCTACACCAACCTGCAGAAGGTGCCGGTGGTCACGGTGCCGTCGGCCCACGAGATCCTGCGGAGCCTGCGGGGCGACTGCAACGAGCACACGACGCTGTACACGACGCTCGCGAGGGCGATGGGGCTGCCCACGCGGATGGCGGCCGGCATCGTCTACAGCGAGAGCATCTTCGTCGACGGCGCGTTCTACTATCATGCGTGGCCCGAGGTCTGGCTCGGCGACGGGTGGATCCCGGTCGACCCGACCTTCGGCCAGTTCCCCGCCGACGCGACGCACGTCAAGCTCGTCGAAGGACCACTGGATCGACAGATGGAGATCATGGGCGTCATCGGCCGACTCGAGCTGACCGTGGTGGAGGCGGAGTGATCCGGATCACCAACCTGGTCAAGCGCTACGGCTCCTTCACCGCGGTCAAGGGGGTCGACCTGCACGTCCACAAGGGCGAGGTGTTCGGCTTCCTGGGGCCCAACGGGGCGGGCAAGACGACGACGATGAAGATGGTCGCGGGGCTGCTCAAGCCGACGTCCGGCAGCGTCGTGATCGACGGCGTCGACACGGCGGCGGACCCGGTGGGCGCCAAGCGCAAGCTCGGCTACATCCCCGACCGCCCCTACCTGTACGAGCGGCTGACGGGGCGGGAGTTCCTGGCCTTCGTCGGCGGCATCTACCGGATGGACGAGGGCGACGTCGTCGAGCGCGGGACCGAGCTGCTCGACTTCTTCGGGCTGGGGCACTTCGGCGACGAGCTGATCGAGAGCTACAGCCACGGCATGAAGCAGCGGCTGACGTTGGCCGCGGGGCTGCTCCACCGGCCGATGCTGATGGTGATCGACGAGCCGATGGTCGGCCTCGACCCGGCCGGCGCCAAGCTGATCAAGCAGGTCTTCCGCCGGCTCGCCGACGAGGGCAAGACGGTGTTCGTGTCGACCCACACCCTGGAGGTCGCCGAGGCGATCTGCGACCGCGTGGCGATCATCGACAAGGGCGAGATCGCGACCCAGGGCACCGTGGAGGAGCTCAAGGAGATGCACACCGAAGGCGGCGGCCGGCTGGAGGACGTGTTCCTCCACCTGATCGGGAGCCCGGACGAGCAGGCGGTCATCCAGGTCCTCCGGGACGATCGGCAGGACCGTGCGTAGGGCGCTGCTCACGGCCGCGGCCGTCGCCCTGTTGGCCGCCCCCCTGGCGGGCTGCGCGACGGCGCGGTCGGCCGGCTGGGTCGGATCCTGGTGGGTGCAGTCGGTCTCGATCCGCCACCCCGACGGCAGCACCGGCGCCCAGGAGGTCCGCTACCGGGCCGGCGACCTGGGCTCGGGCTGGGAGGACGGCCCCGCCCCGCCGGGTGACTTCGCCTTCTACAACCCGTCCCTCGGCGCGACGGTCTACGCGGACACGTCGTGCGGCCGCAAGTACGACGACGCGCCGCTGCACGTCCTGAGCAACCACCTGACGATGGGGTTCGAGGACGTGGAGCGGCGGTCGCAGACCGAGCTGGAGCTGTCGGGGCGGGCGGGCCTGGAGCGGCTGTCGGCGGCGCGGCTGGACGGGGTGCCGGTGAGCCTGGCGACGACGGTCATCAAGAAGGGGCCGTGCGTGTTCGACCTGGTGCTCGTGAGCACGCAGGACGGCTTCGAGCGCAGCCTCGAGGACTACCGCCGCTTCCGGGACGGCTTCGACGCCGAGGTGGGCGGACCGTGAGCGCCGCCGCCGCCGCGCGGCCCCGACTGTTCCGCGTCTTCCCCGCCGTGCTCAGCGCCCTGGGCGGCACGTTCCTGGGCTTCCTGAGCTACTTCGGGGCGGTCTCCCGGCTGACGCTACAGGCGATGTGGGTCGGGATCCGGCGCCCCTGGGAGTTCCGTGAGCTGGTCCGCCAGATCTACGCCCTGGGGGTGCAGTCGCTGTCGATCGCGTTCCTGACGGCGCTGTTCACGGGCGCGGTGATGGCGCTTCAGTTCGGCTTCGGGCTGGAGCGGTTCGGCGCGGCGGCGTACGTCGGCAAGGTGGTCTCCCTGGGCTTCGTGATGGAGCTGGGGCCGGTGCTCACGGCGCTGCTCGTCGGCGGCCGGGTGGGCGCCGGCATCACGGCCGAGCTGGGCTCGATGAACGTGACGGAGCAGATCGACGCCATCCGGGCGCTGGGCGCGGACCCGATCAAGAAGCTGGTGGTGCCGCGGGTGCTCGCCTGCGTGATCACGATGCCGCTGCTCGCGGTGATGGCGGACGTGGTCGGCACCTTCGGCGGCGCGATGGTGGCGGTCACCGAGCAGGGCCTGACGTACGCCTGGTACCTGGACCAGGTGGTCACCGCGGTCGACATCGACGAGGTGGTGCACGGCCTGATCAAGGCGGCGTTCTTCGGCTACTTCTACGGCATCATCGGCTGCTTCCAGGGGCTCAACACCCGGGGCGGCACCGAAGGTGTCGGCCGCGCGACCACGGAGACGGTGGTGATCACGAGCATCACGATCCTCGTCGGCGACTTCATCCTCGGCAAGATGCTCCTCCCCTTCGTTCGATGACCCGGATCGTCCTCGCCTCGGCGTCCCCCCGGCGGGGCGAGCTGCTGTCCCGGGTCGGGCTGGAGTTCGACGTGCAGCCGGCGGACGTCGACGAGTCCCCGCTCCCGGGCGAGGGGGCGGTGGCGATGGCGGTCCGGCTGGCCGAGGCGAAGGCGCAGGCGGTGTCGGCGACGCTGGGCGAGCCGGCGCTGGTGATCGCCGCAGACACGATCGTGGTGCGCGACGGCGCGATCCTGGGCAAGCCCCGCACGGCGGCCGAGGCGACGTCGATGCTGCGCAGCCTGTCGGGCCGCACTCACCAGGTGGTGACCGGCTTCGCGGTGTCCGGCCCCGACGGCGGCACGGCCGCGGCGGTGCAGACGGACGTGGTGTTCCGCGACCTCGGCGACGACGTGATCGAGCGCTACGTGGCGACGGGCGAGCCGATGGACAAGGCCGGCGCGTACGGCATCCAGGGGATCGGGGCGATGCTGGTGGAGCGGATCTCGGGCTCGTACACCAACGTGGTGGGGCTCCCCCTGGTGGAGGTGCTGGCGGCGATCGCCGAGCACGGAGGGCCGCGGCTGTGATCGCGGAGCGGCTGGCCGCGGTGCGGGCGCGGATCGACCGGGCGTGCGACGCGGAGGGCCGGGATCCGGCGTCCGTCGAGCTGCTCGCGGTCTCCAAGACGCACCCCCCCGAGGCGGTGCTGGAGGCGTACGCCGCGGGTCAGCGCCTCTTTGGCGAGAGCTACGTGCAGGACTGGCAGGGCAAGGCGGACGACGCCCGGATCGCGGCCCTGCCGGACCTTCGCTGGCACTTCATCGGCCACCTGCAGCGCAACAAGGTGCGCTTCCTGCTGGGGCGGGTGGCGTGCGTGGAGACGGTGGACCGGCTGCGCCTCGCCCGGGACCTGGCGCGCCGCAGCCAAGAGCGGGGGGCGACCACGGGGGCGCTGATCCAGGTCGACGTGAGCGGCGAGCAGAGCAAGCACGGCTTCAGCCCGGGGGAGCTCCGGGCCGCGATGCCCGAGCTGGTCGGCCTGGGCGGGTTGCGGCTCCAGGGGCTGATGGCGATCGGCTCCTGGGAGGATGACGCCGAGGCGACGCGCCCCCAGCACGCGGCGCTGCGGCGGCTGCGGGACGAGCTGCAGGACGCCCACGGGGTGGCGCTGCCGACGCTGAGCACGGGCATGTCCCACGACCTCGAGGCGGCGATCGCCGAGGGCTCGACGCGGGTCCGGGTGGGGACGGCGATCTTCGGGCCGCGGGTCCGCTAAATCAGCCGTCCAGCTCCCGCCGGAGGGCGTGGAGGTCCCGGCAGGCGGGGGACGAGGGGGCGAGGGCGGCCGACGCGAACAACTCCTGGGACGCCTCGGCGTGCCCCTCGGCGGCCTCCCGGTCGTTCCGACGGAGGGCGATGCGACCCCGCAGGGCCTCGATCTCCCCGGCCGAGTGGCGGTCGATCCGGGCCCCCACGAGCCGGCTGATCTCGTCCATCTTCTGCTCGGCGGCGCTCAGCTGTCCGGCGTCCAGGTGGTAGCGGGCGACCTCGTTGAGCAGCTGCGGCACGGTGTAGGTGCGGGGCTCGGAGCGGAGCAGCGCGAGGGCCTCCTCCAGCTCAGCGCCCCGATCCTCCCCCAGCCGCAGCCCGGCGAGGGCGCCGAACCCCAGGGAGACGGCGAGGAGGGGCCGGTCGCCCTGCCGCCGCAGCGCCTCGGTGACCCGGCCGCTGCTCTCCTGCAGGCGCCGCAGCTCGCGCCGGGGGAGGCCGCTGAGCCCCTCGATGAGGGTGAGGTTGAGCTCGACGGTGAGCTCCTGGCGCCGGTCCCCGTGGTCGCGGTGGGCGAGGCGCGCCTCCTCGAACAGCTCCTTGGCGCGGTCGACGTCCCCCAGGAGCCAGCAGGCCGAGGCGAGGTTGCTGGTGACGATCGCCTCCCCCCGCTTGTGGCCGACCTGGCGGTGGAGGTCCCGGGCGGCCTCGAGGTCGCGCCGGGCGTCGGCGACGAGGCCCATCAGGAAGGCGCCCTGGCCACAGAACCGCATCGCCTCCCCGAGGATCCGGGGGTCGCCCGACGCCTCGGCGACCTGGCGGGCCTGGCCCCAGATGGTGCGGGCCCGCTCGACGTCCCCCGATCGGGCCGACGCGCTGGCGACGTGGATGAGGGCTCGGGCGACGAGGTCGTGGGAGCCGGTGCGGCGGGCCAGCTCGAGGGTCTCCTCGGCCCAGTCGACCAGCTCGGCCGAGGACGAGATGGCCATCGAGGCGGCGACGGAGTGGCGCAGCCGGACGCGCTCCTCCAGGGCCAGGGTGGCGTTGTCCAGGGCGTCCCGGGCGATGACCTGGGCGTCGCTGACGGCGCCGATGAGGTCGAAGCCCAGCACGAGGCCGAGGGCGACCATGCCGACGGCGGGGTGGTCGAGGGCGCGGCCGCGCTCGAAGGCGACGCGGAGGTTGTCCCGCTCGGCCTGCAGCTCGGCGATGACGCGCCGGGCGTCGGCCCCCTGCACGCGGAAGGCGAACTCGCGCTCGCCGCACAGGGCGAAGTACTGGAGGTGGCGGTCGACGGCGGCGCGGTGGTCGTCCCGGCGTTCGCGCACGACCTCCTCGACCCAGCTGCGCACGGTCATGAAGGGGGCGAAGCGGGGCTCGGTGGCGTCGACGGGGGGGAGGGCGCGGATCAGGGACTTGTCGATGAGCCCCTCGACGACGAACAGGGTCCAGGGCGCCTCGGGCCACTCGGCCAGGTCGAGCACGTGCTCGGCGGCCTGCACGTCGAAGCCGCCGCGGAAGACGCAGAGCTGGACGAGGGCGGACTGCTCCCAGGGCTCCAGGAGCTTCCAGGACCAGCGCAGGGCGGCGTCGATGGAGCCGTGGCGGTCGGGCAGGTCGCGGCGGCGGCCCCGCAGGCGGGAGGGGTGGGCCGGGACCTCGCGCAGGAGGGTCTCGGGGGGCAGCACGTCGGCGAGGCCGGCGGCCATCTCGACGGCGAGGGGGAGGCGGTCGACGGCGTCGAGGAGGGCGTCGAGGCCGGCGCGGTCGATGGGCCGGTCGGTGCGCAGCCGGAAGAGCTCGGCCGCCTCGTCGGGGGACAGGGGGCCGAGGCGCACGATCTGCTCGCCGGCGAGGTGGAGGGGCTCGCGGCTGGTCACCAGGGTGGCGAGCTCGGGGCAGGCGGCGGCGGCGGCGAAGGCGAAGGCGGCGACGCTGTCGACGGCCTGCTCGGCGTTGTCGAGCAGGAGCAGGAGGGGGCCGCGCAGGGCGAGTCCGCGGGCGAGGGCGGCGACGTCGTCGGGGACCTCGACGCGCAGGCCGAGGGTGGAGGCGACGGAGCGGATGACGTCGGTGACGTCGGCGGCCTCGGCGAGGTCGCAGAACCAGACCTCGCGGGCCTGGCGCTCGGCGAGGTCGCGGCCGACCTTGCGGGCGAGCCGGGTCTTGCCGACGCCGCCGGGGCCGATGAGGGAGACGAGGCAGCCGCCCCGCCCGAGGGCCTGGCTGAGCTGCTTCGCCTCGCGCCGGCGGCCGACGAGGGGGTCGGGCTCGGGGCCGAGGTTGTGGCGTCGCACGTCCAGGGTGCGGGTGCCTTCGGTGGCGACGCGCCGGCCGGTGTCGGCCTCGCCGGCGACGAGCTCGCGGAGGGACGGCCCCTCTCCGCGCAGGGCGCGCAGGCGCTGGGCGAGGTCGGCGGCGGACTCGATGCGGTGGGCGGGGTCGCGGGCGAGGCAGGCGCCGAGGGCGACCTCGAGGCCGGGGTGGACGGCGGCGAGGGCGTCCAGGGCGCCGCTTGTGGCGAGGTGCTGGGGCGGGTCGACGACGCAGAAGGCGTACTCCTCCCGGGAGGTGACGTCGAAGGCGCGTCGGCCGAGGGCGACCTCGAGCAGGGTGACGCCGAGGGAGAAGAGGTCGGCCCGCTGGTCGACGGACTCGCCGCCGAGCTGCTCGGGGGCGATGTAGCCGACGGTGCCTTCGACGGAGCCGGCGGTCCGGCTGCGGCGGGTCAGCTCGGAGGCGCGGGCGAGGCCGAAGTCGGCGAGGTGGGCCCGACCGGCGCGGTCGATGAGGACGTTGCCGGGCTTGACGTCCTGGTGCACGAGGCCGACGGGGCGTCCCTCGAAGCGCAGGGAGTGGGCGTGGTCGAGGGCGTCGCAGAGCTGCAGGCCGAGCTCGATGACGGCGCGGGACGGCAGGGGGCGGCCGAGGAGGAGGTCGTGGGCGGTGCAGCCGTCGACGCGCTCCATGGCGATGTAGACGAGGCCGTCGAGCACGCCGACGTCGTAGATGTCGACGATGTGGGGGTGGTGCAGGCGGGCGCCGAGGCGGGCCTCGTCCAGGAGGGCGTCGTGGCGGTGGGGGCGGGGCTCGAGGAGGACCTTGAGCGCGACGGGCTTGCGGAAACCGGCGGGGCCGAGGAGCTCGGCGCCGAAGACGCGCCCGCAGCCGCCGGAGCCGAGGATCTCGGTCAGCTCGTACCGGCCCCAAAGGCGGGGCAGGTCGTCTTCAGTCCAGCGATGGACGGGGTCGGTCGCCACGGGCGGCCCAGCCTAAACGACCCATCACCCACCTGCAGCCCACACACCGTCGGTCCACGAGCCCGATCCCGGCGTCGCTCGTCGGTCACGATGGCCCGGCAGAGGAGGAGCCGGCCGGCGTCACTGTACCGCCCAGGCTTTCTGACCACGCCTCCTCCGTCCCGCGGCCCGATCTCAGCGTCGCTCGTCGGTCACATGGACTCGACATGCTCCGCTCCTCGCTCCTTGACCTCGGACCGCGGGCCTGTCGGATCCGTGGTCACACAACCTGGGCGGCACAGTCAGTCGAGGGCGAGCTTGGCCTCGAGCATGGCGGCCTCTTCGTTCTCGCGGCCGAGGGCCCGGAGCTGGCGGATGGCGAGGCCGTAGGCGTCGCGGGCGCGCTCGGTCTGTCCGGCGTCGGCGGCGAGGCGGGCGGCGAGGCCGGCGACGCGGGCGGTGTCGGGGTCGACGGAGCCGGTGGCGGCGAGCAGACCGAAGCCGGCCTGGGCGTGGCGGTCCCAGGCTTCCCAGTCGCCGGCGGCGGCGACGCAGGGGAGGAGGCAGCAGTTGAGCTCGCCGGCGAGGTCCTCCATCTGGCGTCGGGGGAGGGAGGCGAGGGTGGCCTCGACGCGCTCGCGGGCTTCGGCGTAGCGGCCCTGCTCGACGAGGACGACGGACAGGTTGATCTCCGGGAAGATGGCGTGGGTGGCGCCGATGGCCACGAAGGTCTGGAGGGCTTCGCGGTAGCCGGCCTCGGCGGCGACGAGGTCGCCCTGGGCGCGGCGGACCTCGGCGAGGATGTTGGCGCCCATGGCGTGTCCCCAGCGCACGCCGCCGCGCTCGAAGAGGCGTCGGGCTTCGGTGATGGCGGCGACGGCTTCGTCCAGGTCGCCGCGTCGGCGGGCGAACTCGGCGAGGCCGAGCAGGGAGCCGCCCATGCCTTCGTGGTCGCCGGTGGTCTGTTGGAGGGCGATGGCGGCCTGGAAGGCGCGGTGGGCTTCGGTGAGGCGGCCGAGGCTGAGGAGCAGGTTGGCGCGGTCGTGGAGGGTGAGGGAGACGAGCCAGTCGTCGCCGGCGGCGGTGGCGGCGGCCTCGGCGGCGACGAACCACTCCTCGGAGGCGGCGCGGTCGCCGCGCCAGCGGGCGACGCGTCCGCACTCGCGGCGGGCGAGGGCGCGGACGTGGTGCCACTCGGGGCCGCCGGCGTCGGCCAGGACCTGCTCGGCGAGGGCGGCGGCTTCGTCCATGCGTCCGGTGAGGCGCAGGAGCTGGGCGCGGCTGACGGCGCTCTCGCCGACGCGGACGTCGTCGTCCCCCAGGCGGAGGGCGGCGAGGGCGCGGTCGCGGAGGTCGAGGAGGGAGCGGGCGAGGCCGTAGTCGCCGGTGTCGACGCGTCGGCGGATGCCTTTGAGGAGGGGGGCGAGGGCGTCGGCCTGGTCGCCGGCGCCGACGAGGTGTCGTCCGCGGCGCTCGTCGACGTCGCGTCCGGCGCGGGCCTGGAGCATGCGGGCGCAGGAGCGGTGGGTGTCCTGGAGGCGTCCGGCCTGCTCGCAGCGGCTCAGGAGGCACTCGCGGAGCATGCCGTGGGCGAAGCTCCAGCCTCCGCCGGGGAGGGGTCGGGCGAGGCGGAGGTCGAGGAGGCGGTCGAGGAGGTCGGGCCGGGCCTCGGCGCCGGCCTGGGCGCAGGCGTCGGTCCAGTCGTCGCGGTCGATGTCCTGGCCGAGGGTGGCGGCGACCTCGAGGCCGCGGGCGCCGGGGGGGTCGGCGGCGAGGAGCCAGTCGACGCGGGCGGACCACTGTTCGGCGAGGGAGGCGGGGGGGTCGGCGGCGGCGTCGTCGCGGAGGCGGAGGCCGTCGGGGCCGGGGACGAGGAGGCCGCGGGTCAGCCAGTCGCCGACCCACTGTTCGGCGAAGAGGGGGTTGCCGGCGGTGCGGAGCTCGACGTCGCCGGCGAGGGCGGGGTCGAGGCCGAGGAGTCCGCGGACGAGGCGGCTGCGGTGGCCGGCGGGCAGGGGTCCGACGCTCAGCTCGGTGACTTCGTCCCGGCCGACGAGGTCGGCGAGGAGCTCGGCCTCTTCGGGTTGTTGGGGGAGGGCCTCCTCGCGGGCGGTGAGCAGGAGGCAGAGGGGGAGCGGGG
>CAYQEG010000200.1:0-7078 GCA_964416435.1 uncultured Rickettsiales bacterium
GACCCACGTGTCGTCGTCGTCGTCGTCGTGGTTGGTGTCGTCGTCGTCGTCGTGGGTGTCGTCGTCGTCGTCGCTGGTGTCGTCGTCGTCCGCGACGTCGTCGTCGTCCACGTCGTCGTCGTCGTCGTCGTCGTCATCGTCCCCGGCGTCGTCGTCGTCCCCGGTCGAGTCGTCGTCGTCCGCGGCCGAGCAATCGTCGTCCCCCTCTTCTTCCCCTTCGTCTTCCTCGTCCCGCTGCTGCATCAGGGGGCAGGCGGTCAGTCCGACGAGGAAAAGGACAAGCATCGCGAGGGGCATCGACCTCATGGCAAACCTCCGGGTTGCCCTGAACGTAGACGCCCCCATGGCCCCCTGGCGCGACGCCCGGGCGGTTGTGACCGACCTGTGAACCGGGGGTGAACCGGGTGCTACCGTCTGGGTGTGTCCACGCAGGTTGAGGGGGCCTCTCCGTCGCTGGTCCGGCTCGAGATTGGGGCCGTCGATCTCGACCGCCAGGTGGTGCACGCGGCGAGCGGCGAGCGGCGGCTGACCGAGATGGAGGCGCGCCTCTTCGCCTGGCTGATCGAGCGGCCCCGCCGACTCGTCGCCCCCAGCGTGCTGCTGCGCGAGGTGTGGGGCTACAGCCCCCAGGTCAAGAGCCGCACCGTCTACTCCACCGTCCGTCGGCTCCGCGAGAAGATCGAGCTCGATCCCGAGCACCCCCGCCACCTCGTGACGGTCCCCCGCCGCGGCTACGAGTTCCACCCCCTGGAGGCGACGACCCCGACCGCCGCGGCCCCGACCAGCCGCTCGGTCGTCGACCGGCCCGAGCCGGCCCCCGCCCGCCGTACCAACCTCGGCCCCGACGTCGACGTGTTCGTGGGACGCAGAGCCGAGCTGGCCCAACTCGACGGCCTGCTGCGGGAGCACGGCGCCCGCCTCGTGACGGTCCGCGGCATGGGCGGCGCGGGCAAGACCCGGCTCTGTCGCCGGTACGGCCTCGAGCACCTGGACCACTTCGAGGGGGGCGTCTGGTTCTGCGACCTCGGCGAGGCCCGCACGGAGGCCGCCTGCCTTCAGGAGGCGGCTCGGGTGCTCGGCGTGCCCGCCGCGGCGGCCCGGGAGGCGGGCTCCCTGGCCGAGCGGCTCGGGCGGGCGATCGCGTCGCGCGGGCGACTGCTGATCGTGCTCGACAACATCGAGCAGCTCGTCGAGCCGCTCGCGGCGCTGGTCGCCCGGTGGCGGGACCTCGCTCCGGAGGCCTCGTTCCTGGCCACCGGCCGCGTCCCGCTGGGGTTGCGCGGCGAGCACGTGCTGCCCCTTCCGCCGCTGGCGCTGCCCGAACCGGGCGCCCAGGACGTCGGCGCCGCCGAGTCCGTGCAGCTGTTCGAGGCCCGAGCCCGGGAGCTCCGGCCCGACCTGGCGCTGTCGGCGGACGACCTGCAGCACGTCGCCGGGATCGTGCGGCAGCTCGACGGGCTGCCGCTGGCCATCGAGCTGGCGGCCGGCCGGATCGAGCTGATGTCTCCCGCCGAGATCCTCCAGCACTTCGACCATCGGCTCGATCTGCTGCGCAGCCGACGCCGCGACGTCGCGCCTCGTCACCTGAGCCTCCGGGCGGCGCTCGACAGCTCCTGGGAGCTGCTCACCGGCTGGCAGCAGGCAGCCCTGCGCCGGTGCGCGGTGTTCGCCGGACCGTTCACGCTGGAGGCGGCCGAGGCCGTCATCGACCTGTCGCCGTGGCCCGACGCGCCGTGGGTCGTCGACGTGCTGGACGGGCTCGCCGCCGCCTCGCTGCTCTTCGTCCGGCACGACGACTCGGAGTCCCGGATCGACCAGTTCGGGGTCGTCCGGGAGTGGGGCCTGGAGCGGCTCCGCGAAGCCGGGGAGGCCGAGGTCGAGGCCGCCGAGCGCCGCCACGCCGCCCACTACGCCAGCTTCGGCGGGGTCGACGCGCTCGTCGCGACGGTCACCAGCAAGGACCCCGGGGCCCAGCGCCGGCTCGCCGCGGACCTGCCCAACCTCGTCGCGGCGGTGGAGCGCTCCCTGGCGCGCGACGACGTCACCGTCGCGGCCCGCGCCTGCCAGGCCGCGGTCCGGGTGCTGATGGCCCAGGGGCCGCTCGAGGCCGCGGTCGAGCTGACCGGCCGGCTGCTCGGCCGCGATGACCTCGACCCGCTCCTGCGCGGGGACCTGCAGATCGGCTGGGGCGACGCCCGCCGCCTCGTGGAGCCGGGGGACGAGGTGCTCGAGGCCTACCGGAGCGCCCTCGCCATCGCGCGGGAGCACGGCGACCCGCGGCTCGAGGGGTCGGCCCGCTACGCCCTGGCGCTGGACTGCATCGCCCACTCCCGCATGGCCGAGGCGCGCGAGCACGTCGAGGCGTCCGTCGTGGCGTTCGACACCGTCGGCTACCGCTACGCCGAGGCGGGCTCCCGCGGGCTGCTCGGCTCCATCGCCCTGCGGGCCGGACACCTCGACGAGGCGGGAGGTCAGTATCGGCTCGCGGTCGACCTGTTCGCCCGCCAGGGCGCCCGGCACGGCGAGGGGGTGTTCCTGAGCAACCTCGCGGTCGTCGAGCAGCGGCGGGGTGACTTCGAGGCGGCCCGCCAGCACGCGGAGCAGGCGCTGGCGATCCATCGCGAGACCGGGGCCCGACGCTTCGAGACGATGGCGCTGACCAACCTGGGCTTCTTCCAGCTCCTGGGCGGTGCCCTGACGGCCGCCCGGGCGTGCTTCGACGAGGCGCTGCTCCTCGCCCGGCGCAGCGGGGCCGTCAACGGCGAGGCGCTGGCCCTGCTCAACCTCGGGGAGACGTCGCTGGCCGAAGGCGACCCCGACGGGGCCGAGGCCCCCCTGCAGGCCGCCGCGGCCCTGTGCGACCGCCACTCCCTGGAGCAGACCGGCTGCTACGTCCGGCGCGCCCGGGCGGCGGTCTGCTCAGCCCGCGGGGAGCTCGACGAGGCGAGGCGGCTGCTGCAGGAGGGGGAGGCGGCGGCCCGCGCCGGCGGCTTCCTCGACGTGCTCGCGCTGACGCTGTGCCGACGGGTCGAGGTCGAGCTCCGCGCGGGGGCGCGCTCGGCGGCCGAAGAGGCGCTCGGCGAGGCGACCCGCCTGTCGGACGAGGTCCAGGCGACGCCCCGATCTCAGCTCGGCCGGGAGTTGGCAGCCGCGAAGGAGTCGTTCACAGGTGGTTCACAACCCGGACTGTGAACCTCGGGTGACGCACCGGGCGTCTAGCTTTGATGCGTGAGCACCCACAGCTTCCATCCGACCTCGCCCCTCCTCCACCTCTGGCTGCTGCTGTTGGCATCGACGCTGCTGGTCGGCTGCCCCCTCCGCCGGCCTGCCGATGACGACGTCGACGACGACGACGCGTCGGACGACGACGACGGGGATGACGACGACGCCACCGACGACGACGACGGGTCGGACGACGACGACGCTACCGACGACGACGACGGGGCGGACGACGACGACGCCACCGACGACGACGACGCCACGCCACCGTCGGTCGACTGCGCGACGGCGGCGGCCTCGATGTCCTACCTGGGCTGCGAGTTCCTGGCCGTCACGACCAGCAACTTCGTGGAGCCCACCTTCGACGAGGACTTCGCGGTCGTGATCGGCGCGCCCGAGGGCGGAGGCGACGCCTTCGTCACGGTCAGCCGCGATGGCAACACGGTGACCACCCAGACGGTGCCCGAGGGCGAGACGGCGGCGATCCAGCTGGACATGGTGCTCGATCTGAAGGCGGCCACCGAGACCGCGCTGGTGACCGGCGGCGCCTACGAGATCACCTCGACGGTGCCCGTCGCTGCCTACCAGTACAGCCCCTTCCACTTCCTGGTGAACAGCGAGAACTCGTACACCAACGACGCCTCCCTGCTGCTGCCCGAGCACACGCTCAGCGGCAACTACATGGTCAGCACGTGGCCGACCTGGGGGAAGGCCGACTGGTTCGAGGTCATCGACAACATCGTCGGAGGCTGGGACCTGTGGAACCCCGGCTTCGTCGCCATCGCCGCCACCGAGGACGGCACCACGGTGGAGCTGCTCTCCACCGCCTACACCGAGACGGGGTCGCCCGGCCCGGTCGCTCCCGGGGACACCATCACCGTCAACATGGACCGTGGAGACGTGCTCCAGGTCATGTCGATGGTCCCGGACACGACCGAGTCGGACGGCCCCGACTACTGCGCGGACAACGGCTGGCAGGACGCCCAGGTCGGCACCTGCCCCGCCACCGACGAAGAAGACTGCGACGTCTACTGCTCCGTCACCACCGCCGACCTGACCGGCTCCATCGTCTCGGCGACGGCCCCCGTCGCGGTGTTCGGCGGCCACCGCTGCACCTTCATGCCGTTCGACGCGTGGGCGTGCGACCACCTCGAGGAGATGATGTTCCCCACCGAGACGTGGGGCTCCATGGCGGTGATGAGCGCACCGGTGCACCCCGGCGGCTTCTCCTCGGGCGTCGCGGGGACGATGTACCGGGTGCTCGCGCTGTACGACGAGACGACGCTGAGCTTCGACCCGCCGGTGCACCCGTCGATCAACCTCGACTCCGGCCAGTTCGCCGAGTTCCAGACCGACCAGGACTTCGTCATCTCGGGGACCAACCGCTTCTATGCCACCCAGACGCTGCTGGGCGACGACGCCAACGGCGACGGCGGCGGCGACCCGGCGATGGGCTCGGGCATCCCGTGGATCCAGGTGCGCAACAACTACGACTTCCTGACTCCGGAGAGCTACCAGGACAACTTCGTCAACATCGTCGTGCCCGCCGGGGAGGACGTGCGCCTCGACGGCGTCAACGTCACCGGCTTCGAGGCGATCGGGACCACCGGCTACGAGGTCGCCCGGATCGCCCTGGACCCCGGCAGCCACCACATCGAGAGCATCAGCGGCGTCGGCTTCGGCATCACGACGTACGGCTACGCCCCCTGGACCAGCTACCTGTACCCCGGCGGCCTGAACTTCATCCGCTGAGTCGCCCCCAACACCGACACCCGCGAGGAGCACGCCCATGACGCCCCGCCGGACCGCGATCGTCGCCGCCACCCTCACCACCGGGCTCGCCCTGCTCCCGGTCACCGCCGCCGCCCAGGTCGGACCCAACGTCTACGGCTACGTGATGGACACGGTCCCCCTGGAGTGGATGCCCGCCCCGTTCGGCCTGGACCCGCTCGGCGACGCCATCTGGGGGGTGCCCGACGCCGGTGAGGAGACGATCGCGCTGCCGTGGTCGTTCCCCTGGTACGGGGTCGAGTACACCGAGGTGATCGTGGCCGCCAACGGGGGCCTGCGCTTCACCAGCGGCGACGTCGAGGACGACAACACCTGCCTGCCGGCGACGGTCGACGCCCCGGCGATCGCCGCGTTCTGGGACGACATCAACCCGCAGTACGCCGCGATGCTCAACTCTGGCGGCATCTACGTCTGGCACGACACCACCGGCAGCAACGACCGCTTCATCATCTCGTGGGTCGGCATCCCCATCCAGATGGGGTTCGGCGACGGCAGCTTCCAGGTGCACCTGTACCCGACCGGCAACTTCGAGATGCAGTACCTCGACCTCGACTTCGGCACGAGCGGGGACGACGGCTCCGAGGCGACCATCGGCCTGCAGGACGTCGAGGGGTCGGCGGACCTGGACGCCCTGGAGTGGTCCTGCGACTCCGTCGACGCGTCGCTGGAGGGGACCGGCATCGAGGTCATCATCTGCTACGACGAAGACGATGACTGGGCCTGCGACGACGTCGACTGTGACGACGACGACGACACCGTCTACCCCGGCGCGCCGGAGGTCTGCGACGACGGGGTCGACCAGGACTGCAGCGGTGGCGACCTGCTCGGCGACGTCGACGGCGACGGCTACGACAACGCCGACTGCGGCGGCAGCGACTGCGACGACTCCGACGCCTCCCTCAGCCCCGGCGTCGACGCCGACGGTGACGGCTGGCACTCCTGCGAGGAGTGCGACGACCTCGTCGAAACGACGTACCCGGGCGCCCCGGAGATCTGCGACAACGGGGTCGACGATGACTGCGACGGTGTCGACATCGACGGTGACCTGGACGGCGACGGCTACGTCGGCGTCGCCTGCGGAGGCGACGACTGCGACGACGCCGACGCGTCCGTCAACCCGGGCGTCGACGCCGACGGCGACGGCTCCGACTCGTGCACCGACTGCGACGACGGCGACGCCGCGATCGAGCCCGGCGCCGTCGAGCTGTGCGACGGGATCGACAACGACTGCAACTCTTCGGTCGACGACGCGCTGGATGGCGACGGCGACGGCTCGAACCAGTGCGTCGACTGCGACGACGGCGACTCCTCGGTCTATCCCGGCGCCCCCGAGGCGTGCGACGGCGTCGACCAGGACTGCGACGGCGTCGGCGACGGACAGGACTTCGATGTCGGCAGCGGCATCCCGCCGTCCCTGAGCGCGGGCCCTGGCCCGTCGGAGGCGATCACCGACACCGCGACCATCACCTCGACGCTGACGATCTCCACCCCCGCGACGTCGATCGACGACCTGGACGTGGAGGTCGACATCACCCACGCGTTCACGGGCGACCTGACGATCACGATCTCGTCCCCGGGCGGCACGACCGTCACGCTGGTCGACGGGGTCGGGGGTGGCGGGGACGACTTCGACGGCACGGTCTTCGACGACGAAGCGAGCACGTCGATCACCGCCGGCAGCGCCCCGTTCACCGGCTCCTACTCGCCGGAGGAGGCGCTGTCGGACTTCGACGGGGAGGACCCCAACGGCGTCTGGACGCTGTCGGTGACCGACAGCGTGCTCGGCGGCGAAGGCACGCTGGACGCCTGGTCGATGGAGTTCGGCTTCGCGAGCAGCGACGACGCGGACGCCGACGGCTGGGTGAACAGCTGCCCGGCGTACGGCGACTGCGACGACAACGACGCGGCCGCGTACCCCGGCGCCCCCGAGATCTGCGCCGACGGGATCGACCAGGACTGCGACGGCGCCGACGCGGCCGGCGACGGCGACGGCGACGGCTACGACGACGCCGACTGCGGCGGCGCCGACTGCGCCGACGGAGACGCGGAGATCAACCCCACCCACCAC
>CAYQEG010000200.1:7088-14141 GCA_964416435.1 uncultured Rickettsiales bacterium
GTTAGTTGTTGGGGGGGGGCGCGGCGGGGGGGGGTTAGTGGGCGGGGTTGGTTTAGGTGTCCGGCGGACCGGGGGGGGACGACTGCGACGACGGAGACGCGGAGATCAACCCCAGCCTGGACGCCGACGGCGACGGGAGTGACGTCTGCGCCGACTGCGACGACGCCGACGCGGACAACTTCCCCGGCAACCCGGAGATCTGCGCCGACGGGCTCGACCAGGACTGCAGCGGCGAGGACGACGCCGGGGACGAGGACGGCGACGGCTACGTCAACGACGCCTGCGCCGGCGGCGACGACCGGGGCGGGGGGCGAGGACTGCGACGACACCAACCCGGACATGAACCCGAGCGTCGACCTGGACGGCGACGGGGCGGACGCCTGCGTGGACTGCAACGACTCGGACGCGCTGCAGAGCCCCGACGCGACGGAGGTCTGCGACGACTTCATCGACAACGACTGCGACGGGACCGTCGACAACGCCGAGGACGGGGACGGCGACGGCTCGTCATCGTGCGAGGACTGCGACGACGCGGACCCCGACGTGCACCCGCTCGCGGTCGAGGTGTGCGGCGACGGGGTGGACCAGGACTGCAGCGGCGCCGACCTGGTCGGGGACACTGACGGCGACGGCTTCGCCTCGGGGCTCTGCGACGGCGAGGACTGCGACGACGGCGATCCGGCGGTGCACCCCGACGCGGACGAGGCGTGCGACGGGGTCGACATGAACTGCGACGGCGCGGTCACCGAGACCGACGCCGACGGCGACGGCTGGTTCGACGCGGACTGCGGAGGCGACGACTGCGACGACGCCCTGCAGTCGGTGCACCCCGACGCGGTGGAGTTGTGCAACGGGATCGACGACGACTGCGACGGCGTGATGTTCGAGGGAGGCGAGGAGGACCTCGACGAGGACGGCGCGCTCGGCTGCGACGACTGCAACGACGACAACCCCGACCGCTACCCCGGCGCGCCGGAGCTCTGCGACGACCGGGACAACGACTGCGACGGGGAGGTCGACGAGGGTCTCGTGCCGGACGTCGATGACGACGGCTTCGTGGCGGTCGAGTGCGGCGGCGACGACTGCAACGACGACGACCCGGGCTCCCACCCCGAGGCGTTCGAGGACTGCGTAGACGAGCAGGACAACGACTGCGACGGGACCGTGGACGCTGACGACACGGACTGCGACTACTCGACCCCCGGGGCCTGCAGCTGCGACGCGGCGGCCGGTGACGGAGGGGCGGCTCCCGCGCTGTTGCTGCTCGGGATCGTCGGCCTGGTCGCGCGGCGGCGCATCGCCTGAGCCATCGCGGCGAGGAGGAGGGGGTCGATCCAGAGGAGCGCGAAGGCGGGCTCTGGCCCGGGTGTCCCGGGTCGGGCGTATGCTCGGCATCCGGCCGCGCCGGCGCCGGGGCGCGGAGCACTCGGACGCCTCGAGGTCGCGGAGGAGGTCGAGATGTCCGGTCTCGTGGTCGACGAGGTGCGCGAGCAGGTCTCCGAGCAGGAGTGGGCGGTCCGGGTCGACCTGGCCGCCTGCTACCGGATGGTGGCGCTGCAGGGGTGGGACGAGTCGATCTTCACCCACATCTCGGCGCGGGTGCCGGGCAGCGAGCACTTCCTCATCAACCCGTACGGCGCCTTCTTCGACGAGATCACCGCCTCCAGCCTGGTGAAGGTCGACGCCGACTGCAACAAGCTGCTGCCGAGCGAGTTCCCGGTGAACCCGGCCGGGTTCGTCATCCACGGCGCCGTGCACGAGGCCCGGCCCGACGCGCTCTGCGTCCTGCACGTCCACACGGTCGCGGGGACCGCCGTGGCTGCCCAGGCCGGCGGCCTGCTGCCCATCTCCCAGCACGCCACCGTCGCCCTCGCGTCGCTCGGGTACCACGACTACGAGGGGATCGCGGTCCGCGCCGGCGAGCGCGAGCGGCTCGCCGCCAACCTCGGTGGCAGCACCTCCCTCATCCTGCGCAATCACGGCCTCCTCACCGTCGGGCCGACCGTCGCCGACGCCTACCTTTGGATGGCCAACCTCCAGAAGGCCTGCGAGATCCAGGTGGCGGCCCAGGCCGGCGGCGGCGCCCTCGTCGCCGTGCCGCAAGCCATCGTCGACGGCGTGAAGGCCAACATCGAGATCGTGACGAAGGGCGCGGGCGGATCCCTGGCCTGGCCCGCGACCCTGCGCAGGCTCGACCGGATCGACCCGAGCTACCGTCTCTGAGCCGGTTCGGCGACCGGCCTCGCCCGCCCCTCAGGCTCGCTTGAAGAACTTCTTGATCGCGTGGATGCCCATCTTCCGACGCAGGAAGCCCAGCTGGTCCTGCAGGGGCAGGTCCTTGGGGCAGACGTCCTCGCAGGCGAGCAGCCCCATGCAGCCGAAGACGCCCTGCTCGGTGCCGATGATGTCGTAGTACTGCTGCTCGGTCCGCTCGTCCCGGGGGTCCAGGTAGAAGCGACCCAGGCGGTTGAGCGCCACCGGCCCCAGGAAGTCCGAGCGCATCTGGGCGGTGCCGCACGCGGCGACACAGCAGCCGCACTCGATGCACCGCTCCAGCTCGTAGATCTCCTCGGCGAGCGCGTTGTCCATGCGCTCCTCTTCGGCCTCGGGATCGAAGGGCTTGCTGGTGTGGATCCAGGACTCGACCTTGTCGTACATCTCCCGGAACCAGATCCCGGTGTCCACGGCCAGGTCCCCGATCAGCTTGAACGCCGGCAGCGGGAGCAGCGAGATGTCGGTCGGCAGCGTCGACGTCTGGGTCTTGCAGGCCAGCGTCGGCCGGCCGTTGATCACCATCCCGCAGGCGCCGCAGATGCCGGCCCGGCAGCAGAAGTCGAACATCAGCGACTGGTCCTGCTCCTCGCGGATCCGCGTCAGCGCGATGAACAGCGTCATCGCCGGCGTCTCCTCCAGGGTGAAGGTCTGCATCCGCGGCTCGGACGCGGGGTCCTGCGGGTTGTGGCGGAAGATCTCGAACTTGAGTGTGCGTCCCATCTCAGGCCTCCGCTCCCGCGTCCTTGGGGGCATCCATCGGGATGATCTCGGACTTGCCGTAGCCCCGGTCGCCCGGCGGCAGCTCCATCGTCGGTGAGGCCGGCTCGTAGGTCAGGGTGGGCAGCGTGTCGCCCTCCTTCCAGTGAGCCAGCGTCCGGTTCAGCCAGTCGCGGTCGTTGCGCGCCGGGAAGTCCTCCCGGGTGTGACAGCCGCGGCTCTCGGTCCGCATCAGCGCCCCGTAGGCCATGCACAGGGCGATCTTGACCTGCCCCTCGATGCGCAGCGCAGCCTCGAGCTCCGGGTTGGCGCCCGGCGCGTCCGACGTCATGCCGACCTTCTGGGCGCGCCCCAGGATCTCCTGCAGGTCGTCGACCGCCTTCTGCAGGTCGTCCCCGGTGCGGAAGATGCCGACCTTGTCCATGAGCACGTCCTGCATCGCGTTGCGCACGTCGATCCAGTTCTCGGTGCCGTTGCGGCGGGTGCGCAGCGCCTCGATGCGGTCCTCGTCCTTGCGGATCCGGTCCCGCACGCAGGCGCTGTTGATCGTCATGTCGTAGCCCTGCAGCGTCTCCACCAGCTTCTCGCCGATGATCTTCCCGGCCACGACCGTCTCGGCCAGGGAGTTGCCGCCCAGCCGGTTCATGCCGTGCATGTCCCAGCAGGCCGCCTCGCCCGCGCTGTACAGCCCCTTGAGGCCGTACGCCTCGCCCCACTTGTTCGTGCGCACGCCGCCCATCGTGTAGTGCTGCGTGGGCCGGACCGGGATGAGGCTGGTGACCGGGTCGATCCCCAGGAAGCCGTGGCAGATCTCGTCGACCTCCCGCAGCTTCGTGCGGATGTGCTGCTCACCCAGGTGCCGGATGTCCAGCCAGAGGTGGTCGCCGTACGGGCTCGGCACCCCCTTGCCCTCGCGGATGTGGTGCGTCTCCCAGCGCGACACCACGTCCCGGGAGGCCAGCTCGGCCTTCTCCGGTTCGTAGATGTGCATGAAGCGCTCTTCGTTGACGTCGACGAGGGTGCCGCCGTCTCCGCGGCAGCCCTCCGTCACGAGGATGTTCGTGGGCACGATCCCGGTCGGGTGGAACTGGATCGCCTCCATGTTGGCGAGCGGGACCACCTCGGTGTCCAGCGCGATGATGTGGCCGCCGCCCTGGTTGATGATCGCGTTGGTCGACTCGCGGTACAGCCGCCCCGCGCCGCCGCTGGCGATGAGCGTCACCCGCGACAGGTAGGTGACCAGCTCGCCGGTCTTGAGGTCCCGCGCGACGACGCCCATGCAGGTGGTGCCGTCGTGGATGATCGAGATCGCCTCGATCTTGTCGTGGACCTTGACGCCCAGCTGGGCCGCCCGGTTGTCCATCGTGTACAGCACGGTGTGGCCGGTGCCGTCGGAGGTGTAGCAGGTGCGCCACTTCGCGGTGCCGCCGAAGGCGCGGGCCGTGATCAGCCCCTCCTTCTCCTTCTTCTCCTCCTTCTCGAACCGCTCGCCGCCCTTGTAGTAGTGCCCCTTGCCGGGCACCACCCGGTTCCAGGGCACACCCCAGTGCGCCATCTCGCGCATCACGACGGGGGCCATGTCGGCGAACATGCGGGCCACTTCCTGGTCCGCGCCCCAGTCGCTGCCCTTCACCGTGTCGGCGAAGTGCACGTCGGGGCTGTCGCCCTCGCCCTTGGCGCAGTTGGCGAGGGCCGCCTGCATGCCGCCCTGGGCTGCGGAGGAGTGGGAGCGCCGCGCGGGCACGATGCTCAGGCAGATGACATCGAAGCCGGCCTCGGCGCCCGCGATGGCGACGCGCTCACCGGCCAGGCCGGCACCGACAGACAGAAGATCGCAGTGGTAGGTCCTCATGACAGCCCCCTATCCGCCGACCGGCATGGTTGCGAAGGTGTAGAGGGTGACCGCGCCGATCCCCACGAAGAAGAGCAACAGGAGCTTCTCGAGGCCGCTGAACCACTTGCGCCCCTTGCGCTTGATGAAGCCCCACTTGACCCCGAGCCGGAAGAAGCCGATGCCGACGTGCAGCTCGACCATCGGCAGCAGGACCGCGTAGAGGACCAGCCAGAAGGGGAACCCGCCGGCGCCCTGCACCCTCGCCGCGCTCGCCTCGGCGGAGATCGGCAGGGTGGTCAGCACCTCCCACACGTGGATGGAGCCGAGCACCAGGACCACGATGGCGGTGACGACCTGGACCATCCACATCCAGGTCTCGGAGTGCTTGAGCATCCTGGCCTGCTTCGTGTAGGCCTCCCGGTCCTTGGCGTGCCAGGGCATCTTCCGAGCGGCCATGACGAAGTGGATGATCATCGCGAGGAAGATGATCGGGCCGCCGACCTGCGCCATGTACGTGGCCTCGAAGAACTCGGCCAACGTGTTCATGTAGTAGTGGCCCTCGGCGTTCTCCCCCAGCAGGACGCTGGAGACGAGGATCATGTGTGACCACATGAACAGCACCAGGGCAGCTCCCGTGACCGCCTGGATGATGTCCATGTAGCCCGCCATCCGCGAAGGTCGCGGCACGTGCATCGTCTGCTCGGCTGAACTCATTGCGTACTCCGGCCGGCTGCCCAGCCCGGGCAGCACTCGGACATCGGGGGCCTAGCACGGGGGACGCGACCCGACCATGGGTCCTAGGGGGGGTCTGGCGGGGGGCTCTTTCTCGGCTCGTCGGGGCTCGTTCAGCGCGCCCTCGACACCCCGGTCGAGGGCCCAACGACGGAGGCCCCCGCCGGCGTCGCCGACGGGGGCCTCGTCACGGTTCGGCGAGCGGTCGCCCGCCGAACCGTCAGCTCATTTCAGTTGCAGGTGTTGGTCTGGAACAGCTGGGCGCAGCCGTCCCCACCGATCCAGTCGTCGTAGACGCGCATGTCGTCGAAGGCGCCGGGGAAGCTCCGTCCGCCGTTCTCGTACGGGTTGCGGCCCACGTAGAAGACCGCCGACGAGCTGTGCGCGAAGTTGGAGTGCGCGCCGTCCGCCGCCGTCACGACGCCGTCCTCGCACAGGTACTGGACGCCGTCGGCGTCCCGACCGACCACGACCAGGTGCCACTCGTCCTGCGCCGTGATCCAGGAGGCGCCGGCGAACGTGTACCACTGAGTGCCGAGGCCCTGGGTCCAGTAGAAGGTCTGCGTGCCGTTCCGCTCCGCGAACAGGTCGAGGTCGCGCCACCGGCCGTTCGAGGTCGAGAAGAAGATGTGCTCGTGGCGGACGTGCCCCACGAAGTCGCCGTGGTAGTTGACCCACACCGCGGCCGTGAACGGGCCGGTCCCGAACTGCGAGAGCAGGTCGGGCGTCGACGCGCCGCCGCCCTGCCAGTCGACGCGCAGCGCGTCGCCGTCCACCCCACCGACGTAGGACGTAGCGCCGAACACGCTGAAGTCGTTCCCGCCGACCAGGTCGAGGCCGTCCCCGTCGAAGGACCAGTAGTTGACCAGGTCCGCGCCTTCGCAGGTCTCGCCGCAGTCTTCGTCGACCACCGCGTCGCAGTCGTTGTCGGCGGCGTCGCCGCACAGCTCGACCGCGCCCGGGTACGTGTTCAGGTCGGCATCGTCGCAGTCGCCGTCGCAGGCCGCGAAGCCGTCGGCGTCGGCGTCGAGCTCGTCGGCCGGGACGGCGCCGTCGCAGTCGTTGTCCAGCCCGTCGCACAGCTCTGCCGCGCCGGGGAAGCTGGCCGCGTCGCCGTCGTCGCAGTCGCCGTCGTCCGTCACCGTGCCGGCCGGCTGCACGCAGGTGGTCACCGACGACGCAGAGTCACCGAAGCCGTCTCCGTCCGCGTCCGTGAAGAACTCCTCCGGGAGCCAGTCGCCGTGACCCAGGTGGCCGCCGAGCGCGTTGGTGCTGACGTTCAACACAAGCACGTTCCCGGAGTTGCCGGCGGGGTGACAGACGTCGACCTTCGCCTTCGGCGCCGCCACGGCGGACGTGGCGATGAACAGAACCCCGGCGACCGCCAGGGAAACCCTCGTGAGACTGGCCATGAATCCTCCTGCGCGGCCGGCAAGGTGGCCGGTGCTGATTGAGATAGGGGGTTACACCTCAGTTCGACCCAGGGGGTAACAGTC
>CAYQEG010000201.1:0-14087 GCA_964416435.1 uncultured Rickettsiales bacterium
CGACGACGACGACGACGACGACGACGACGACGACGACGACGACGACGACGATGACATCTGGGAGTGCGGCGGGATCGGCGAGGGCTACATCGGCTTCGACGCCAACAGCTTCGACGAAGACGGCGCCTGGGAAGAGGGCGTGCTCGGCTTCGACGGCAAGGTCCTGACGTTCGAGCCGGAGTTCGGCCCGGGCACCGCGCTGACGATCTGGAGCTCCGCCATCGACCTCGAGACGCTGTTCGACGGGATCGAGGGCGAGGGCAAGCTCTACACCCAGGCCGGTCCGTGGGGCGCCTGGACGCGCTACGGCCTGCTCGCCGCGGTGGTCGGCGAGGACTTCGTGGTGATCGGCAACCAGACCGCCCCGAACGAGACGATGGCGGAGGAGATGACGTTCGAGTTGGCGCTCGAGCCGCTCAACTGGTGGTGCGAGGGCGACGAGATCGAGATCGAGGGCTGTGGCCTGGGCGGGGCGCTCCCCCTGGACGTCGTCGTCACCCAGGGCGACACCGGCATGGGCACGATCGCCTACCCCGGCGACAGCTTCAGCCTGGGCGCCGGCCAGTTCACCTACCACCTGGGCTACGAGGTCTGGGAGATGTGGTGCGACGACTTCGACGGCACCCAGTGGACGTGGTCGATGCACGGAGGCTGACCGTCAGGTCGCCGCCCGCACGGGATCGGCCCGGCGTGGAACAATGGCGGGCGCTGGCGTGTCGCTCTCTTCGGACACGCCCCACCCAACACGGGAGGACCCTCCATGTGTCCGCTGCCGAGGCTCCTGCCTCTGCTGGCGCTCGCGATCCTCGTCGCCGGTTGCCCGCAGAACACGGATCCGTCCGTCTCCGCCGATTCTGACTCCGAACTCTCCAACCACCCGGTCTCGTCCACAGCCGCCCGGGGCGGCCTGCAGGCGTCGACGACGCTCCGCGCGTCGGACCTCGACCCCGTGCTCCGGCCCGTGGGGCCCGGGGGCGTGGTGCCCAGCAAGATCGTCGTGCAGTTCGCCGTCGACGTCGTCACCGACGACGTCGTCGGGACCGGCACCGAGGGCACCGTGGTCGTCGTCGATCCGCCGACCGCGGGCTCCGTGGTCTTCACGTCGCGCAGCTCCCTGGAGTTCACCCCCGAGCAGCCGTTCATGCCAAAGACCCGCTACCGGGTCCGGCTGCAGGCCGTCGGCACGCGAGACGGGGTCGTCGACGAGCCGCACAGCGTCGCCTGGCTGACGGAGTTCCGGACCCCCGCCTTCGTCGCGGGAGGCCTGCGCGTCAGTCACGCGAAGCTGGACGACGCCGTCGCCGAGCTCGAGATGACGTTCACCGCCCCGGTGCTCGCCAGCGAGCTCAAGAAGCGCACCTTCGTGCTCCTGGACGGCAAGGTGCCGCGGTCGTGGGCCTGGCGCACCAGCCCCGAGCGTCCGGGGACCGTCGTGCTGCGGCTCGAGGACGGGCGCATCGCTCACGGCAGCTCGATCGAGGTCGGCGTCGCCAAGGGGCTGCCGATGCAGGGACGGCCGAGCGTCACCCTCGGCGCCTTCCAGCGAAAGACCGACATCCTCGCCAACGACCTGGTGTCGATCGTCTCCGTCGGCCGCAAGGAGGGACCGACCGGCCACTTCATCGAGGTCGTCTGCGACGACACCGGCGTCGACGGGTACCACGGCTGGCACTGGGTCGAGTCGACGGGCGAGTGGCTGCGGATCTCCCCGCGGTGCATCCCGGACGAGCGGACCGCCGCCCAGACCATCGTCCTCGACCCCGCGCTGCCGTTCTCCGTCTCACCGACCCAGCACGGCTTCCGCATCCTCGCGGACTTCGACCGGGGCGCCTACTCGGTCACCATCGGCGAGGGTCTCACAACGACCGACGGCAGCACCCTGCGCGCCAGCTACTCGACCGGCGTGACCGTGCCGCCCCGCAGCCCCCAGGTCGCTTTCGTCGCCAAGGGCCGCTACCTGAGCAGCGACGCCTGGAAGAAGGTCGGGGTCCGGCACCTCAACGTCGACCAGCTGGACGTCTCCATCCGGCAGGTGCCGCGCGACAACCTGGTCTTCTGGCTGTCCGGTGAGACCGAGGCGGCCGACGCCCGGGTCTCCGACCTGGTCGTCAGCGCGCAGGTCCCCGTGCAGGGGCCGGTCGACGAGTTCGGCCAGACCTCCGTCGACCTCAAGAGGCTCCTCCCCGGCGCCCCCGCGGGCGTCTACGAGGTGACCATCTCGTCCGGCTCGAGCAGCGACGTCAGCCGCCTGCTCGCCACCGACCTGAACCTCGTGGTCAAGCGCGGCGCCGAGGGTGACGTGTTCGCCTGGGCCGTCGGCATGCACGACAACGCCCCTCGGCGGGGCGTGCACATGGAGCTGGTCAAGCCCAGCGGCACGGTCGTCGCCACCTGCCTGACCGACGCCGACGGTGGCTGCCTGCTCGACCTGGCCCCCGATCCCCTCGACGAGACGCCAGCCCTCGCCGTCGTCGCGAGCAAGGGGAACGACCTGACGTACGTCCGCTTCGCCGACCTCGAGCTCGAGGCGCCGGACAGCGCCACCGAGGGCAAGGCCTGGGGCGACCGACCGCCCTACCGGGTCGCGACCTGGACCGACCGCGGCGTCTACCGCCCCGGCGACGTCGCCCACATCGCCGGCGTGCTGCGGGACAAGGACGACCGCGCGGTGAGCGGTGACGTGCCCGTCCGCCTGTCCGTCGCCGATCCCAACGGCAACACCCTGCTGGAGCGCACGCTCCGCGCCAACGAAGCCGGGATGATCGCGGACGACGTCGAGTTCGGAGACTTCGCGGTGACCGGCAAGTGGACGACCACCTTCCGCATCGCCGACGACGTGGTCGCCACCGGCGGGTTCCACGTCGAGGAGTTCGTGCCCGAGCGGCTCAAGGTCTCCGCCACGCCGATCGCCGCGGACGTGCTGTCGGGCGACCCGATCGGCGTCGACATCGACGCCGCCTACCTCTTCGGCGGGTCTGCCCAGGGCAGCGCGGTGGAGCTGGCGTGCGAGGTGCGAGCGGTGCCGTTCACGCCGGCGAAGCACGCCGGCTACCGGTACGGCCCCTGGCACGCCGAGGGCGAAGAACCGGCCCCCGTCGACCTCGGCGCCGCGACCGGCGAGATCGGACCCGACGGCCGCGCCCGGCTGCATTGCCCGGCGCTGTCCGGATCGGTGAGCGGCGGCCAGGTGCGCGTGCGGGCCGCCGTGTTCGAGGGGGGCAGCGGCCGCTCCACCCAGAACACCGCCACCGCGACGCTCCACCCCGCCCGGCACCACATCGGCCTGGACTCCGGCGAGGAGCAGGTCTCCGCGGGCCAGTCCTTCACCGTCAGCGGCGTCGTCGTCGACTGGACCGGCGAGCTGGTGGGTGACGTCGAGGAGGTCGAAGTCGAGCTGTTCCGCCTGGTCGAGGAGTACGGCCTGATGTGGGACGCGGCGTCCCACCGGGAGCGGTGGCGCCGGTACCTGCGCAAGGTCGCCGACGGTCGCAGCGACGTGACCGTGAGCGACGGGAAGTTCACCATCCCGGTCACTCCGACCGACGACAGCGCCGGCTACCTCGTCCGCGTCCGCGCCGGCGACGCCATGACCGACCTCAAGCTGCAGGGCCGGGAGAACACCTGGTGGTGGTGGGGCAACGACGACGAGGTCGTGGACGCCACCCCGCGCCCCCTGCGGCCCGGGTCCATCGAGGTGGAGCTGCCCGAGCACCTGGAGGTCGGTCAGCCGGCCGAGGTCCGGTTCGTCGCCCCCCAGAAGGGGCGGGTGCTGGTCGCGGTGGAGACCGACCGGGTGGTCGAGCACGCCTGGCTGGAGGCCAGCCGGCCCGGCCCCATGACCTGGTCGTTCACGCCCAGAGAGCGCTCCCCCAACGTCTACGTCACCGTCCTCCACCTCAAGGACCCGCACGCGGAGAGCCGCCAGGCGTTCCTGCCCGGGCGCTCCTGGGGCGTCGCGTCGGCGCCGATCCGACCGACGGAGCTGATCCGGACCGTCGACATCACCGTGCCCGACGAGGTGCAGCCCAACACCACGCTGACGGTGCAGGTCGACGCCGGCCCCGGCGCCGGCTGGGCGACCATCGCCGCGGTGGACGTCGGCATCCTGCAGCTGACGAAGTTCGAGACCCCGGACCCGCTGGCGGACCTGAACCCCACCCGCCGGCTCGACGTCGCGTCCTTCGAGACCGTCGGCTGGACCCTCTTGAACTCTCCGGACGGCATGAGCCGACCGACGGGCGGCGACGCTCCGGCGGGCATGGGGCGCGTGCAGATGGTCAAGCCGGTCGCCCTGTGGTCCGGCCTGGTCGAGCTGGACGGTGACGGCCGCGCCACGGTCGAGCTGCCGGTGCCCCAGTACCGCGGCGCGCTGCGCGTGATGGCCGTGGTCGCCGACGAGACCCGCGTCGGCTCGGCCGACGCCGAGGTGCTGGTCCGCGACCCCCTGGTCCTGCAGGCGACGACGCCGCGCTTCCTCATCGGCGGCGACCGGTTCGAGATCCCCGTGTTCGTGACCAACACCACTGACCAGCCACGCGAGGTCATCGTCGAGATGGCCGTGTCGGACGTCGAGATCGGCGGCGCGCTGCCCGACGGCCCGGTCGCGCCCCCCGTCTCCCTCGGGGCCGGCGGCCGCGGCGTCGTCAAGCTCGACCCCGGCGCGTCGGGCACGGTCGTCTTCGAAGGGGAGGCGACCCGGCCGGTCGGCGCGGTGAAGTTCGCCGTGACCGCGACGTCGGACGAGCTGCTCAGCCGGGACGAGCTCGAGGTGCCGCTGATGCCGGTCGGCGCGATGTCGCGCTCGGTCCAGCGGATCGAGCTCACCGACGGCACCGTCGACCTGGACCGCTACCTCGCGGGCTGGGTGCCGACCACCGAGCGCACCACCTTCTGGGTGACCACCAACCCCTTCGGCGACGTGTTCAGCCACCTGTCGTGGTTGGTCCGTTACCCCTACGGCTGCATCGAGCAGACGACCTCGAGCACACGCCCGCTGCTGTACGTGCGGCGGCTGCTCGACCACGTCGACCCCAGCTTCGGCGGCGGCACCGGCGTCGACGCGATGGTCGATCACGGCGTCCGGCGCGTCCTGTCGATGCAGACCGCCAGCGGCGGGCTCTCCTACTGGCCCGGCGGCAGCCAGCCCGTGGTCTGGGGCACGGCCTACGGCGTGCACATGCTCCTGGACGCCAAGGAGGCCGGCTACCCGGTGCCCCAGGAGTCGCTGGACCGCGCGATCCAGTGGCTGGACGGGGCCGCCGACGGCGCCGACGCGAGCTGGTACGGCCGCTCCGAGGAGTACGCACATTACGTGCTCGCCCGGGCCGGCAAGCCCCACAAGGCCCGGATCGAGCAGCTCCTCAGCGAGCTCCCGACGGAAGGCAACGCCGGCTCCCGCAAGGAGATGGAGTACCTGCTCCAGGCCGCGCTGTACCTCGCGGGGGACCGACGGTGGGAGGCGCAGCTGCGCGACCCCGACGTCACCGCGTTGACCGACCACCGCCAGAACAGCTGGTCCTTCTACAGCGACCGCCGCCGCCGGGCCCTCGTGCTCGACGTGATGGTCGACCTGTTCGGCCGCGACCCGGACACCGAGGCCCTCGCCAACCTCGTCGCCGGCGGCCTGTCCGAGCACGGGCACGGCTGGTACACGACGCAGGAGGTGGCCTGGGGGATGAGCGGCCTGGGCAAGTGGCTCGGGTCCAACTCCGACGACTTCGCCGAGCCGGTGCTCAGCCTGGCCGGTCGGTCCATCGAGCCGACGACGACGTCGACCGGCCCCGAGCGCTCCTGGACCGTCTACCGGTCGAGCGAGTACGGCGACGCCGAGCTGACCCTGGAGCGGAGCGGGCGCGGCACGGTCTACCTGGTCATGAGCAGCGAGGGGATTCGCCACAAGGCGCCCGTCCTCGTGGGCGGCAACGGCCTCACGCTGACGCGGACCTGGCAGCGCGCCGACGGCAAGCCGCTGGCGACCGCCGACGTCGAGGGGGTGACCCCCGAGCTGGGCGACCTCGTCTACACGACCCTCACGCTGCGCAACACCAGCGGCGAGCGAGTGCAGAACATCGCCCTGGTCGACCGGTTCGCGGCCGGCTGGGAGGTGGAGAACCCGCGCCTGGGCCGGGAGCACAGCCCCGCCTGGGCGGACACCGGGTCGGCCTGGTCGATGGATCACATGAACGTGCGGGACGACCGGGTCGAGGTCTTCGGCGCGCTCGGACCGGGCGAGACGGCGACCTTCACCTACGCGCTGAGGGCCGTGACCGCGGGCGAGTTCACCGCGCCGGCGGCCTCGGTCGAGGCGATGTACGACCCGCGCCTGTGGGCCCGCACCGCCGCCGAGCCGGTGGTCGTGCTCGGCCCGTGGGGCGGCATCTCGGACGCCCAGGAGTAGCCCCCGATGCGCAGTTGGCTGGCCAGGCGGGGGAGAGCGGCGCGCAAGGCGCTTCTGCCCGGCGTGGCGCTGGCGGCGATCGCGATCGTCGCCGGCGTCGCCGCCGCCTGGCTGGTCCCGCTGCCCGAGCGGCTGCACACCGGGCCGTCGGTGGTGGTGCGCGACGCCCACGGGTCGGTGATCCACGCCTTCCTGGCCCCCGACGAGCGCTGGCGGCTGCCCGTCGCCATCGCCGAGGTCGATCCCGACTACCTCGACGCGCTCTTCCGCTTCGAGGACAAGCGGTTCGACAGCCACCTGGGCGTCGATCCCGTGGCCGTGGGGCGCGCGGCGATGCTCAACGTGAGCTCGGGGCGGGTCGTCAGCGGCGGCTCGACGATCACGATGCAGCTGGTCCGCATGCTCGAGCCGCGCCCCCGGACGGTGGGGAGCAAGGCGATCGAGGCGCTGCGCGCGGTGCAGTTGGAGCTGCGCCTGAGCAAGGCCGAGATCCTGCGCCTGTACCTGCAGCACATCCCCTACGGACGCAACGTCGAGGGGCTCGAGTCGGGGGCGTGGGCGATGTTCGGCCACGGCTCCTCCGAGCTGGAGGCCGGGGAGATCGCCACGCTGCTCGCGATCCCCCAGAACCCGACGGCCCGCTACCCGACCGACCGCAACGCCGAGCGGCTGCGGGAGGCGCGGAACCGGGTGGCGTCGCGGCTGCTCGCGGACGGCGCCCTGCCGGTCGGCCCGGGCGGCGACGTCGACGCGGTGATGGCGGCGCTGGTCGCCGCACCGGTGCCCGCGCACCTGCGGGCGATGCCCCGGGAGGCGCCCCACGTCGCCTGGTGGCTGCGGGAGCGCACCGCCGCGGGCGTGCCCCGGATCGACACGACCCTGGACCTCGGAGTCCAGCGCACCGCCGAGGAGATCCTGGGGGAGGCGCAGGCGTCGCTGGAGCGGCGGGGCATCCGGCACGGCTCGGTGGTCGTGATCGACCACCGGACGATGGAGATCGTCGCCCTGGTGGGCAACGTCGCCTGGGGGGACGAGCCGGGGCAGCAGATCGCCGCGTTCGACGTGCCGCGCTCCCCGGGCTCGACGCTCAAGCCGTTCGTCTACGCGCTCGCGATCGACGAGGGGCTGGCGCTGCCCTCCCACCTCGTGTCGGACGTACCGGTGGACTACGGCGGCTACTCGCCGCGCAACTACGACGGCTCGTGGGCCGGCCTGGTCGAGCTCGAGGAGGCGCTGTCGCGGTCGCTGAACGTGCCGTTCGTCAACCTGCTGGGGGCGGTCGGCACCGAGACGCTGCTCGGCCGGCTGCGCCGCATGGGCGTGACGTCCCTGCGGCGGGACCCGGGCTTCTACGGGTTGTCCGTCGCCGTCGGCGGCGTCGAGCTGACCCCGGTGGAGGTCGCGACCATCTACGCCGTGCTCGCGCGGGACGGCGACGCCGCGCCGATCCGGCTGGTGCGCGGCCTGGAGCCGCCCGCCGGGGGAGGGGACCGCGCGCTGTCCGCGGAGGCGTCCTGGCTGACCCGTCGGGCGCTGGCGCTGCGTGATCGGCCCGACTTCCCGACCCGTCGACGGCTGAGCGGCGCCCCCCGGGGCATCCACTGGAAGACCGGCACGAGCACCGGCCGTCGGGACGCCTGGGCCGTCGGCTCGGGGCCGACGTTCACCGCCGCGGTGTGGCTGGGCAACCTGGACGGGGAGGGCAGCTCCCACCTGGTGGGGGCCGACGCGGCGGGTCCGATCCTGTTCGACGTCCTGGAGGCGCTGCATCGAGGCGATCGTGTGCCCCTCGACGGTCGACCGACCGGCCTCGCGGAGGTGTCCGTGTGTGCCTACAGCGGGCACGTGCCGGGGGCCGCCTGCACCCAGACGCGGCGGGTGCTCGCCCGGCGGGCGTCCGTGCCGACCGAGAGCTGCCCCTACCACGTGGGGGTGGAGGTCGACCTGGACTCGGGCCTCGCGGTGGGGCCGGGCTGTCGGGACGGGCGACGCACGGAGGAGCGCAGCTTCGTGCGCTGGCCCTCGGTGGTTCGCCGCCACGTGGCGGCCCGCTCGGGGCGGCTCCCGGAGCCGCCGGCGATGGACCCGGGCTGCGCCCCGCGGACCGACGACGGCCCCCCGCGCATCGTGCACCCGCCCACCGACCACGTCGCCCTGCTCCTCCCGGGCCTGCCGGCGGAGACGCAGCGGGTGCCCCTGGAGGCGGCGACCGCCGGCGCGGACCGGCTCGCCTGGTTCGTGGACGGGGAGCTGGTGCAGGCCGCGTCGGCGGATGACCGGGTCTGGTGGGTGCCGAGCCCCGGCCGGCACGAGATCGTCGTCAGCGACGCCCGCGGGCGGACGTCGAGGCGCACCCTCGAGGTCCGCGTCCGCGACTGACTGTGCCAACCGGGTTATATGACTACGGATCCGACGGGCCCGCGGTCCGAGGTCCAGGAGCGACGAGGGCGCAGGGTCGCTCCCCTGGAACCGAGGAGCGACGCCGAGATCGGGCCGCGGGACCGAGGAGGCGTGGTCAGGAAACCCGGTTGGCTCAGTGACCCGGAGGCCGGGGCCTACAGCCCCTCGATGAACAGCAGGATCTCCGCCGCGACCACGTCCGGCTCCTCCCGGAACGGCAGGTGCCCCGACCGCTGGAGCACCACCAACTGGGCCTCGGGCAGCTCGTTCCAGAGGTACAGCGACGACTCCAGGAGCACGGTGTCGTCCCCCTCCCCGTGGAGCAGCAGCGTCGGCTCGACCGCGGACGGCAGCGCGGCCAACACGTCCCCCGGCTCGGGCCACGCGCTCGGGTCGAGCGCCGACAGCGCCTGCTCGGCGTGCGCCGGGTCGGGCTCGCTGCAGGCGAACAGGCCGTCGACGACCGCGTCCCAGTCACCCTCTTCGACCCGGGCGACCGACGTCAGCGTGCGTCCGCCGTAGTAGCCGGGGTGCTCCAGCCAGTCCATCTGGTCTCGGGCGGCGGCGCCGATGAGCACGCGGGCCAGCGCCGGGACCTGCAGCGCCGCCTGGCCGCCGGCGCCCCACCCGAGCACCACCGCGTCGCTCAGGTCGTCGGTGGGGTCGGCGATGACCACGTCCAGTTCGTCCCCGAGCCGCTCCACGAGCGGGGCGAACAGCCCGACGTCGAAGCCCGGGGTGGGCAGGATCGCGAGGGTCACCCCCGCTCCGGCGGAGGCCGGCAGCTCGGTCGACTGGGGGGCGGCCGGCGCGACCGCCTCGGCGGCGATGTCCTGGCCGAAGTCGGCGCGGACCTCGGAGACCCGGTCGATCGCGCCGGCGACCTCCGGCTGGAGCCACTCCCCCGCGTCGGCGTCGCACGCCAGGTAGCGGCCCAGAGACGCCGTGGTGACCGTGCGGATGGCGTCGTGATAGAGCCCCGGCTCCGGCCCGCAGGCGTCGGCCAGCTGCTCTACGAACGAGCTGACGACGAAGCGGATCAGCTCGTTGGCGCACAGGTCGGTGAAGTCGAAGTGACGCGCGCCGTCGAGCTGCACGAGGTGTCGCGGCGCGACCGTGCGCTCGTACGCGAGCTCCTGCATCGGCCACTCGGTGGTGTTGTCGTCGGTGCCGCCGACGATCGTGATCGCGGCCCGCAGGTCGTACGACTCCGGGGCGTACACGTGGGACATGCGCTCGTCGAAGGCGGGGGCGAGGGGGATGTTGACCATCTCCCGGTTGTCCATCGCGCCGCCATTGATCGCGGTCGACGCCCCGAAGCTGTGCCCGACGACCCCGACGCGGCTCGCGTCGAACGCTTCGAACAGCGGGTCCCCCGGGTCCGCGGCGCGCCGGCTCAGCTCGTCGGCCACGAAGGCCACGTCGAGCACCCGGCTCATGACGCTCTCCTCGGCCTCCTCGCTGCCGTCGAACATCGTGTTGCCGACGTGGTCCGGCGCCGCGACGGCGTACCCGTGGCTGGCCAGCCAGGTGGTCAGGAACGTCGACTGCCAGCGCACGCCCCGGAAGCCGTGGCTGAACACCACGAGCGCCCCCGCGTCGCCGTGCACCGGCGCGTCGCGGACCGCGGCCGTCTCCACGACCGTGACGAGGTCGTCTTCGTTGAACATCGCCATCAGGGCGAGCAGCCCCCCCCAGTCGTCCCCGGCCATCCCGGCGACGTCCTCCAGGCCCAGGCCGTAGCTGACCCCCGCGCCCGTCGTGTCGGTCGGATACCAGAGCTCGGTGGTCAAGATCCGACCAGAACGCTTCGGATCCTCCAGGAGCAGGGTCTGCACGCCCACTGCGTAGGGGCCCGGTGCGTCGGGCGGGAACGTCGGCAGGGCCGGCAGTCCATCGCACCGTCGCTCCCCGAGGGGGGCCAGGGGGACGGGCGGCTCCGGCGCCTCCGTCGCGTCGTCGTCGTCGTCGTCCTGCTCTACCTCGTCCTCCGGTTCGTGCTCCCCGGGTTCCCCCTCGTCGACCCCCTCGTCGCCTTCGGGGGCCTCCTCCGGAGCCTCGAGCTCGGACGGCTGGATGGGGGACAGCCCGGCGGAGCAGGCGACCAGGAGCAGCGAACACAGGAGCGGGATCCACCTCATGGGAGCGACGCTAGGGGGGACCCGCCAGTTAGTCAATAATTGATTAGTGTAGGCTCGAACGCATGGCGTCCCGCATGGAGATCCTGATCCTGAGCTCGTTGATCCGGCGGCCGATGCACGGCTACGAGATCAAGACCGAGCTCCGCTACAAGCACGTCAAGTGGTGGGCGAAGTGTGACCATGGTCACCTGTACGCGACCCTCCCGCGGCTCGAGTCGAAGGGCCTGGCGGAGGTCGTCAAAGAAGGACGACGGAAGACCTACCGGATCACGGACGCGGGGCGGGCGTACCTGCTGGAGTCCCTGCGGGCGCTCCCGGGCCGGGACGACGAGACGTTCTTCGAGATCGACTTGTTCGTGTCCTGCTCGTTCCTGCTCCCCCAGCAGGAGGTGCTGGACCTGCTCGCCGGTCGGAGGGAGGCGCTCGCGGACCAGCTCGAGGTGGCCCGGGCGCTCAAGACGTCGATGGGCGACTACGTGCCCGCGGCCGCTCACCTGATCATGGAACACCGGGCGCGACACCTGCAGCGGGAGATCGAGTTCACCCATGAGGTCGAGCGGGCGCTCCGCGCCCAGGAGCGCTGGGGCTCGTTCCTGCAGGACCGACCGATCCAGAGCTTCGTCGAGCAGACCGGGGTCGCCCTCGAGGACTGACCGTCGCACGGACGGGGTCGGTGAACCGTGTAGGCTTGTCTGTCTGAGGAGGCCGGGGGTTGAGCTCTCTTCCCAACAGCGAGTCCGTAAAGAGCATCGTCGACCTCGCGATCGAGCGGTATCCCGTTCCCGATCTCGCGCCCGGCACGGTGATCGCCGAGGAATACACCGTCGAGGCCAAGATCGGCGAAGGCCTGCTCGGCTCGGTCTTCTCGGTCGTCGCCGAAGACGGCACCGAGGGGGCGCTCAAGCTGATCCGCTCTGGCGTCATCGACCCGCGGGTCACCATCGAGCACTTCGACCGGGCGTTCGACGCCCAGGCCGAGTACGACGGCATCGTCGTGCCCCGGGACTGGGGCGAGCACGAAGGCCGGTTCTTCGTCGAGACCGAGCTGGTGAAGGGCCGCACTCTCGCCCAGGCGATCGCCGAGGCGGAGGAGCCGCTGAGCTTGTCGTGGGTGGAGGAGGTCTTCACCGCCCTGGTCGAGCGGTTGGGGTCGGCCCGGCCGGAGACCCACGGCCACCTGGGCCCCGAGCACGTGGTGCTCGTCCAGGAGCCGACCGCCGGCGGGCTCGCCGAGGTGTGGGTCCTGGGCTGGGGGCTCTCCTGGATGCTCCGCAAGGACCTGTTCGCGGACGACGGCTTCCCCATCGAGTCCGCCTGGCGCAAGGCCCCCGAAGAGGCCGCCCTGGGCGGGCGTCGCGCCCCCGCGGCGCAGGTCTGGGCCATCGGCGCCCTCTTGTACGAAGCGCTCACCGGGCAGCCGCCGGCGGGCAACTACGAGGTGCCGTCGACGCTCCGCCCGGACCTCTCCGAGATCGTCGACGACCTGGTCGACGTCGCGCTGGCGTTCTCCACCAACGACCGCTTCCAGGGCACCCAGGGCCTCGCCGTGGGGCTGGAGGAGGCGTTCGCCTCCGGGGCCGGCGCGGCCGAGCAGGGACCGGCCAGCCGGACGCTCGTCATGGTCGCCCTGGGCGGCCTGCTGGTGCTCGCCATCGTGGTCGCGGTGCTCCAGATGCAGCCCTCGGAGGAGGAGCTCCGGGCGGACGAGGTGGCCCGCCGGGCCCAGCTTCGGGCCGACCTGGACCCCGGCCGGGTCACGTCGCCGGCCAACCCGCCCAAGCCCGGCATGACCTACATCCCCGCGGGCGAGTACCACTCGGGACGCTTCGAGCGGTACGACGACGAGGCCGGCTCGGGCGAGCGGCCCGAGGGCGTCACCCAGGTCAAGGCCTTCTGGATCGACGACCTGCCGTTCGTGAACCCGCGGCTCAACGACCCCTACGCCCCCCCGCTGACCAACATGAACTGGGACGAGGCGCGGCGCCTCTGCGACAAGTTCGGGAAGCGGCTCTGCTCCGAGGACGAGTGGGAGAAGGCCTGCAAGGGGCCCCGCAACCTGATCTTCAGCTACGGCGACGACTGGGATCCCGAGGCCTGCCCCAAGCCCGGCTTCTTCGAGGGGGGCTACCGCCTGTCGGACTACCCGGACTGCGTCTCCGGGTACGGGGTCGTCGGACTGACCGGTGGGGTCGGGGAGTGGACCTCCACCTCCAAGGGGGACGGGCACCTGCTCAAGCCGTCCGAGGTCGGCTCCTCACCGAAGCACGCGCGCTGCGCGGGTCGCACCGACCGGGCGGACGACTTCAAGAGCCAGCACATCGGGATGCGCTGCTGCCTGGACGCTGACTGAACGGCCCCTCACGATACTGAGGCCCTGGTCCGGCCGGACGCTCAGGCGGCGTCGGCGGCCTGCTGGGCGCGCACCGCCTCCAGGGCCTTGAGCAGCGCCTGCTGCTTTCGCTGATCGAAGTCCACGAAGCGGCAGCCGACGTACAGCTCGAAGTCGTCATCGACCACCCGGACGACCTCCGCCTCGACGGCCACGCTCACGCTGGCGCCCGGATCGCGCAGGTCGAACTCCATCCGCAGGCGGTCGCCCTGGGAGAGGGCGTGGGTCGGCACGAAGCCGATCCCGCTGGCGGAGACGCTGACCAGCCTCAGGCCGCTGGAGACGAGGCGGTCGTCGGGGTCCCACGCATGCAGGGCGACCCTCAGCTGCACCCGGAAGTACCGCGGCGGCCGCTCGGGGATGGTGATGTCCTTGGTGTCGACGTCGTAGGGATCCGTCATCTCTGCTCCCGCTTGTACCTCTCTTGTCGGCAGTTCCGGCCGAGACTTCAGCGTCATCGAGCCATCCGCGCGCCGGCGTATAGTCGGTGCGGACTCCGGGAGGACCCTCATGCGCCGCACGTCTCCGCTCTTCGTCGTCCTGTTGCTGCTCGCCTCGTGTCCCGAGCCGGAGGTCATCGTCGCGATCGACGGCGACGGCGACGGCTGGACCGAGTCGCTCGACTGCGACGACGACGTCGCAGCGATCTTCCCGGGCGCCCAGGAGGTCTGCGACCTGGTCGACAACGACTGCGACGGCCACGTCGACGAGGAGGACCGGCGATAAGTGAACTGGTACAGCGCAGCCGACGAGGCCGGCC
>CAYQEG010000202.1:0-13830 GCA_964416435.1 uncultured Rickettsiales bacterium
GGCCGCCAGGGCTGGGGCCCTGGCGGGGGGGGCCGACCTCGACTGGGCCGGGCGCCACGGCGTGCGGGGCGCCGAGCTGGGGCGGCTGGGCGGCGACTACGGTTCGGTGCTGCTGCTGCCTATCGAGGCGCGAACGCTGCCTCGAGGATCCGGCGGGTGAACGAGGGCCGCAGGTAGAACCCCCGGGGACCCGTCTCCACCCATTCCCCCGACGCGTCCAGGAACGTCGTCGCGTCGCGGCTGCTCGCCGCCTTGGGCCGGAGCTGCAGCGCGTCGCCGAGCTTCGCGTCGAGCCGGTCCAGCTCCCCGCCCCGGATCAGCTCCGCGATCTCCTCCCAGTCCCGACGCAGCGTCGCCTCCTGGTCGGCCGTCGGCGTCCACGGCACCGGGGCGCCGATCCGACGCTCGCCCGGGGGCCCGTCGCCCACGATCGGCACCCAGAGCACCGCGGCGAGCTTCGCCCGCGCGTGGGACTCCTCCCAGGTCGCCGCCATCGAGCCGTCCAGGGACGCTGAGCAGACCCAGGTCGACTCCTTCGGCTTCGCCGCCGCGTCGACCGGGATCGTCTTCAGCTCGATGCCGAGCTCCGGGAAGTCGGGGCCGGCGTCGCTGCCCGCGGTCGCCCCCAGGGCGCGCTCCAGCACGTGGCCGACCCAGCCCTTGTGGCCGCGGAGGTGCGGGGGGACGGGCAGCCCGAGGGCCTCCGCGACGTCCTGCAGTCGCCGCCCGGCCAGCCGGCTCGCCCGCTCGACGAGCTCGTCGCCCGAGGCCGGCGGGCCGCCCGGCGGCAGGGAGGCCGTCAGGAGCGCCCCTTGCTGGAGCGCTTGCGGCTCTTGCTCTTCGCCGCCGCCTTGCTTCGCAGCATCGTGTCGACCTGGTCGGCCAGCTCGGCGGGGCCGTCGTCGCCCCGGCCGATCGACGTGAACACGTCCCGCCCGATGTACTGGCCGTGCCCCTCGAGGTCCTCTTCGATGCGCAGCAGCTGGTTGTACTTGGCGATGCGGTCGCTGCGGCACAGGGAGCCGGTCTTGATCTGGCCCGCCCCGGTCGCGACCGCCAGGTCGGAGATGGTGGTGTCGGCGGTCTCCCCGGACCGGTGGGAGATGACGCACGTGTAGCCGGCCCGCCTCGCCATGGCGATCGTCTGCAGGGTCTCCGTCAGGGTGCCGATCTGGTTCACCTTGATGAGGATCGAGTTGGCGACGCCGGTCTTGATGCCCTTGCCCAGCCGCTCGGTGTTCGTGACGAACAGGTCGTCACCGACGAGCTGCACCTGGTCCGTCAGCGCCTTCGTCATCCGGCGCCAGCCCTGCCAGTCGTTCTCGTCCAGGCCGTCCTCGATCGAGATGATCGGGAACTTCTTGACCATGTCGCCGTACCAGGACGTCATCTCGTCGGCGCTCAGCCCCTTCCGGCCCTCGCCGTCCAGGTTGTACTTCTTGTTCCTGCAGAACTCCGACGCCGCGACGTCGAGCGCGAGGAGCACGTCGCTGCCGGCCTGGTAGCCGGCCTTGGCGACCGCGGAGACGATCAGCTCGAGCGCCTGCTCGTTGCTGTCGAGCATCGGCGCGAAGCCGCCCTCGTCCCCGACCGCCGTGGCGAGGCCGCGATCCTTCAAGACCTTCTTGAGGGTGTGGAACACCTCGGCCCCGATGCGCAGCGCTTCGGCGAACGTCGGCGCGCCGACCGGGACGATCATGAACTCCTGCACGTCGACGTTGTTGTCGGCGTGGGAGCCGCCGTTGAGGATGTTCATCATCGGCACGGGGAGCAGGTTCGCCCCCGCCCCGCCCAGGTACCGGTACAGCGGGATGTCGAGCAGGTTGGCCGACGCCCGGGCCGCCGCCAGGGAGACGCCGAGGATCGCGTTGGCGCCCAGCCGGCTCTTGTTGGGGGTGCCGTCCAGCGCGATGAGCGCGGTGTCCAGGCCGGCCTGGTCCAGCGCGTCTCGACCGATCACCAGGTCCGCCATCTCGCCGTTGACGTTGCCGACCGCCTGGCTGACGCCCTTGCCCAGGTAGCGGCCCTTGTCGCCGTCCCGCAGCTCGCACGCCTCGTGCTCGCCGGTCGACGCGCCCGAGGGCACCGCAGCTCGGCCGATCACGCCCGAGGCGAGGTGTACGTCGACTTCGACGGTGGGGTTGCCGCGGCTGTCGAGGATCTCGCGGGCGCGGACGGCGGTGATTGCGGACATGGGGCCTCCGTTGGGGCGCGGAGGCTAGCAAAAGCGCAGAGCGCTGCTACCCTCGCCCGCCATGAGTTCCGGAGCCTTCTCCAAGTTCATCCAGTCGATGCTCTTCGGCGGCACCTTCGACGACCTCGCGTTCGAGCTGCGCGTCCTCAAGCAGGAGACCCACCGTCTCCACGAGCGCCTCGACAGCGAGCTCGACACGCTCCGCGATCGGCTCGACAAGCTGGAGGGCAAGCCCGGCAAGGGCCGAGGACGCAGCCGGCTGTCGATCATCGGCGGCCCCGAGCTGGCCGACATCCAGGCCGACCCCAAGCTCGACGCGGCGCCCGCCTCCGCCCGCGCGGAGCCTGCGGCCCCCGATCCGGCCCCCGCCGCCGGCCCGTTCACCGCCGGTATGACCATCGCGGAGGCCCACGCCAGCCACCCCGGAGCGGCCGAGGTGTTCGCCCGGCACCACCTGCCGGGCTGTGGATCGTGCGCGGTGTCCGGCTTCGAGACGGTCGGCGAGGGCGGCCGGGACCACGGGCTGGACGTGCAGGCGCTCGTCGACGATCTGAACCGCCTCGTCGCCGTATAGATCGGGCGCCGTTCTGACCGGATCCCGCGTTCGAACTGTCCTACATTCAGAGTTCCGTGAACCCGCCGATGAAGTCTTGGACGAAGCGCGGCATAGGTATCGCGGCTTTGCTAGGCTTCGTGATTCGTGAATGGGAGGGCGTTTGACCAGGACGCGCATGCCGATGGCTCTGCTCTGCGGGGCGCTGTGTCTCCTGCTGGCGGCGCCGATGGCCGCACAGGCAGCCATCGAGCCCCCGCCCGAGTCCCCGATCGGTGGCGATCCCGTCTTCTTCGACACCTCTGACGGCGTCCGCCTGCACGGCCATGTCTTCCGGCCGGCCCGCGGCCCGGTCAAGGGCGGCATCCTCTTCGTCCACGAACCGTTCCGCAGCTCGCGCGACTGGGCCTACATGGCCGAGAAGATGAGCAAGCACGGCTTCGTCACGATGGTGTTCGACCTGCGCGGTCACGGCGAGTCGCTCATGCAGGGCGACGAGGAGCTCGACCGCGAGCTGTTCGGCGAAGAGGAGTTCGCCATGATGTCCCAGGACATCGAGGTGGCCCTCGGCGTGCTCCGCTCCCAGGACGACGTGCCGACGGACCGCATCCACCTCGCCGGCGCCGACCTCGGCGCGTCGCTGTGCGTGCTCCACGCCAAGGGCGACGACGGCATCCGCTCGGTCGCGATGCTCAGCCCCGGCCTGGGGTACGACGGCGTCAACCTCGTCGGCCGGCTGTCGGGCCTGGGGAACCGCCCGCTGATGATGGTCTACTCGGTCGAGGACGGGTACGCCCGCAAGTCGGTCGAGGTGCTCGAGAAGGAGGCCACCGGCCCGCTGCACGTGGAGACCTACTACGGGGTCGGCCACGGGGCGAAGATGCTGGCCCGGGAGCCCAAGCTCGAAGTGCTGATGCTCAGCTGGTTCCTCGGCACGCTGATCACCGAGGAGGGCCGGGCCCTCGAGGACGCCGGCAAGCCGGTCACCGAGGACAAGGAGGCGTCGCCCACGGAGCTGGACGCCACCGCCGAGCGGCGGCGCCTGGAGGAGGCCCGCAAGGAGGCCGAGGAGACCGAGGCCGAGGCGATCGAGGACGACGAGGACGAGGGCCGAGGCCGTCGTTGGGAGCTCGAAGAGAAGAAGTAGGCCGGCGCCCTTCGCCCCCCTACGCCCGGTCGTCCATCCGCTCCCGCTGCTTCTGCTGAGCGGGGAACGAACTGCCGTACACATCGAAGAACTCGGCCCGCTTGCGGTCGAAGTCGTCGTCACGGATCGCCTGCCGGATCACCTTCATCAGCTCCTGCAGGAACGTGATGTTGTGGATGGCGGCCAGGGTGGTGCCGGTCACCTCGTCGGCGGCGAACAGGTGGCACAGGTAGGCGCGGCTGAAGTTGCGGCAGGTGTAGCAGGGACAGGTCGTGTCCGGCGGCAGGCGATCCTTGCGGAACCGGTTCGACGAGACGCGCATCTTGCCCTGGAACGTGTAGAGCACGGCCCCTCGGGCGTGCCGGGTCGGGATCACGCAGTCGAACATGTCGATGCCGTGGCCCACGCCGCACCACAGGTCCTCGGGCAGGCCGACCCCCATGAGGTAGCGGGGCTTGTCGTCGGGGAGCAGGTGCGTCGTCCAGCCGAGCACCCGGTCCATCATCTCCAGCCCCTCGCCGACCGACAGGCCGCCGATCGCGTAGCCCGGGAAGCCCAGCGGCACGAGCTCCGCGGCCGAGCGCTCGCGCAGGTCCTTCCAGAACGCGCCCTGGATGATGCCGAACAGCGCCTGGTCGTCCCGCGTCTTCGCCTCCAGGCAGCGCCTCTCCCACCGGGTGGTGCGGGCGACCGACGCCTCGGCGTAGCGGCGCTCGCACGGCCAGGCGACGCACTCGTCGAACGCCATGATGATGTCGGCGCCGAGCTTCTCCTGGATGCCGACGGACGACTCGGGCGTCATCGTGAAGGGCTTGCCGCCCTTCTTCCATCGGAACGTGACCCCCTCCTCGGTGACCGTCTTGGGCAGCGAGAACACCTGGAACCCGCCGCTGTCGGTGAGGATCGGCAGCGGCATGTTCATGAACGAGTGCAGGCCCCCGCAGCGCGCGACGACGTCGGCGCCCGGCTGCAGGGCGAGGTGGTAGGTGTTCGCGAGCACGATCTGCGAGCCCGTCGCCACCGTCTGGTCCGGCGTCATCGCGCGCATCGCAGCCCGGGTGCCGACCGGCATGAACACCGGCGTCTCGACCTCGCCGTGGGGCAGGGTCATCCGGCCGGTGCGCGCCGCGCCGGACCTGGCGCCGACCTCGAAGTGCAGGGACATCGCAGCCTTATACAATCGTTGCTCGTGACCTGCCCGCGGACCGCCGTCGCTCTCCTCGCCCTGGCGGCCGTCCCGGCGGTCGCGTCGGACATCGACGACGTGGTGCCCCGCACCGTCCAGGTGTCGGTGGCGAAGGACCACCTGTTCATGACCGTGCGCTCCCGCGTCACGCCGGCCGACCTGGGGCTCGGCGACTGGTCGGCGTACGACGCCGACGCCAGCGGGGCGCTGGACGACTCCGAGCTGAAGCCGCTGCTGCGTACGATCCGGGAGCGCGAGCTGGAGTACCTCTGCGTGGCGATCGACGGCGAGGTGCTCAGCCTGCGCAAGTACGACGCCCGGCGCCTCGAGCCCAGCGGGGAGGCGGTCCCGTTGCACGCCCCCCTGACGGTGCGGATCGAGGGCCGTCGCACGGTCGACGTGTCGGTGGGGGAGCACCGCTTCGTGCTGTACGACCGGCCCGACGCGCACGACGGGGTGGTGCCGATCCGCCTCAGCCTCGTGGTCGGCATGAAGCTGACGGAGGCTCAGGGGGCGCGCACCGAGGTGCTCGGCGAGCGGCGGCTGGAGACGGTGGTGACGCGCTTCGCGGCCGCGACCTGGGGGACGTTCGTGCGGGAGCGGTAGCTCCGCTCAGACGTCCATCACCACCCGGAACCCGAGGAACGACAGCCGCTCTCCGGGGTGGAGGGCGCGCCGGACCGCGCAGCGGCAGCCGGCCTCTTCGCTGGCGACCGAGCCGCCGACCACGACCTGCCGCTCCGCGGCCATCGTGTCGGTCCACTCCCACACGCCGCCGGCGAGGTCCCGCACGCCGAACGGCGAGCAGTCCGCGTCGTACAGCCCGACCGCCGGTGGGGCGCTGCCCGGGGCGCCCAGGTACAGGGACGCGCAGGAGTCCTCGTCGAACCGCTCCCCCCAGGGGAACGGGCGGCCGTCGGCGCCCCGCGCCGCCTTCTCCCACTCGTCGGCGGTGGGCAGGCGCAGCACGCGCCCGGTGGCGGCGCTGAGCCAGTCGCAGTAGGCCTCGGCGTCGTCCAGCCGCACGTTGCGGACGGGCCGGTTGGCGCCGGCCTCCTGCTGGGCGTCGAAGTCGTCGGGGCGATGGCGGCGGGCGATGGCGGGTCGGTCGTCGCCCACCCAGGCGAGGAACCGGGCGTACGCGCCGACGGTGACGGGGTGGCGCGCCACGGCGACCGGGCCGATCTCGACGCGCCGGTGACGGCTCGATCCGTCGGCCGACCGGTCGCCCCCGAGGAGCGCAGGGCCGCCGGGCACGAACGCGAACTCTTCTCCCGCCTCGCCCTCGCCGGTCAGGTCGATCACGATGTGGCGCCGGTCTTCCCGGTCCAGCCGGATCGGGTAGTGCCAGCCCTCCTCGTCGGCGTCGGCGCGGGCCAGCGCGTAGCGGCCCGGCGGCACCTGCCAGCGGCCATCGTCGTCGGGCTCGATCGCCTCGGCGGGGACCAGCAGGCCGTCCACCTCCACCAGGCGGAGCAGACGCAACGCGACGCCTTCGGGCCTCGTCGCGACGGTCAGTTCGCCGCCGGTGCGCAGCCAGCGGCCCCAGCGACCGTCGTCGAACTGTCGGAGCAGCGCTCGGAACACCGCCTGCTCCCGGCGGTTCCCCGAGCGCTCGGCCTCGGCGAACCGGCCCGCGTACAGCTCCGCGAGGGCCTCCCGCACGCCGGGGTGGTCCGGGTCGTCGTGCATCGCCCGCTGCAGGGCCCAGACCGCCTCCCCGAGCACGCCGTCGGCGGCCCGCTCCAGGGACTCCACCCGCTGGTGGAGGGTGCGACGCTCGTCGGCGTCGCGGTCTTCGCCCACGGGTCCACGGACCGTGTCCAGGCGGACCGACGCCTCGTCCAGCCGGTCCTGCAGGGCCCGGTGCCGCTCGCGCATCGAGTCGGCCTCCCGCAGCCTTCGGGCCGCCGCCTCCCGGCGTCGCCCGCCCGCGAGCCAGACGTCCAGCGCCTCGGCCAGCTCGCCGGCGTGGGCGTAGCGGTGGCCGGGGAACTTCTGCAGGGCGCGCAGGCAGATCTCCTCGAGCTCCGGCGGGATCGACAGCCCGGGGGCCCGCTCCCGCGGCGGCACCGGCGGCGCGTGGCACACCGCCTCCACCAGCGCGTCGACGTCGCTGCCGGTCCAGGGCGGCACGCGGGTGAGCGCCTCGTAGAGGATCACGCCGAGGCAGAAGACGTCCGCCGCGGGGCCCACCTGGTCGGGGTGCTGGATCTGCTCGGGGGCCATGTACGGGGGGCTGCCCCGGACCCGCTCCCGGCGCTCCTCGCCCGCCTGGGACCACAGGCGCCGCACGCTCGGCGCGTCCGCGGAGGGGCCGCCGACCACCCGGGCGATGCCCCAGTCGACGACGAGCACCTCGCCGTGGCCGCCCATCAGGACGTTGGCGGGCTTCAGGTCCCGGTGGATGACGCCCCGGGCGTGGGCGTAGCCGACCCCCTGGGAGGCCTTCAGGAGGACCTGGACCAGCGGCACCATTCCCCACCGGCGTGCGACGTCCGTCTGGCCCCGTCGGAGCCGGACGAGGACGTTGTGCAGGTTCTCGCCGGGCATCCGGGGCATCGTGTAGAAGAGCCGGCCGTCGGGGAGCTGACCGGCGTCGTAGACCGTCATCACGTGGGGGTGATCGAGCTGCCCGGTGATCCGCGCTTCGCGGTACAGGTCCAACAGGTACCGCTCGCCCATCTTGTGCGGCAGCAGGGTCTTGAGCGCGACCGGCCGACCCAGATCCCGGTCGAGCACGAGCTCGACGGTGCCCTGGCCGCCTTCGCCCAGGGTCGAGATCCACTCGTACCGGGGCGGCAGGTCCAGCGGCGCGATCCGGTCCAGGGGCGCCTTGGGGGGCTCGGGGTGCAGCACCAGGTCGAGCTGCTGACCGGTCAGCTCGCCGAGCCGCTCCTGGAGCGGGGCGGGGTGCGCGGTGCCGGGGATCTGCTCCGGGTCGGGCGCCTGGGCGAAGTCGATGGCGGGTCGGGTGCGGCTGCCGGGCGGGATCGGCCGCTCGTCCGACAGCGGCTCCAGCTGGTCCTGGTCGAGGGCCTCGATCGAGTCCCACGCCCACGAGTTGTGGACGTCCAGCGGCGCCGACACGGTGCCCCCGGGGTTGCCGGTCTCAGCCATCGCTCAGCGGCCTCCAGTCCGGTGGGGGGCCGGGGTCATCGTCGTCGGCGGCTCGCGCCGCGCGGCGCTCCCGGCGGGTCAGGGGGTAGGGGTGGCCCCGGGCGGCCCGGAGGCCGGCGACGACCACCAGGCCCCACTCCGCGGCCCACATGACGAGGTTGGCGCCGGTGGCGATCCAGAGCACGCCGTTGGCGGCGCTGCGCAGCTGGGCGTCCAGCGCGGCGGAGGCCGCGACCATCCACCAGACGAAGCCGATCGCGCCCTGCAGCGCGAGGTGGAGCAGCCACACCGCGGCGCCGCCGACCTGGGCTCGCAGCGCGGCGGACAGCTCTGCGCGGTCCGCGTCGGTGGTCGCACGCGCGCGTGCAGCGCGGACCGGCGGGATGCCGATCAGCGGGAGCAGGACGAGTCGGTGGTACCGAGCCAGCTCCGGGTTCGCCATGCCCCTCGCATGCCCTGAGAGATAAAAGGAAGCCGCGACCTCCTAAGAGGCCGCGGCCCACCCGTCAGTTTCTGCTCCCCGCAGCGATTCCGCTCTGCTCCCGCTTCCGCAACTACCAGTACTGCGTCTGCTTCCGATTCCGCTCTGCTGCTGAGGGGCGCTCCACTTGCGCGAGTCTTGAGGGACGATAACGGGGGCCTCCGAAGATGTCGACACTTTTTACCAGCGCGGCGCCTGGGGACTGGCGCGAGGCATCGGTCGCCCGGCGGCATTAGACTCTGCTCGTGCGGTTGTCCGACTTCGTGGTCATCGAGTTCGCGCGCGCCTGGCAGGAGGAGCGCCGGGCCGCGGTGGTCGATCCCGAGGTGGTGCGGGCGACGGTGTCCGCCGACGGCTGGGCCGAGGCGGAGGACGACGGCGCCCGGCTGCGCAGCTACGCCGAGACCCTGCTGCGGATGCGGGTCGACGAGGAGGAGGGCCTCGCGGCGGTGGGTCGGCTCCGGGCGGGGCTGACCGTGGCCCACGTCGTCGCGTTCTTCGTGGGCGTGCTGGCGGGGCTGGCGATGCTCAAGGTGACGCTGCCGCCCAACGACCTGAGCCCCGTCAACGTGCTCGTGGTGGTCGCCGAGGGGATCGCGCTCCCCACCGCGGCGGGCCTCTTGACGCTGGCGCTGTCGCTGGGCGCGGGGCGGGCCCTCGGCCGCGTGCACTGGCTCAGCTGGGCCGCCTCCCACCTGCACGTCGGCGCGCTCAAGACGGCGGTCGGCTCGCTCGCCGGGCGGGTGCTGCGGCGCAGCCGGGTGGGCGCCCCGCTGCTCGCGTCGGCGAGCCACCTGCTCTGGATCGGCTGCCTGGCGACGCTGCTGTTGTCGGCGTCGGCCAGCTTCCTGGTGCAGGACTTCGTGTTCTCCTGGTCGTCCACGGTGCCGATCGGCGCCGACGGGATCGAGGGGCTGTTCACGGTGCTCGCGGCGCCCGTCGAGTGGGTGCCGCAGGTGGACGCGCCGACCGCCGAGCAGGTGGCCGTCTCCCAGTGGGCGTCCCTCGAAGGGGAGTGGACCGCCGGCTCCGGTCACGAGCCGACCGACCTGGCCCACCGCAAGGCCTGGTACGCGCTCCTGCTCGCCGCCATCGCCTTCTGGGGGCTGCTCCCCCGCCTCGTCGGGCTCACGGTCAGCCGCTGGCAGGTCCGCCGCGGGGTGCGCCGGGCGCTGGAGTCCTCCAGCCACCGCTCGGTCCTGGACGCCCTGGCCGTCGAGGCGGGCGCCGGCACGGTGACGAGGGAGGGCTCGGGCGCCGGGCAGCCGGACCTGCTGCCGCCGTCGGGCGTCGCCGCGGGGTCGGCCCGGCCGGGGCAGGGACTGGACGTGCTCGCGTTCGTCACCGACCCGCCGGACGGCGAGGTGTTGGCCCGCCTGAGGCTCGACCGGCTCGGCCTGAGCGGCGCGGTCCGGCGCGTGCCCGACGACGACGACGACCTCGCGATCGCGGCCGCGCTGGAGGGGCTGACCGACCCCGAGCAGGCGCCCGGCGGCGCCGTGGTGGCGTTCGACATCGGGGCGACCCCGGGGCGGGTCCGAGAGGCGTTCCTGCGGGACGTCGTCACCGCCCTGGGGCCCGACGCGCCGGTGCACGTGCTCCTGGTCGGGGCGGCGCGGTTCCGGGCCGGCCCCCGCGGCCGCGCCTTCGACCAGCGCCTCGGCTCCTGGGTGACGATGGCGGCCCGGTGCGGGGTGGCCGACGCCCACGTCCTGACCGACGAGGGGCCCGCGTGATCGCCCCGCTCAAGATCGCGGTGGTCGGTCACTCCAACGCCGGCAAGACGTCCATCGTGGCGGCGCTCACCCGCGACGCGTCCCTCGAGATGGCGGAGGAGGCCGGGACCACCCTGCGGGCCTACACCGAGGTGTTCGAGATCGCGGGGGAGGCGGTGCTGTCGTTCGTCGACACCCCGGGCTTCGAGCGGGCCGGCGCGATCAACAGCCACCTGGACGAGGCCGCCGGCTCCACCGCGGTCGCCCCCGACGGGCGCACCCTGGTGGAGGACTTCGTGGCCGAAGAGGACGACGGCCGGTTCCGCTCGGAGAAGGAGGCGCTGGGGGGCGCGCTGGCGGCCGACGTGCTCGCCTACGTCGCCGACGCGGGGGAGGAGCCGACCGGACAGAAGCGCCAGGAGGTGCGGCTGCTGCGCCGGCTGGGGGTTCCCGTCATCGCGGTCATCAACGGTGTGCGGGGCTCCTGGCTGCAGGACTGGGAGGAGATGCTCGGACGCGAGGGCGTCGACATGCGGGTGCAGCTGGACGCCTGGGACTTCCCGCCGTCGGCCGAGGAGCGCTTCTACAAGCTGATCGGCATGGTCCGACCCGAGCACGAGGGGCGCCTGGACCGGATCATCGAGCTGCGCGACCAGCGCGCGGCGCAGCGACGGGGTCGCTCCGCCCGGCTGATCGCCGAGATGATGATCGACGCGCTCGCGTGGCGGGTGGAGATGGACTGCGGCAGCCGCCGGGAAGGGGAGCGGCAGCGCCCCGTCGCCGAGGCCTCGTTCCGCGAGACCCTGGTCGCCCGGGAGGCGGCGCTGTTCGACGAGCTCCTGGGGACCTACGGCTTCGACGGCCTGGCCGTCGAGGGCGGGGACATCGGCGCCGTCGAGTGGAACCGGGGCTGGCAGGAGAGCCTGTTCTCGGCCGAGGTGGTCAAGCGCTATGGCGCGTCGGTGACCACGCTGACCCTCGCCGGCGCCGCCATCGGCGGCCAGTTCGACCTCTTCGGCGCCCACGGCCTGGGCGCCGCCACCGGCGCGATCCTGGGCTTCGCCGGTGGGCACTGGCTGGGTCAGCTGGTGACGGCCTCGATCGACCGGGACGGTCGCCTCAAGGTCGGCCCGCTGGAGCCGGTGCAGGCGCCGATCGTGCTGGTGAACCGCGCCGTCGACTGCTGGCAGGAGGTCCAGGGGCGGTCCCACGCCCGCCAGGATGTCCCCGAGCTGGCCGGCGACGCGGACAGCGAGCAGCGGCTCGGTCCCCGCGGGATCGCCCGGCTCGGTCGGTTGGCCCTGAGGGTGCGCAAGCACGCCGACTGGAGCGGTCTGGCCGACGAGCCCCGCTCCCGCGATCCCGAGCGCGCAGCCGCGGTCGACGACCTCGCCGCCCTGGTCGAGGACCTGCTGATCGCGCCGGGCGAATCCCAAAAGTCCTAAAGAAAGGTCGCAGCTACCCGAAAAGCTTCCTGCGCGCTCCGACGCGTGGGGAGACGACGATGGCTCGTAAGAAGAAGCGCCTGGGCGACCTGCTGATCCTCGCGGGCAAGATCTCGCAGACCCAGCTCGAGGAGGCCATCGCGGCCCAGAAGGAGAGCGGGCAGCGGCTCGGCTCCACCCTGGTGGGGCTGGGCTACGTCTCCGAGCAGGAGCTGAACCGGTTCCTCGCGTCGCAACAGGGGGTGCTCGGCTTCGAGGAGAAGGACATCGCGATGGACGAGGCGCTGGTCAAGCTCCTCCCCGAGGACTTCGTCCGCCGCTTCGAGGTGGTGCCCGTCTCCGCCAACGCCGACACCAGCGAGCTGGTGGTCGCCACCGCGACCCCCAACAACCTGGTGATGCTCGACGAGATCCGGTTCATGACCCGCTACCGGCGCGTCACCCCGATGGTCGCGAGCGAGTCCCAGATCCGCCGCTGCATCGAGTCCAACTGGTCGACCCACGCCCTGCTGGAAGAGGTCATCCACAACGGTGGCCTGTTCGACAAGGCGATGGCCAACCAATACAAGCCGGAGGCGCCCGACAACGAGGAGCTCTACCAGCTCCAGGTCGACGCCGAGAAGCAGCCGATCGTCGCCCTGGTCAACTACCTGCTGATCGAGGCGGTCCGGCGCAAGGCGTCGGACATCCACATCGAGCCCTACGAGGAGTTCCTGCGGGTGCGGATGCGGATCGACGGCATCCTGCACGCCGTCCTCACGCCGCCGCCCAGCCTGCTCAGGCCCCTCGTGTCGCGGATCAAGATCATCTCGGGCATGGACATCTCGGTCAGCCGACGGCCCCAGGACGGCCACATCGCGCTGGAGTGGCACGAAGAGACGCTCCACTATCGGGTCAACGCGCTGCCCACGGTCTACGGCGAGAAGGTCGTCGTCCGGCTCCTCAAGAAGGAGGCGGACCTGCTCGACCTGACGAGCCTCGGCTTCCCGCCGGCGGTGCTCACCCGCTTGAGCAAGACGATCGCCAAGCCCCAGGGGCTCTTCCTGGTGACCGGCCCGACGGGCTCCGGCAAGACGACGACGCTGCACGCTGCGCTCGCCCACGTGACGAGCATCGAGAAGAACGCGGTGTCGCTGGAGGACCCGTTCGAGGCGGAGGTGCCCGGCGTCAACCACGTCCAGGTCGACAAGAAGTCGGGCCTGACCTTCATCGAGGGCCTCCGCGCGATCCTGCGGCAGGACCCCGACATCGTCTTCCTGGGCGAGATCCGGGACCTGGAGGTCGCCAAGACCGCCATGGAGGCGGCGATGACCGGCCACATGGTGTTCTCCACGCTGCACACCAACTCAGCGATCGAGAGCCTGGTGCGGATGGAGGACATGGGCGTCGACACGTTCCTGGTCGCCGGCACGCTCCAGGCGGTGCTCGCCCAGCGGCTCGTGCGGGCGATCTGCAAGCAATGCCGAGTCCAGATCGAGGCGCCGACCGCCCACCTGCTGGAGGCCGGCGTGGAGGCGTCGGACATCGAGGGCCGGACCTTCTACGCCGGGGAGGGCTGCAACCACTGCATGGGTAGCGGCTACAAGGGCCGACGGGGCGTCTACGAGCTGCTCACCGTCACGCCGCGCATCCGCTCGATGATCCGCAAGAAGGCGGACATCGAGGAGATCGAGGCGGCCGCCGCCGAAGAGGGCATGCAGACGCTGTGGGAGCACGGCCTGGTGCGCGTGCTCAACGGCGAGACGACGATGGACGAGGTCCGGCGGACCCTGATGCAGGACTAGGAGCGTGTAGCGCATTGGCCACCTGTCGCCCCATGGACCGGATGCGTCCGATCCCGTTGTTGCTCCTCGTCGGGCATTCCCGATGCATCTCCTCGTCGCGCATTGGCCTCGGACACCCCGGTCTCGCGGGGCTCCGGTTCCAATGCGCTACAAGCTCCTAGATGCCATCGGCACAAGTCCCGCACCGGTTTCCGCCGGCCCTCGA
>CAYQEG010000203.1:0-13700 GCA_964416435.1 uncultured Rickettsiales bacterium
GGACACCACCCGAGTGATGGTCTCGCTCGGCGTGCCCGCGGGGGAGATCGCGTGGGTCGCCGCGGGGCAGCCGGCGCACATCGTGGTACCGGGCCTCGGCGACGACGCCCTGTACGAAGGCCAGCTCGCCTACGTCGGCCCCGAGCCGGACCTGCTGACCCGCACCTGGCCGGCCCAGCTGGAGATCCCCAACGTCGACGGCCGCATGCGCGCGGGCCAGATCGCCCGGGTCGAGGTGGTCGTGGGGGTGCGCGACGACGCCGTCGTGGTGCCGGACGACTCGCTGAGCGGGGACGACGAGCCGGTGGTGTTCGTCCTGGAGGGCGACGTCGCCCACGCCCGCCGCGTCGTGCTCGGCCGCACGATCGGGGACCTCGTGGAGATCCGCTCCGGCGTCCGCGCCGGGGAGGAGGTGGTCACCCTGGGCCGTCAGCACCTCTCCGACGGGAGCCGCGTCCGCCGGTACGAGATGGGCGCGGACGACCAGGCCGGCCCCGCCGCCGCCGCCGGCGCGGGTGAAGCGACCGGCCAACCGATCCCGGAGTAGCCCCCACCGTGCGACCGCTGGCCCGCTTCAGCATCCGCAACAGCGTCTTCGTGCACATGCTGCTCGTGGGCCTGCTGCTCATGGGGACGTGGTCGTTCATGCAGCTCCCCCGGGAGCTGATGTCCGAGATCGCGTTCAACTGGGTCTTCCTGCGGATCGACATGCCCAACGCGGCGCCGCAGGAGATCGAGACGCAGATCGCCGTCGACGTCGAGGCCGCGATCGACCGGGTGCAGGAAGTCAGCTCGATCAACGTCCGCAACAAGGAGGGGTACGCCTTCTTCTCGATCAAGTTCGAGCAGGTGGCGGACGACGAGTTCGACAGCATCTACCAGGAGCTCAAGGACGAGGTCGGCACCGTGGTGCTGCCCGAGGACGCCGAAGAGCCGGTCTTCGTGAACTTCAGCTCCCAGGACTTCGTCCCGATGGTCCAGGTGGTCATCCACGGGGAGCTGCCCAAGGACGAGCTGTACGACCTCGCCGAGCGCGTCGAGGACGACATCGCCAACATCGACGGCATCGGCAAGATCGAGGTCGGCGGCGTCTCCGAACGCCAGGTCCACGTCGAGGTCGACCCCGATCAGCTCGCCGCCTACGCGATGTCCCTGATGGAGATCTCGCGCTCGGTCCAGGCGGCCAACCTCAACGTGCCGGGCGGCGTCATGGACGTCGGCAGCAACGAAGTGCTGCTGCGCACGGTCGGGGCGTTCGACGCGGTCGACGAGATCGGCTCGGTCGCGGTCCGCAGCAACGAGGCCGGGATCGTCCGGGTGCAGGACGTGGCGGACGTCACCGACACGTGGCGTCGGGCCCGCATCCTGACGAAGTTCGAGGGCAGCCCGGCGGTCACCCTGTCGATCAGCAAGCAGGCGGGCGGCAACTCCATCGAGCTGATCCGCGAGATCCGCGCCCTGTGCGAGCGCTACAACACCGGCAGCCTGGAGGGCAGCACGGCCAGCCTGTCGGTCACCGGCGACACCTCGATCCAGATCGACCGGATGCTGACCGACCTGGAGCGCAACGCGCTGTTCGGGATGATCCTGGTGGTGCTGGTGCTGTGGCTGTTCCTGGGGCTGCGCACCGCCCTGTTGACCGCGTTCGGCATCCCGCTGGCGTTCCTCGCGACGTTCATCTTCATGTGGGTGACGGGCGAGTCGCTCAACGGCAACTCGCTGTTCGGGCTGGTGCTGGTGCTCGGCATCATCGTCGACGACGCCATCGTGCTGGTGGAGAACTCGGTCCGGCACCGGCAGATGGGCAAGCCGCGGGACCAGGCGGTGATCGACGGAGTCGGCGAGGTCGCGGTCCCGGTGATCGCGGCCATCACGACCACCATCGCGGCGTTCCTGCCGCTCATGCTCATGCCCGGGATCATGGGCAAGTTCCTGCGCATCATCCCGGTCGTCGTGTCGATGGCGCTGATCGCCTCGTTGATCGAAGCGCTGATCGCGCTGCCGCTGCACGTCTACGAGTGGGGCGAGCGGGACCCGGACAAGCTGGAGAAGCGGGCGTCCTGGTTCCAGCCGGTGGTGCGGGTCTACATCCGGCTGCTGCGCTGGCTGACGACCGCCCACCCGCCGCGGGCCGACGAGGTCCGCGACCGGGGCCTGCCGCTGCGCGCGATCGCCATGCTGAGTCGCTGGGTGGTGCCGGCCGTCAACCTGTTCGGCCTGTTCCTGACGATGACGCTGTTCGCGCTGGCGGTGCCGGGCCTGCTGATGGCGATCTTCGGCCCGAAGGTGGCCGCCATCGGCGCGGTCTGCGTGATGCTCAGCGGCGTCTTCCTGATGTTCGGCCTGGTGCTCACGAAGCGGGCCGGCGAGTTCATCCGCCACTTCTGGAACGACCTGCGCCACGTGCGCTGGGTGGTCTTTTCGGCCGTCTACCTGGTGATGATCCCGCTGGCGATCGGCATCGGGCTGAGCGTGGAGCAGGACCTGTTCGGCGGGGAGGAGATCCCCCAGTCGTTCGTCCGGGTGCGGCTGCAGGAGGGCACGGCGCTGGAGGAGACGGACGTCGTGATGCGGGAGATGGACCGCGTCGCGAGGAGCGTGCTGCGGCCGGACGAGCTGGACAACATGACGGTCCACACCGGGCTGCTGATGACCGACGACGAGTGGTTCATCAAGCCCAACGTCGGCCAGCTCACGATCAACCTCACCGAGAACGACGAGCGGGAGCGGCGGGTCAACGACATCGTCTCCGCGCTGCGCCCCGCCCTGGAGGCCGTGCCGGGCCCCGACTCCCTCGAGGTGCTCGCGATGGCGGGCGGCCCGCCGGTGGGCGGGGACATCGAGCTGAAAGTGCAGGGGGACGACCTCGACCGGCTGGTGGAGCTGTCGACCGCGGTGATGGCGGAGATGAGGGAGGTGCCCGGGGTCGGCGACGTGCGGTCCAACTGGGTGCTCGGCAAGCGGGAGCTGCGGGCGAAGGTGGACGAGGACGCGGCGGCGCTGATGGGCGTGAGCGAGCGGGACGTCGGGCTGACCTTGCGGGCCGGCTTCGAGGGGCTCGAGGCGACGCGGTGGGTGGACGAGGACGACGAGGTGCCGGTGCTGGTGCGGTACGCCGAGCGGTTCCGCCGCGACCTGAGCTGGATCGTGCGCACGCCGGTCCCGCTGGCGTCGGGCGGCACGGTGCCGCTGGGGGACATCGCGGTCATCGAGACGGGCCGGTCGATCGACGCCATCCGCCGCTACAAGGGCAAGCGCACGATCGGCATCAGCGCGTCGGTGGACCGCACGGTGACGACGCCGGTGGCGGCCACGCAGGCGGTGCAGGCGCGGCTGGCGGACTTCGGGGAGCGGTTCCCCGGCTACAAGATCGACTACAGCGGCGAGTTCGACGAGTTCAGCAAGAGCCTGTCGGCGCTGGGCTGGCTGGGCTGCTTCGGGATGCTGCTCGTCTACATGATCCTGGGGGCGCAGTTCCGCAGCTTCACGCACCCGCTGGTCATCATCGGGTTCACGTTCCCCGGCGCGCTGCTCGGGGCGGCGTTCGCGCTGGTGGCGTCGGGCCAGCCGGTCACCCTGCTGACGCTGTACGGGGTGGTCGCGCTGCTCGGCATCGTCGTCAACGACTCGCTGGTGTTCGTCTCGTTCATCAACGCCGAGCGGGAGCAGGGGGCGGGGGTCGGCCAGGCGATCCTGAACGCCGGGAAGGTCCGGCTCCGCCCGATCGTGCTGACGACCGTGACCACGGTGTTCGGCCTGCTGCCGATGGCGATCGGCCTGGGCGGCCGGAGCGACGCCTGGGGGCCGATGGCGACCACCATCGTGTTCGGCCTGATCGTCGCCACGGCGACCACGCTGTTGGTGATCCCGCCGGTCTATCGCTGCCTGGCGGACCTCGAGGAGCTCGGCCGGGAGGCGCTCGAGGGAGTGGGGCTGACCCACCCGGGGCGGTATGTGGCCCGGGGGGTGGGGCCACTTCCGGGCTGATCGTCTCGGACTCGCGGCCCCCGGGAGGACCTGGGCGGGCGCTCGAATTCGCGGCTCCGCGGAACCGCCCCTACTGGCAATGACCGTTGGCGCGGGCCTGGGAGACCACGGTGTCGGCGATGTCCACGCACATCGGAAGCCCGATGAGCCAGCTGAGGAAGTCCGGAGGCACGTTCCCGAGGCAGGCCATGAAGGCGGCGATCTCGAGGTCGTTGCAGCTGGGCAGGGGCTCCGGCTGGGGCTCGGGCTCCGGGTCCGCCCCCTCGGGGGGCTCGCAGCTCATGACTCCGGTCGTCATGTCGACGGACGGGGTGTAGCCCTCGGGGCACGACTCCGTGGCGACCGGGACCTCCGCGGCGTGGTTGCCGAGCACCTCGGCGGTAGCGTCGACGGCGATCACGAGTTCGTCGGCGAGGTCGCCGCCCGGCCCGTACAGCTTGCACGGCTTGTCGAGCCGGTCTGCGCCGCTCTGCCCCGCGAGGCACTCCACGGGCCCCTCGGCGTCGTGGAGCCAACTGCGGGTGATCACCTCGCCTTCGAGGCGGACGGTCACCTTGTCGCCCAGGCCGATCACGATCGCCCCGCGCAACGGTCCCGCGTCCCGCTCGAACCGCTCGAGGTCCTCGACGACGCTCGAGTCGGCGACCGCCGCGCGAATGTCATCGCCGGAGATCTTGACCGGGCGGGGCTCGCGATGCTCGTCGCGTTCACCCGCTCCGGCGAGAGGAACGAGGGTCAGGATGGACACCTCCGCTGAGGGCGGCTCGGGGTCTCGGACCTGCTTCAGCCGGGTGGTGACCTGCAGCTGGAGGTCGCCCGGGACGATCCGTACTCCTCCTCTTGCGGGGCCGTCGACGGCCGGGGCGGTGCGCTCCCGCGCTCCCCCCGGCGCGCCGCCCACCTCGATGAGCTCGCGCCTCGCTCCTCGCTGGACCGCGATGACCGGGCGACTGCGAGGCCGTCCGGGTCCGCCGGGCCGCAACTGGCACGACTGCTGCTCACCTGGAGGGCATCTCCCTACCGCGACGAAAGGGACTGCCATGTCGACCTTCGAGACCTTCCTGCGCGACGACTCCGGCACCACAGCCATCGAGTACGGCCTCATCACCGGCTTCGTGGCGGTCGCCATCATCGCGGCGCTGCTCGCCCTGGGCGGCTCGCTCGACGGACTGTTCACGACGACGAGCGGTCACCTCGACGACGCGGGCGGCTAGGAGCCTGGAGCGCATAGCCGCCTGTCGCCCCGAGGACCGGATGCGCCCGATCCCGGCGTTGCTCCTCGTCGCGCATTCCCGATGCATCTCCTCGTCGCGCCTTGGCCTCGGACGCCCCGGTCTCACGGGGCTCGGGCTCCAATGCGCTCCAGGCTCCTAGACGGGCGTGGTGCTCCGTCCCGCACGGACCGGTCGCAGTTCCGGGACGGTCACTCCGGGCAGCGCGGGGTCGTCATCCAGGTCCCCGTCGAGGTCCCGCACGAGCTCAGCCACCGCCCGCGCGGCGGGGTGGTCCCCCAGCTCGACGAACGGGCGCCCGCCCTCGCGGCCGAAGGTGACTATCCCGTCTCGGTACAGCGGGCCCATCGACGCCGAGACCGCGCTCACGGACAAGCCGAGGATCTCGGCCAGATCGGCGAACCCCACCCGCCGGTGGGCCGTGAGCACCGCCAGAACCCGCAGGCGTCCGGGGTCCCCCAGCAAGCGGAGCAGCGCGGCGAGCTGGTCGACCGCCGGGGTGACCTCCAACCGGTCGCGCAGCGCCAGGACCTCGAGTGTGGAGAGCAGGTGGTGGTCGGTCGGCATGGTCTCTCCCTCGTACGGATTCGCTCAGCCCGCTTCGGGTGCGGTTTCGGCCAGCCGCCCGTCCGCGACTCGGATGCTCTCGAGGAGCTCGGCTTCGTCCCGCGCTCCCCGGAGCTCATCGGCGAGCCCCGGAGTCGCGAGCAACCTCGCCAGGCGGCCGAGCATCAACAACTGGAGTTGCCGCTCCCCCGGCGGGGACATCACCGCCAGCACCACGTCCACGCGGCTTCGCGTTCGATGCCCCCAGGGGACCGCCCGGGCGAGCGTGAACACGCCGAGACTGCTCGACGGCAGGCCGTTCTTCGTCGCCCCGATCAGCGCGACGCCGCCTGGCCGCTGCGTCGGCTGCTGCCGCTCTCGCTTCCGGAGCCGGGCGGCGATGGCGTCGGCCATCTCCACCCCCAGGACCTCGGAGAACCGCTCTCCGATGATGTGGAACAGCTCTTCCTTGCGGCCGACCCTCAGCTGCGCCCCGCAGGCCGCCCAGGGCGTGAAGCCGGCCAGGTCGTCGAACCGGAGCTGCGCGGCGAGGGGCGCCTGGAAGTGGGGATGCACCGAGTCGGCCGGCGACTTGAGCTTGATCACGGAGCATCCGACGGCCGCAGCCATGGCGTGCTCGGCGCTCCCGATCAACAGCGTCCGGAAGGACCGCTCGGGAGGCGCGCCCATCACCAGCAGGTCGTGATGGCCGCCGAGCACCGCGGCCGTCTGGGCCGGGTCCGGCGTCCGCAGGATCGCGCTCTCGGTGGGACTCCGAACCAGCTCTTCGAGTTGCCGGTGGTAGGCGCGGTGACCCTCCATCTGCTCGGCCGTAGTCAGCGGTGAGACGGGCCGGAACAGGGTGAGCGTCGCGCCGCAGCGACGGGCGATTCGGTCGGCGACGTGCACCACGATGGTGTCATAGGGGCCGGGCTTGGCGAGCACCAGGATCTTCCGCCAGGTCGGCGGACCCCGGCGCTTGACGACCGCGAGTTCACACGGCGTGTGGTCGTGCCACCACGCCATCGGGTTCGGCGCAAGCGGCGACGACTTCGGCCAGTCCATCACGATCCAGCGCGCCCCGGTCCGCGCGGCGTGCTCCGCGACCGCCCGCTTGGCGTTGTGGGTCAGGATGTCGCGAAACGCGACGTGCACGCCCAGCTCCTCGCCGAGCGCGTACACCCGCTCGGACAGCTCCCGTGCCTCGCCGTCGTCGCGGTCCACCGACGCGACCAGCATCGTCTGCTCGGGCAGCTCGTGGAACCGCAGCACCTCGAGCCACCCGCCCCCCACCAGGTGGACGCCCGCGCGGATCAGATCGAGCGGGTTCTCCTCCTCCCCGAACAGCGGAGTGATGACGCGGGGCCGGCGGTCCGGTCGGCGCTCCGCGGCCTCAGCGCGGGCGGTCTCCCGAATCACCCGCGCCTCACCCCACAGGTGCGACAGGGCGCTCCGGCGATCGACCCGGGGCCGGACGTAGATCAGGTACCAGATCGTGCCGACCGCGAAGATCGCGGTCAGCCCGACCGCGGCGAAGGCTCCCAGGGCGACCAGCATGGCCACGCCGCCGACGATCGCGGCGATCTGTAGCCACGGGTAGAGGGGGGCGCGGAACGTCGGGCGGTACCACCCCGGCCGACTGACTCGGAGCACGATGACGGCCAGGTTCACCATCGTGAACATGTTGATCTTGAACACCGACGCGAGCTTCGCGAGCTCGTAGATCGGCAGGTAGAAGACCAGCGCGAACAGGAAGACGCCGGTCGCGAGGATGGCCGGCACGGGGGTCGCGAACCGGGGTGACAGCTCCTGGGTCCACGACGGGAGCATCCGCACCCGGCCCATGGCGAAGGGGTACCGGGAGCCGGCCAGCACACCCGCGTTGGACATCGCGAGCAGGCTCAGCACCGCGACGACCGCCATGACCGTGGCGACGGGAGCGCCCCCCAGCCGCTCGGCCGCCAGCGCGAGCGGCACAGCGCTGTCGTGCAGCTCCTCCGGTCGGACCAGTCCGACGGTGACCCAGGTCGCGGTGGCGAAGATGACGACGACGGTGCCGTGAGCGGCGAGCATCCCATACGGGATGTTCCGCTCCGGATCGCGGACCTCCTCGGCCACCGAGCAGGCCTTGGTCACCCCCGCGAACGCCGTGAAGACGAACGCCGAGCCGATCGCGAGGCCCTTCCAGCCGTTGGGCAGCGCCGGCTCGAAGTGGGTCGGATCGACCTCGGTCGCGCCCCACAGGCAGAAGAAGGTCAGGGCCGTCAGGCAGGTCGTCACCGTCAGCGTCTGGAGGAAGCTCGCCTTGCCGACGCCGAGCACGTTGATCGCGACCAGCCCCACCAGGAAGGCGAGGGAGACCGGCTTGACGAGCGACGGGTCGGCGAACAGCGTCAGGTAGGCGCCGATGCCGACGAGGCAGTAGGCGGTCTTCGAGGAGAGCGAGGTCCAGGTGCCCAGCCCTTCGACGGTCCCGAGCCACGGGCCCATCGACCGGTCGATGTAGACGAAGCTGCCGCCCGCCACGGGCATCGCGGTGGCCAGCTCGGCCTTCGACAGCACCGCGGGGAGCACCATCACCCCCGCGAGGACGAACGACAGCGACGCCCAGGGGCCGGCGATGCCCGCGGCGAGGCCCGGAAGGACGAAGACCCCGGCGATGCCCGCCGCCACAGAAATACTGAAGACCGACCAGAAGCCCAGCTTGCGGTCGAACTGCATCGCGGATCAGCTTCTCGGTTCGGGGTCGCCCAGTGACGGCGGCGCCACCTCCGCCTCCCTGACCGCGATGGGCACGGGGTCGGTCGCTCCGAGAAGCGGACCCGTCGCCCTGGGCCGGCGCAAGACGAGGCGCGGCATGTCCAGCGTGGCCACCCCAGACCACGGGGTCTCCCCGGCGAGCGCGTGCCGCCCGGCTGTCCCCGCGACCAGGAACAGCCCCCACACCGCCAGCCCCGTGGTCGCGACGAAGGGGAGAGAGGTGGGGATCTCGGCCTGCAGCAGGAGAGTGCCGCCCAGCAGCATCAGGACCGTGCCCAGGCCGAGGGAATAGAAGGGACCCCGTGCGAGGTGGCGAGAGGCCAGGAGGTAGAGGGGGACCACCCCGATCAGCGACAGGACGTGGCTGGCCCACGCCACCACGCCGTCGTGGGTCACGGCGTGGACAGCGGGGAGAGACGCGGCCGCGAAGCCCAGGTGCGCGAGCAGCATCCCGGGGATGAGCCACGCCTCGGCGTTGGTTGGCGGGGGGCGCCAGCTCCGGACGGCCACCAGGGCGACGGCAGCGCCCAGGCCGACGCCACCGAGGAGGGCGGGGCCGAGCAGGCCGCTCGCCGCTAGCACCTCGCCGGCACCGAGCATCGGCACACGAAGGAGCCACAGCGCGAGGACCGACCACAGCACGAAGCGCTGCTCGCGCTCGCCGGTGAGCCCCGCGGCGCCGGCCAGCCGGGCTACCACGAGGAGGTTCCCGAACAGCAGCAGCCGCTCGAAGAGGTAGGCCACGAGGAGCTCCTGGCCGGCGGTCGAGGTCCGCCACCGGAGCGCCAGGTCGGCGAGCAGCACCGCGACGACCGTCCAGAGGATGACCGCTGACTCGGGTCGCCGGGCTCGCGGCCCAGGCCCCCGGAAGCGCGCGAGCTCGTACAGAGCGAGGAGCCCGACCCCCAGGCCGAGCGCGAAGAACTCCATGCCGACTCCGGCCATCCGGTCCTCCGATGGTGTGAACGCGGCCACCCCAGCCGTCCTGAAGCCACGTTCCCACGGACCAAACTGTTGGTCTATTACGAAGTTTGCGATACTTTTCTTCTAAAAAATCTAAACTATGGATCGTGCTCAACTATCTCCACCTCCACCACTTCTGGGTGACCGCCCGCGAGGGCGGACTGGCCGCCGCGAGTCGTCGACTGCGGCTCTCACCCTCGACGCTCAGCACCCAGATCCGCGCGTTGGAGCAGGCCCTCGGGCGTGCGCTGTTCGACCGCAGCGGCCGGTCCCTGGTGCTCACCGAGATGGGGCGCCTCGCGGTCGAGTACGCCGACGAGATCTTCGGTCTGGGGACGGCCCTGATCGACACGTTGGAGGCCGGTCAGATCACCGGGCGCCCGCTCCGGCTGCGGGTCGGGGTGGCGGACATCGTCCCGAAGCTGGTGGCCTACCGCCTCCTCGCGCCGGCGACCGACCTGGCGCAGCCGGTGCACCTGTCGTGCAAGGAGGACAGCCCCGACGGGCTGGTCGCCGACCTGGCGCTGCACCACCTCGACCTCGTGCTGTCCGACGCGCCCGTCGGCCTCGCGCGGGAGGTCCACGCCACCAGCCGCGTGTTGGGGCACTGCGGCATCACGTTCTTCGGGACCGAGCGGCTGGTCGCGCGATGGGGCTCCGACTTCCCGCGCTCCCTCGATGGCGCTCCGATGCTCCTACCGGCCGAGCACACGACGCTGCGGCGGTCGCTCGAGGTCTGGTTCGAGCGGACCGGGGTCGAGCCGGAGGTCGTCGGCGAGTTCGCCGACAGCGCGCTGCTCAAGGCGTTCGGTCAGCACGGCGCGGGGCTCTTCCCGATGCCGTCGGTGATTCGAGACGACGTCGCCGAGCGGTACGGCGTCGTACCGGTGGGCGAGGTCAACGAGGTCCAGGAGCGCTTCTACGCGATCACGATGTCGCGTCGGCTGGACAACCCCGGCGTGAAGGCGATCGTCGAGGCTGCGGCCCGGGCGTTGGACGGCTAGGAGCCTGGAGCGCATAGCCGCCTGTCGCCCCGAGGACCGGATGCGCCCGATCCCGGCGTTGCTCCTCGTCGCGCATTCCCGATGCATCTCCTCGTCGCGCCTTGGCCTCGGACGCCCCGGTCTCACGGGGCTCGGGCTCCAATGCGCTCCAGGCTCCTAGTGGTCCAGCACAGGGATTCTGGTGAGTCCTCGTGCGCCCTGCCCGCCGCTGCCTGCGTTGGTCGTCGGTCGCGGGGGAAACACCCCGCTCCGCTCCTCCCGCCTTGTCATCAACGCGCAGGCCATCACGATCAACTCACCGAATTCCCTGTGCAGAACCACTAGCGCGTCGGCGCTACTTCGTGACCTCGTCGCGCATCTCCTCCAGCAGGTCGGCGATGCCGCCCTTCTGGAAGGTGCGGACGAGCCAGTCGGGGACCTTGCCGCCGGGGTCGTAGCGCAGGCCGTAGATGACCTTGCTGGTGCCGTCGCCGTTGTCGTGGACCTCCCAGTAGCCGTCGTCCACGGCCACCGCGACGCGGTCCTCGTCCACCGGCTCCTGCCTGCTGGAGGCGGTCCAGGAGACCTTGAAGCCGCCGCCCGGCAGGGTCTCGTTGGTGAAGTCGAGGGCGACCTCGCGGTCGGAGATGCCGCTCGCCTTGTGCACCTGGAAGATGCGGCCGTCGGAGAGACGACGGCTGACCGCGACCGACGACAGGAAGGTGTGGGTCTCCGCCGCCTTGACGATCGGGATGACCTTGCTGGCGGCGACCGGCCACTGGCAGGTGCCGATGATCAGGTCGGTCCCGCGCGAGTCCCGGTCGCCGACCGTGATCACGCAATCAGCCCGCTGGGCCACCTCCTTGCGGCCGCCGGCCTGCACCACGATGGGCACGAGCAGCGCCAGCGAGACGATCAGCATCGACATCCGAACCATGGGAACCTCCGCGCGCATCATGTCATTCCTGGGGCAGGTCGCCAGCCACGACTTCATCCCGGAGCCGGCCGATGGCCAGCATGACCTTGTCCACAATGGCTTGACCGGTCTCAGGCCCCAACGGGGCCTCCGGCGAGCTTCCATCGGTGCAGCAGGCGCTGGGCGCGCAGGATGAACCGCACGCAGCTGAGCGAGTAGCGGACCGGCGGGCGCGGGGTGGGCTCGGGGGGCATCAGCCCGCCGCTATACTCAACGCAGGCCATCGAAAGCAAGGCGGACGGTGATGCGGCGGGTGCTGTCGAGGACGAGAAACGTAGCTCCCTTCCTCTTCTCGGAGCGGGGCTCCCTGGCGCTCACGCGGGCGCTGAAGAAGGTCGGCCAGGCCGGCGACGGGCTCACCGACGACGCCGTGCAGGCGGGGCGTCGGCTCCGGGGCGAGGTCGACGGCGCGAGCCTCGCGGGCCGCACGCTGTGCGACTGCGACGGATCGGGCGCGCGGCTCGAGTCCCCCGACCTCGCCGGTTCGACGGTGCGCCGCTCCGCGCTGCGCGGCACGAAGCTGGCGAGCGCGTCGGCCGACGCCAGTCACTGGGAGGTCGTCGACCTCGAGGGGGCGAAGATCAACGACCTGAGCGCTGCCGGGGCGACCTTCAGCCTGGTGTCGTTCCGGGACGCGGCCCTCGCCGGCGCGGACCTGTCGGGCGCCCGGTTCGTGCTCTGCGACTTCAGCGGAGCGGTGCTCTCCGGCGTCAACCTGGCCGGGGCGGCGTTCGTCGGCTGTGACTTCGAGGGCGCCTGGTTCGGCGACTGCAACGCGGAGGGGGCGGACCTGTCGGGCTGCACGCTCCGGGACGCTGCCGTCGCGGGCCTCCGCCTGGACGACGCCCGGCTGGCCGGCACCGACCTGCGCGGGGCCATCGGCCTGTCCGAGCGGGACCAGGCGACCGCGAAGGCCCAGGGCGCACGCCTGGGGGGTGGCTGGGTCCACCGCGCCTGGGGCGCGCTGCTCGGTCGCAGCGGCTCGCCCGAGGCCCACCGCCGCACCCGCGGCGCGGTCACCGGCACCTGGGCGTTCATCGCCATCGCGCTGCCCGCGCTCTTCTTCGGCCGCGCCGCCTGCAACCCCGTCAACCCGGACTTCGGCCCCGACCAGCAGATCGCAGCGCCCGACGACGAGTAGGGGGCCACGCCGAGACGACGCGCCCTGGACGGGCGCCATCCGCTCCGCGCTGAGGCCGCGCGTGCACCCAGAACGAGAAAGGGCGGGCCGCCGAAGCGACCCGCCCTTCTCAATCTGCCTCTACTGGACTAGCCGCCCAGGTTGAAGAAGACGTAGCCGTTGATGAAGTACTCACCGCTCTCCATCTCGGGCGTGGCCGGGTCGATCAGCTCGTTGGTCTCGATGTTGTAGAGGACCGAGCCGAACAGGGTGAAGACGCCGCCCTCACCCTCCTGCTGGAACAGGCCCGCGTCACGGACGCCCTCGGCCAGGGAGCCGGTGATCGTACGCGTGAACGCGAGACCCTCGAGGCCAAGGCCGTCGGCGAGGTTGCCGCGGATGCCCTCGGAGGTCAGCGTGCCGTCCGTCGGGTTGCTGTAGTCGGTGCCGAGCGCGGCGAAGGTGCCGTCGTTCTGCATCGCGAACTCGTTCGCGTCACCGAAGCCACCCTCGTCGGGGCCGAGCACGAACGCCTCGCCGTAGTTCAACTGGGCGGCGTTCAGGGTCGCGACGTCGCAGTGCTGCGGGTCGGCGGTCGGGTTGCTGATGTCCTCCCAGGAGCTGGAGTCCATCTCGATCAGCGTGGTGCAGTTCGGGCAGCCGTCGACGACGCCGAAGCCGAACGTCGCGACACCGTTGCCCTGCACGTGCTGCTCGCAGTTGAGCTGACCGGCCTGGATGTCGATGTAGTAGTAGACCTGGAAGTCGAGGACCACGTCGCAGCCGTCGCCCGGGCCCGCCGAGTCGTCGTCGTCGCCGGCCGAGTCATCGTCGTCCGCCGCGTCGTCGTCGTCGCCAGCCGAGTCATCGTCGTCGCCAGCCGAGTCGTCGTCGTCGCCCGCCGAGTCGTCGTCGTCGCCCGTCGCCGAGTCGTCGTCGTCGCCAGCGGCGGAGTCGTCGTCGTCGCCACGCGCGTCGTCGCACACGACCGTCAGCAGGCCGCCCCAGGTGACCTGGTTGGCGACAAAGTCGTCGTCGTCGTCGTCGGCGTCGTGGGGGGGGGGGGCGGCGGGGGCGGGCCCCCGGGGGGGGGGGGGGGGGGGGGCAACCCCCCGGGGGGGGGGCCCCCCGGG
>CAYQEG010000204.1:0-13694 GCA_964416435.1 uncultured Rickettsiales bacterium
GGGGGCGGGGTGGTGGTGGTGGTGGGGGTTGTGGGGGTGGCGGTGGTTGTCGTGGGGGCCGACGACGTCGACGAGGCTGCCGTCGCAGTCGCTGTCGACCCCGTCGCAGGCCTCGGGTGCGCCGGCGAAGGCGGTGGGATCGTTGGCCGCGCAGTCGGAGACGTCGGGGTCGCCGTCGCCGTCGTCGTCCGGGTCGACGCAGTCGGGCAGGTCGTCGCCGTCCAGGTCGCCGAAGACGTCGGCCACCGATCCGTCGCAGTCGTCGTCGACGTCGTCGCAGACCTCGATCCCGACCGGGGAGATGGCGTCGTCGCCGTCGTCGCAGTCGGCGGCGAGGCCGTAGGTGGCGGCGCAGCCGTCGTCGTCACCGTCGAAGAAGCCGTCCCCGTCCAGGTCGAAGTCCTCGTCGACGCCGCTGCCGTCGCCTGGATCGTCGCAGTCCTCGTCGGCGCCGTCGCAGGTCTCGACCCCGCCGGGGAAGCTCCCCGGCGCGGCGTCGTCGCAGTCCAGGTCCGGCAGCCCGGCGCACTCGGCGATGTCGCCGTCGACGAAGCCGTCGCCGTCGGCGTCGAAGTCCTCGTCGGTGGTGCCGTCGCAGTCGTTGTCGATGGCGTCGCAGGACTCGGGCGCATCGGGGTAGATGAGCGGGTCGTCGGGCGCGCAGTCCTCGGTGTCGGCGACCCCGTCGCCGTCGCTGTCCGGCCAGGTCCGGACGTGCACCCCGGTCGGCAGGCCCAGGACGGCGTAGAGCCAGCGGGAGTGGCGCACCGGGTGGGCGCGCGAGGGCTCGTGCACGACCCGCATGCGCACCTTGTAGGCGGTGCCCGCCTCCAGGCCGTCGACCAGCTGCTCGACCTCGACGCCCGTGGTGCCGGTGTCGAACCAGCTGCCGTCGGCGACGAGCCCGGTCCCGTCGAACGGCACGCCGTGAGGTTTCGCCTCGACCTCGAGTCGGACCAGGGTGCGGCCGAACGGCCACCGGGCGTGGGCGCGGGCGAGCACCGAGGTGGTCTGGGACAGGCCGCCGGGCTGGATGCGGGCGGAGCCGTCGGCCTGGAGCAGGCGGGGGTGGCTCGGCTGCAGGCCCGAGCCGGCCCCCCGGTACCAAACGTTCGCCGAGCCGTACCCGGCGTTGTAGCCCCCGGCGAGGATGTCGGACAGGCCGTCGCCGTCGAAGTCGCCCCAGCGCAGGAGCTGTGCCCCCAGCTGTTCGTCGTTGAAGGCGCCGCAGAGGCCGTCCAGGTCGGCCGGGGTCGACGGAATGCCGGCGGGGTCGCCCCGGAAGAAGTAGACGACGCCCGCGTCGATGACCGAGCCGCAGTCGCCCAGCGAGGCCGCCACGGCCAGGTCGGGGTCGCCGTCGCCGTCGATGTCGCCCCCCGCGGCGAGCCGGACGCCGAACCGGAGGTTCGGCCCCCACTCGAGCCGCTCATCCGGCGCCAGCGAAGGGCCGAGGGGGCCGCCGTAGTGCAGCCACGCGGCGCCTTCGAGGCCCGAGGCCGACCCGTGCTCGGAGTACAGGACGTCCGAGTACCCGTCGCCGTCGAGGTCGCCCGCGCGCATGTGCGTGAGGAGGCCGATGTCGCGCTCGTCGACGTCGCCGTACACCGTCCACATCGGGGCCGCCGCGGGCCCGTCCGGGGTGCCGGCGAACAGCTCCACCCGCCCGGCGTCGACGAAGGTCCCGTCCCAGCCGCGATCACCGAGCAGCAGGTCGTCGATGCCATCGCCGTCGACGTCGCCGGCGCTGGCGGCGTGGGCCCCGGCCGCACCCGCCTGGTCGGGCTCTCGCTCCCACGCCGGGGCGGTGGCCAGGCCGTCGGAGGAGCCCAGGAACACCCGGACCCGTCCCTCATCCGCCTCGGGGTTGCTCCACCGGAAGGAACCGACCGCGAGATCGGCGCAGCCGTCCCCGTTCCAGTCACCGGCCGCGAGCGAGCCGAGCCACTCCTCGGACGCCTCGCCATCGACTGTGAACGTGGCCACATTGAGCACGCCGGCGGCGTTTCCGGGGAACACCCAGGCCCGGCCGGAGTCGACGTCGGCGGCATCGTAGAGGTAGGCACCCAGGGCGACGTCGGCGAAGCCGTCGGCGTCGAAGTCGGCGACCGCGGGGTACCAGAGGCCGGCGTCGTCCTGGTCGGTCGACCACGTCCAGACCGGGGAGGCGGCCAGGCCGTCGGCGCCGCCCAGGTAGACCTCCGCCCGTCCCCGATTCGTGCCCCCTCCGTCCGCTTGGGGGGTCAAGAGGAGGGCGTCGTCGTACCCGTCCCCGTTCACGTCGCCGACCGCGCCTCCGCCGCCCAGCCGCTCCCCGGCGTCGCCGTACCGGACCCAACTCGCCGGCACGTTGGAGAAGGCAGCGCCCCCGCCCCGGTACATCCTCGCCTCGCCGACGTCGGTCAGGGCCGTGTCCTGCCAGGGCGCGGCCGCCAGCAGGTCCGGGAAGCCGTCCCCGTCCACGTCCCCGGCGGGGGCGACCCGGCTGCCGAGCTCGTCCGCGGCGCCGGCGTCGTCGTACCAGTCGCTGTCGTCGCCTGGCCAGGCGGGGCCGCCGGTGAAGACGTCGACCCGCCCATCGTTGGTCTGGTCCACGTCGGCGAGCTTGTCGCCCGCCGCGAAGTCGGCGAAGCCGTCGCCGTCGAGGTCGCCGACGGCGGCGAGCGCGTAACCGAGCTGCTGGAGGTCGGTGCTCAGCTCGCCCCCGCCCAGGGTCCAGGCCGGGCTGGGGTTGAGCCCGCCGGAGGTCCCCTCCCACAGCTGGAGCCGGCCGGCGGAGGTGGTGAACGGCGTGCCCGTCAGCAGATCGGCGAAGCCGTCGCCGTCGACGTCGCCGGGGCCGGCGACCGACCAGCCGAGCTGGTCTCCGGGGTCGCCGATCCACTGGGCGTCGGGCTCGGCCGCGGGGCCGGACGCCGCGCCATAGAAGACGAACACGGCGCCGGCGTCGGCGCCGTTGTAGTCCAGCGACGGCGCCCCGACGGCGAAGTCGAAGTAGCCGTCCGCCTGCACGTCGCCCAGCGCCGCCAGCCCGTCGACGCCCGAGCCGAGCTGGTCGCCGTCGGCCGGCCCTTCCCAGGTCCAGGTCGGCGTGCTGGGCAGCCCGAAGCCGGTCGACTTGTAGAGGTAGATCTTGCCGCGGTACCAGCCGCCCGCGTGGTGGTCGGGGGCGGCGACGAGCAGCCCGCCGAGCCCGTCCCCCCAGACGGTCCCGACGCCGACCAGGCTGCTGCCGAAGTGGTCGTCGGCGGCCTCGCCATAGGCGACCCAGTCGGGCGACGAGCCCGGCCCCGGCCCGTTGACCGAGCCGTGCCAGACGGCGACCCGCCCCTGGTCGGCCTCGCTCTCGGTCCAGCTCCTGGCGGCGATGGCGAAGTCGTCGAAGCCGTCCTCGTTGACGTCGCCGATGCCGGCGGCCGCCCAGCCGTGGTCGCTGTCGGACTGGTCGGCCTCGCTCTCCCAGTCGTGGCTGCTGCCGAGCCCGTCGGTCGAGCCGTAGAACAGCCACGCGATGCCCTCGTCGGCCTGGCCGTTGTCGTACAGATGGCTGGAGACGATGACGTCGGCGAAGGCGTCGCCGTTGACGTCACCGACGCCGCTCAGCCCGGCCTGGCCCGCGAGCGCGCCCGCCTGGTCGGCCTGCCAGGTCCAGACCGCGTCGTCCGAGACGGGGGTGTCGTTGATCGGCAGCGCGTGGGTGCCTTCGGGGCTGTCGGCGGTGCAGCCGAAGGTGAGGAGGACGCCGGACAGCGCCGCCCACCGGGGTCTGCAAGGTCCCTCCCGTCCCACGCGTCGACGCTAGCACGCGGGTCGGGGGGACCAGCACCGGTGGCCGCGCTCGAGGCCCTGGCGGGCTCCCTGCGTGGGTGACGGCCGGCCCGGGGGCGGATCGTCAGGCGAGCACACCCGCCTCGCCGGCGGCGGTGACCACCAGGAAGAAGGTCCACTGCGGGAGCTGCATCGGGTGCGACTACGCCGCCCGCGGCAGCGTGAACGAGAAGCACGCGCCCCCGCCCGGAGCGCTGTGGATCGCGACGGCGCCGCCGTGTTGCTCGACGATCTGCTTGACGAGCGCGAGCCCCAGGCCGCTGCCCCGCACATCCTCGCCCAGCTGCAGGAACGGCTCGAAGACCCGCGTTGCGGCGTCCGGCGGGATGCCCGGGCCGTTGTCCTCCACCTCGATCCGGACCGATCCGTTGAGCTCCGCGGACCGGACGGACACCACCGGGGCGCGCTCCCCCCGGTGCTTGATCGCGTTCCCGACCAGGTTCTGGAACACCTGGGTGAGGCGGGTCGGATCGGCGACGACGCGAGGCAGCTCGCCGACCTCCACCCGGGCGCCCGCGGCCGCGATCTCCGCCGACAGGTTGGAGAGCGCCGCGCGCAGCGCCTCGACCGCGTCCAACCCCGCGGCTGGGGCGGCGTCCGCCCGACGCGGGCGTACGCGAGCAGGGAGTCCATGAGCTGACCCATCCGCTCGCCCTGCTCCAGCAGCGTCACCAGGTAGCTCTCCCCCGCGGCGCCGAGCGACGGCCCGGCCGCCATGCCGACCATCTCGGCGGCCGCCATCATGGACTGCAGGGGCGATCGGAGGTCGTGCGAGACGGTTCGACTGAACCCCTCGAGCTCTTCGTTGGAGCGGAGCAGCTCACGCTCCGCGGCCTTGAGGTCGGAGATGTCGGTGAGGCCGATGAGGGCCTCGTCGCTGTCGGCCTCGTCGCGGCGGAACGAGATCCACACGTCGACCGGCGCCCCCGCGCCCGAGAGGACGCGGGCCTCCAGGGTGGTCGCCCGGTCCAGGGATGGGTGATTCGGGCCGTCGTCACGTCTCCGGTGGCCGATCGGGCGATACTGCCGCATGACCAGCCCGACCGACGTGCTCCGCACCTACCTCGAAGCGACCGCCGCGGGCGCCTTCACGACCGCTTGGCGTCAGATGTGCGCCGCCGACCAGGCCGCCCGTCCGCTCGACGACTACCGCTCCGCCATGGCGTCGAAGAGCCACCCTCCCGCCCCCGACCGGACGTACGCCACAGAGGAGATCGACGAGGACCACGCGACCGTGGTGGTGACGTGGAGCTCGCCGGACGTCGCGACGATGGCCCAGCAGGCGCAGGACGGGATCATCACGATGAAGGAGTACGGCCAGAAGCTGCGGACCGGAGCGTTCGACAGCAAGCCGATGGAGCGGACCTATCGCCTCCGCCTGGAGGAGGAGGGCTGGCGCGTGGTCGTCGGCTTCCGGTCGCGCGGCGGGGGGGGCCCCCCCTTCGGTCCCTCCGACTGATCTGCACGCTGCCCCCGGCCTGCGGCGATGGGGCCCGGGCGGACCTACTGCGCGTCCGGCTCCGGCTCCGGCTCCGGCGGGACGTCGCCGTCGAAGACGATGTCGGGGATCACCTCGGCGGCGCCGTCGAACGCCAGCTCCAGCCCCGCGCCGCCGATCAGCACCGCGAGCCGGCCGGGCACGTCGTTGCCGACGCCGCCGACCGCCACCGCGAGGTCGCCGGTGACCTCGACGTCCGAGCCGCCGATGGCGACGGCGCCGAAGCCGGACGCGAAGGTCTCCTGGCCGCCGATCACCACGGCGCCTTCGCCGTCGACGACGTTGGCGTCGCCGCCGATCGCCGCGCCCCCGTCGCCGAGCAGCGCGTGGTCTGCGCCGACGAGCAGCCCCGAGTGCCCGTCCCAGCCGTGCAGCGCGCCGACGACCAGGTTGTGCGAGCCGGTGCGGGTGTCGGCCTCGTCGGCCTCGTTCCAGCCGATGACCAGGTTGCCGGTGCCGTCGGGGTCACCGCCGGTGCTCCCGGTCGCGTTGCGGAGGTGCAGGTCCACGCCGGTGAAGTAGACCGCCCGAGCCTCGGGGTCGTAGTGGAACGGGGCGAGGGTCGACTCGGTCTCGTCGACCCGCGTGATCAACTGCACCACGGCGCCCTCGGTCGCCTCCACGTCGGTCACCAGGCCGCCGACGCGGCCCTCGACCGTCGCCACGCGGGCGCACAGCGCCTGCCGGGAGACCACCGACGTCGCCGGGTCAGCGCACAGGCTCGCGAGGTCCCGCCGGGTCGCCGCGAGCTCTCCCTCGAGGGCCCCGAGCCGGGCCTCCATCTCCTCCCACGCCACCGACAGGCTCTCGGGCGAGGCCTCGGAGCCGGGTACCGTGAGCACGACGTCGTCCGACGACGTCTCGCAGCCGGCGAGGGCGAGCAGGGCGAACAGGGGGGTCAGGTGACGGCTCATGAAGACTCCAGGTTCGCTCGTGCGAACACGCGGGGACAGGTACCCCATCCGCTCCGGTTTGTCTCGACGGGACCCGGGCGGCTGGCATGTCCTGTGAAGGACCCCCCACCCAAACCAGGAGTGAGGACCGCCATGCGCCGTCGAGCTGGAGTTCATGATCGAGGAGCCTGGCTCCTGCTGGCGGCGCTGCTCGCCGGCTGCGCCTGTCCGGTCGAGGAGCCGCCCCCGCTGAGGGCCTGCGTGGCCGCGGTCGGGGAGTCGGGGGATGACGACGACGACGACGACGATTGGGCCGACGACGACGACTGGGGGGACGACGACGATGACGGCGTGTCGGACCGCTTCTCGGGCACGGTCCTGGAGACCGGGTTCGGGGAGACCCCCGACGGCTGCTTCGACACCTTCGCCCTGGGGACGTGGATGGAGTCGACTCCCGACGCCGCGTGGGCCCGGATCGAGGCGACCGACGGCACCGAGTGGGTCGTCGGAGCGCTCGTCCCGGACCTGGAGGCCGGCGACTTCGGCGACGTCGGTGACGCGGTCACGGTGGACTACGCCTACTGGCACGGGGACTTCTCCCCCGCCGACGGGGAGCTGGTGGTCGAGGTCGACGACGACGTGGCGCTGTGGATCGGTGAGGCCGGGACGCCGGCGGACCTCGATCTGCCCGACGGCGTCACCGTCGCGCAGGGCGCGCCGGTCTGCCAGGGGCGGGACACCTGCGGCGCCTGGTCGGCCTACACCGCCGACGTGACCGTCGACGACGAGACGGTGCGGGTCCCCCACGCCGGCGAGGCGGACGTCGGCCCCTTCCGCGTCGTGCACGGCGGCTACCGGCAGCAGACGACGGCCCAGGCCCGGATCTGTTCGGACTGGTTCGTGGCGGAGATCCAGATGGCGCTGGTGCGCCGCTAAACGGCCCCTCACAATACTGAGGCCCTCCGCGCGGGCCTGGAGACCCGATGGCGGGTCCGTCCTGGACCCGCCCCTTCGGACGCTCCTCGCTCCGCTCGAGGTGCGACCTTGCGGCATCCTGCCGCCGGTTCCCGGCGTCCCTCGTCGGTCACGGGGGGCAAGCCCCGCTCCCTCTTCGGTCCTTGACCTCGGCCCTCCATCCTCCCCGCTCCCGGGGCCTCATGATCGTGAGGGGCCGTTCGGTTCCAGGGGCGCGAGACAGCCCCCTCGGTCGCGCTCGCCCTCGGCCGGTGGTCACGTACGATGGACGCGGCCGGCCTCGATGCACGACGCTGGAGGCCGACCTCCCGAGGACCCGGACGAGCTGATGATCAAGGTGCTCCTGGCTGACGACCACGCGATCTTCCGGGGGGGCGTCGCGAAGCTCCTCGCCACCGAAGACGGGATCGAGGTCGTGGGAGAGGTCGGAGACGGCGACCGCGTCGTGGAGGCCGTCGAGCGGCTGGCGCCGACGCTGGTGCTCCTCGACCTGTCCCTCCCGGGCATGAGCGGCATGGAGATCCTCCGACAGCTCCAGGCCCGCCACGCCCGGGTCGGGGTGGTCGTGCTGACGATGTACCCCGAGCACAACTTCGCGACCTACCTGATCGACCAGGGAGCCGGGGCGTACATCACCAAGAGCGCCTCGCCGGACGTCCTCGTGGCGGCGATCCGCGCCGTCGCGGCCGGCGGGATCTACCTCACGCAGGCGGTGCGGGAGGTCGAAGCGGCGCGGTCGGCGGGCGCCCCCGGCAGCCCCCACGACCGGCTGAGTCCACGGGAGACCGAGGTGTTCCTGCAGCTGATCGAAGGCAAGGGAGTGTCCGAGATCGCGTACTCGCTGGACATCGGGGTGAGCACGGTCAGCACCCTGGTGAGGCGGATTCGGGAGAAGCTGGGCGCCGAGTCGATCGGTGACCTCCTGCTGTACGCGCACCGGATGGGGCTGCTGCAGTAGGCCCCCGGCCGGGCTCGACGGAGCCTACTCGAACCGGAGGTCGGCGCGCCGCCACGTGTGTGCGTCCGAGGCGAACGCCAGGGTCCGCTCGACGACGTTTCTCAGCTCCCGCACGTTGCCGGGCCACTCGTGCTCCGCCAGCGCCAGCACCGCGTCGGCGGCGAGCCGGGGGACGTCTCCGTCCGGGCGGAGGCGGGCCAGGAAGTGGCGCGCCAGGGGCAGCACGTCGGCGCGCCGCTCGCGGAGCGGCGGCACCCGCAGCGTGACCACCTGCAGCCGGTAGTAGAGGTCCTCGCGGAAGCTCCCCTCGGCGACGAGCTGTCGCAGGCTCCGGTGCGTCGCGCCGACCACGCGCACGTCGACCTGCACCGGCTGCGTCGCGCCCAGCGGCTGGACCTCGCCGTTCTCCAGGAACCGCAGCAGCTTCGCCTGCACCGACGCGGGCAGCTCCCCGATCTCGTCCAGGAACAGCGTGCCTCCGTCCGCGCTTCGGATGATCCCGGGGTGATCCCGGGTCGCGCCCGTGAACGCTCCCTTGCGGTAGCCGAACAGCTGCCCCTCGAACAGCTCGGCCGGCACCGCCGCGCTGTTGAACACCACGTACGGCGCCGCCCGGCGCGGGGACAGCTGGTGCACGGCCGCGGCGAGCACCTCCTTGCCGACCCCCGACTCCCCCTCGATGAGGATCGTCGCCCCGGACGGGGCCACGCGGGCGAGGTCGGCGAGCAGGCTGCCCATCTCGGCCGACTCGGCGACCACCCCCGGAACCGCCGGCGCCTCGGTGGGCCCGACGTCGTCCGGCACGTCCGCGAACGCACGCAAGGCCGCCGTCTCCATCGCCAGGCTCCCGGTGGCGCAGATCACGCGCAACGCCGCCTCCTGTCGGGGCTCCAGGCCCTCGGGCGTCGACAGCGCCCAGCGGCCCCCGCTGCCGTCGTCGACGACGAAGCGCCCCCCCCTGGCCGCCGGCGTGAGCTCCGTCTCCAGGCCGCCGAGCACATCGCGGGCAGCCCAGAGCACCTCCCGCCGGACGAACTCGGCGGTGCGCCCCACGGCGGCGAGGCGCTCCAACGGCACGACCAGGGCCTCCAGGGACAGCCCGTCGGGGCGTCTTCGGCCGGCCGACCTCTTCCTCAGGACCTCCAGGGACAGGTCGGTCTGCACCGCCGCCGGCTCGATGCCGAGCGACTCCAGCTCCTCCGCGCTGCGCCGGAGCAGCTCGTCGGCGCCAGGTTCTTGCACGATGGAGGCGACCATCGCCCACGTCCGTCGGGTTCGCGCCACCTCGAAGACGTCGCCGGCCCGCTCCTGCACCGCCACTGCGGACCGGAGGGCCTGCCAGGCCTCCGGGGCGCGGCCGAGGGTCGCCAGCTGCACTCCCCGGATGTGGTCGAGGATCGCGCGCATCCACCCCCCCGGCGCTCGCTCCAGGACCCGGAGGGCGTCGCGGTGGCTCTGCTCGACCCGGTCGACCGCCCCGACGAAGGCGTCGCAGCCGAACGCCATCAGCTGGGCGAAGGCCTCCAGGACACCGATCGTGCCGGCCTCCCGCGCCAGCCGAGCGGCCTCCTCCATGTCGCCCCGGGCGCGGTCCAGGGTCCCCTCGTACATGCCGATGAGGCCCTGCAGCATCCGGATCGCGGCGGTCGTGTCCGACCTCGGCTCGTCTCCCCAGCGCTCGACCCAGCGAGCGTGGAGCGCCTGGACAGCGGGGAGGCCGCCCACGTCGAACGTCATCCTCCCCTGCGGAAGGAGCAGCTCGAAGGTCGGCCACCGCAGCCGGTGGGCCAGCTCCTCGACCCGGGCGGCCAGCGCGGAGGCGGCGTCCCACTCGCCCATGCGGTACCGCGCCTCGACCTCGGCCGAGGCGCGGAGCAGCTCCGGCAGACCGTCGCGAAGGCCGGCCTCGCGGGCGATCGACCGCGCCTCGGCGAGCTCCTCGAGGACCTCTGGGGCGGGGCGCCCGTCCAGAAGGTCCAGCGAGGCTCCGTGGGCGGTCGCTCGGATCCGGGCGGCGGGCAGGCCGGCCTGCTCTGCCAGGCTCCGCACCTCCTCCCACCGCCGACGGGCCTCGGCCCACTGCCCGCGGAGCGCCGCCTCCATCGCCCGGACCTCGGCGGCGGCCGCTCGCGAGACCGGATCGCGGGCCGCGCCCAGCAGCGCGCAGTCCCGTCGGTAGAGCCGCAGGAACAGCGCCCCCTCGCCGGCCCGCGCCGCCGCCAGCAGCTCCGCCGCCACGGCCCCGGCGACGACGTCTTCCGGCGCGGTGCGGGGAACGCGAGCGGCCTCCTGGGCTACCCGGAGGGGGTCGAAGAGCCGCCCGTCGGCCGACGCGAAGATCAGCGCCGCGAGCGACCGCACCCGCGCTGCCGTCGGCGACGGCAGCCGTCCGGCCTCCGCGATGGCGAGCACCGGGGCGAGGCTCCCCAGCGCCGCGCGCGCGTCGTCGCGGGCGAACAGCTGGATGCACGCGAGGGCCGACTGGAGCTCGGCTCGGTCGGGCTCGGAGAGGACCGCCGAGGAGGCCAACGTGTCGAGCACCAGCTCCTCCGCGTCCGACCACCGCCCTTCGGCGAGGAGCACGAAGACCGGCGAGGCATCTACCGACGAGGGGGGGGCCGGAGGGGGGTGCGGAGGAGGCGGACGCTCGGTGGGGTCCCGGTGCGGCTCCGCCGCCGCGATCCGCTGACGCTCGAGCTCGGCGAGGCGGTCTCGCGAAGCGCGGCGGGGCCGGCGGGCCTCGGTCGCGGACTCGGGCAACTCCCAGCGGTAGATCGTCAGCGGTGAGACCCCCACGAGGCTCGCGAAGTCGGCCCGGGTGCGTCCGCCCCGCACGGCTCGGACCCGGTCGGGTGTCCACGTCGTCATTGGATATTTGGATACATCCATTTTCCATATTTGGATACATCCAAATGGCTCGAGCGCGATCTGCTTCCCAGGCACCGCGGAGGCTTTCGACACAGGAATCGGCGTATAGAGCGCAAGTTGACGTTCTTCGGCGAGAGTTGGCACGTCCTGTGCTTTGTGTTCAGTGCAGAGACAACAACACATCCGAATCATCGGAATTGGAGCCTGAAATGAGCACGATCACCAAGAGCGTCACCATCAACGCCCCCACCTCCAGGATCTGGGACGCCATCAAGGACGTCGGCTACGTGCACAACTGGCACCCGGTCGTCGAGGCCTCCCCCGTCCTGAGCGACAACGCCTCCGGTCTCGGCGCCAGCCGCCGCTGCGAGATGTACGACGGCTCCTCGGTCGTCGAGACCGTGACGGAGCTGACCGAAGGCCGCCGGGTCGTCCTCGAGCTCTCGGACTTCTCGCTCCCGCTGAACAACGCCTCGGCTTCGATCACGCTGGACCCCGTCGACGACGGCACCACCCGCGTCACGATGGAGATGAACTACGAGGTCAAGTACGGACCGGCCGGCTGGCTGATGGACCAGATGATGATGAAGCGGATGATGGGAAGCCTGTTCCTGAAGGTCCTGGGTGGCCTCGATCACCACGTCCGCACCGGCGAGTACGTCGGGAAGGACTTCAAGCCCGCCGAGCTCGCTGCGTAGTCGTTCGGGGGGGGGCTGACCGTCGACCGCGTACCGCCGGCCCGGCTGCGGGTCGAGCTCTCCGACGACGTCACCGGTCTCCCTGAAGCGGTCACCGCGACCCAATCAAGGGGTGTGTACCAATAGTTCGACGCCCCCGGGATCCCGCTCCCTGACTTCTACGGTCTTCTCACCGGCGACAGAGCCACCAACCGAGGAGACCATGATGAGATTCCCGAACAAATACGCCCTGGTTTTGCCAGCGGCGGCCCTGTCCTTCCTGGCCACGCCCGCCGCGGCCGACACCCTCCACATCCTCTTCCAGGGCGACGGCGCCCAGGGGGACGTCGACGGCGTCGCGTTCGCGGGCGCGGACTGGGCCATCGAGGTCGACGTCGACGCCACGACCGCGGACACCAACCCGCAGCCCGGCTTCGCCCAGTACCCCGGGGTGATCGGGGCGCGCATCTCGATCGACGGCACCCTGTACGAGCTGGGCGGCGCGTCTGCGACCGGTTGGCTGCGGCTGGACGACATCTCGAAGTACCAGGACCAGGTCGGTGACCGCGCCGACTTCTCGCCCGACAGCGGCGGCTCGGTCCTCTTCCTGAGCGGCGACGACGTGCTCTACCCGACGGTCTTCGGGGACAACAACGACCTCGGAACCGCCGTCATCGGCGCCACCGGAACCAACGCGACCACGGACGCCTACAACAACAGCTCGTCGCTCAGCCTCGAGGCGTTCCCATGCGAGGAGTACGGGTTCGAACCGGAGGAGTGTGCCGAGGAGTTCGAGAGCGAGTTCAACGAGCTGACCGCCGCCAGCGGCGAGGTCATCTCGATCTCCGCCGGCAGCGGCCCGACGGGGACGTGGAGCGTGTCGGTCACCGACATCTCCACCCTCGCGCCCCCTGCGCCCGAGCCGATCGTCTGCGACGGCGTGCTCTACACCGGCGCGGACATGCTCGCCGAGCCGTCCGTGTACTTCCCCAGCCGGACCCCCTCCGCCAGCGGCACGAGCGTCCGCTTCGACGCCGGCGTCGGCAACTCGACGCTCGTCGAGATCCCGCTGTTCGCCGCCGGCGAGCTCGCCGCCGACAGCTACGTCAGCGTGTCGGCCACCGTCAACCGGACCCGCCTCGGCCTCGACGATGACCTCGACGTCGTCGTCACCGACGGCGTGGACGGCATCGGCGTGGCGGCCCAGGACAACAACGGCGGCATGCTCATCGGCTACCACCTCGGCTTCGACGGAGCGAGCTACAGCTTCCTGGACGAGACGACCCTGAGCTCGGGCGGCGCGCCGCTCCCCGACGTCGGCGGCGTCACCGAGTACGGCCTGGGCACCACGCTGTCCTGCGACTCCACCGACGTCAGCGGCCACTGGGGCGACCAGTCGGGCGCGGCCAGCTTCCCCGCCGGCCTGTACCGCGAGGACGGCCTGAACCTGGCGATCGTCGGCGAAGGCGGCGAAGAGGCCTACGAGATCAACTGGGTCTGCATCTCCACCGAGGTGGTCAGCTTCCAGGACGCCTGCAGCCTCTGCCCCGCCGGCAACTGCACCGACACCGACGGCGACGGCATCGAAGACAGCGTCGACAACTGCCCCGACGTCGCCAACCCCGACCAGGCGGACACCGATCTGGACGGCGTGGCCGACGCGTGCGGCGACATCTGCCCGCTCGACTTCTACAACGACAGCGACGGCGACGGCTCCTGCGACAGCGACGATGTCTGCCCGCTGGACGCTGACGACGACGCCGACGCCGACGGGATCTGCGCGGACCTCGACCTCTGCCCCCTGGACCCGGACGACGACCTCGACCTGGACGGCATCTGCGGCGACGTGGACGTCTGCCCCCTGGACGACGCCAACGACGCCGACGGTGACGGCGTGTGCGGCGACGAGGACAACTGCCCCCTCGACCACGACAACCACGACGCCGACCACGACGGCACCGCGGACTTCTACCACGTCACCCCCCACCACGCCCCCC
>CAYQEG010000205.1:0-937 GCA_964416435.1 uncultured Rickettsiales bacterium
GGAGGTGTGCGAGGATGTCGACTGCGACTGCGACGGCTTCCTGGTCGACGTCTACGCCTACTTCGACGGCGACTCCCTGCCCGACTGCTCCGACGACGACGACGACGGCGACGGCGACCCCGACGACAGCGACTGCGAACCGCTGGATGACGACGTCTACGACGGCGCCCCGGAGTACTGCGACGTCACCGACAGCGACTGCGACGGTGACCTGGTCGACGAGTACCCGGACACCGACGGCGACGGCGAGCCCGACTGCACCGACGAGGACGACGACGGCGACCTCGACCTCGACGGGGACGACTGCGCGCCGCTGGACGCCGGCATCCACCCCGGCGCCGAGGAGGTCTGCGACGACGTCGACGACGACTGTGACGGGGACCTGCTCGAGGGGTTCCCCGACGCCGACGGCGACGGGATCGCCGACTGCATCGACGACGACGCGGACGGGGACGGGTTCTCGACGCCGGCCGACTGCGACGACGCCGACCCGGACATCCATCCGGGCGCCGACGAAGAGTGCGACGACGGCGTCGACTCCGACTGCGACGGGGACGACCCCGAGTGTGGCGACGAGGACGACTCCGGCGACGACGACGACGACGATGACTCGGGCGACGACGACGACTCGGCGACCCCCGAGCCGCCGACCGACGACCTCCCCCTGGGCTGCATCGCCACGTGCGGAGACCGGGCCGGCGGCGGATCGGGCGGCTGGCTGCTGCTGCTCCTCCCCGCCCTGCTCCTGCCCCGCCGGCGGACCCGGCCCCCGCGGCCGCGGACCGGCGGCCTGCTGCTCCTGCTGCTGCTGGTCGCCGCCCCGGCCCGGGCGGCCGACACGATCGTCGTCGTGGCGGTCGATACGGACGCGGCGACCCCGCCCCCCACGCGCCACCCCACCAACCGCCGCGCACACGCGAAACTGCGCGCGGACGCC
>CAYQEG010000205.1:947-13679 GCA_964416435.1 uncultured Rickettsiales bacterium
GGGCGTACTGGTTGGGGGGGGGGGGGGGGGTGGGGGCGGGGGGTACCCGGCCCGCGAGGCGCCTCGCCTCCTCCGGCGTCGACCTCGAGATCGTGCGCGCGGACGCCGACCTGTACGTCACCGGCAACCTGCTCCTGGGCGGGGCGATGCGCAGCTTCTGCTCGGTGCCGAGCCTCACCCACGCCGAGCTCGCCGAGCGGATCGAGTTCGCGCGACGCCTCGTCGACGACCTCGAGATGGAGACCGGCCGCGCCACCATGCAGCGGCTGCGGGAGCGGCTGATCTGCCTGGACGGGCCCGCCGACGGCAACGCCCTGTGGGGCTTCCACTTCCTCGAGGCGGTGGCCGCGTTCTACGCCGACGGCGCCACGTCCGCGCAGCCCGCCCTCCGCCGGGCGCTGTCGGTGCGCCCCGGGGCCGGCTTCGACCGCGCCTACCCCCCGGACCTGGAGGAGGTCTACCTGCAGATCCAGGCCCAGGTGCTCCAGGCCGAGCCCGCCGTCGTCGTCGCCGCGGGCGCCGGCGACCCCCTCGGCGAGGTCTGGGTGGACGGCGTGCGCGTCGGTAGCGAGCCGGTGCCGCTGGTCCCCGGCGAACACCTGCTCCAGCTCGCCGGCAGCGACGGCACGCTCCGGGGCGGGTTCGTGCACCTGCACGCGGGCGAGGTGCTCGCCGTCGGTGACCCCGCGCACGTGGGCGACGCCCTGGAGGAGCTGACCCCCAAGGCCCAGCGGGTGGTCGCCCGGTGGCTGCGCGAGCGGCTGGACCGGGACGCGGGCACCCGGACCTGGTTCGCCGACGGCTCGGGCACAGTGGTGCCCCTCGGCCAGGCCAGCGCGGGCCGCCGGGTGGCGGCCCGGGACGGCCCCCCGATCCTCCTGCTCGGCGTCGGGGGCGGCTACGGCGTGGCGGAACGGGACAGCTACGGCGCGTTCGCGATCGACGTCAACCTGAGGATCGCCGGTCCGATGCGGGTCGTCGCCTGGGCCCGGCCGTCCCTCGGCGCGATCGTCACCAGCCCCCACGACGGCGCCCGCGTGCTGCCGGTGCTGGTCCCCTTCGGAGTCGGCCCGCAGCTGCGGTTCGACGGCCCCGTACGCCCGTTCGTGGCGGTGAGCGTGCAGCTCGCCCTGGACCAGGAGGGGGTCGAGGCGGCGCGGCTGGCCGGCACCGACCCGACCACCCGGCTGCTCGCCGGCGCGCTGCTGTCCGGCGGCGTGGAGATCCCGCTGGGCGCAGCCCCGGTGGCGATCGCCCCGAGCGGGGAGGTCGGCTTCCTGGGCCGCCACCCGGTCGCTCGTGGTCTGGTGTCCCTCGTGCTATCGATCGGCTCGTGAACCGAAGCGCCTTCACCCTCGTCGCCCTCGCCGTGGTCGCCATCGGCTGCCCGAAGCCCGATCCCGCGCCCGAGGAGCTGAGCGAGCTGCTGCGGTTCACCTGGTCCCACTACGACCTCGAGGAGCCGACGAACGAGATCTCCCTGGCCGACGCCGGCCTCAACCTGGAGACCTGGTTCGAGACGGAGGCCGAGGCGTTCGAGGACTACGACCCCGAGCAGGGCTTCGGCGCGTCGCTGACCGAAGAGACCGACCGGCTGCCGAACGACATCCTGACCGACCTGCTGCCTCCCCCGGAGGTCGTAGACGGCGAGTCGGCCGTCGGCGTGGTGGTCGCGATCCGGAGCGACTGCACGCTTCAGGACATCGATCGCATCTACACGATCACCAACCAGATGGACCTGTACCCCGACAACTACATCGCCTACGACCGCCGCGACGAGGTGAACTACGACTGCTTCGTCGACGGCGAGTGCGACGAGATGAGCTGGGTCAGCGAGATCACCAACTCCCTGCCGCTGAACACGACGGCCTACTTCGAGCTGCAGAACCGGATGCGGCGGGTGCACACCGAGGCGCTCGACGGCACCCCTATCGAGGGGCGACTGACGCGGACCTGGATGCTGCAGGAGGCCGAGCTGACCCCGGCCTCGATCGGCCGCTGGTTCCAGAACTACCAGATGGAGTACATCTTCGAGACGCCGGCGATGGACAGCACCACGCTGCACATCTACCCCCAGTGGGTGCACGTGCAGCTGGGCGAGCTGAACACCGAGGCGAACGCGTTCCTCAACAGCTACATCGAGGGCCTGCGCGACTACATCCTGCTCCTCGAGGAGCACTGTCGGGAGCAATGACGGACGTCGCCCTGGTCACCTGCCGGGAGCTGCCCGAGCCGGACCCGGACGCCGCCCCCATCGGCCGCGCCCTGGAGGCGGCCGGCCTGAGCTGGACGATGCTCCCCTGGGACGACGAACGGGCCGATCCCGGCGGCGCCACCGTCTCGGTGTTCCGCTCCTGCTGGAACTACCCCGAGCACGCCGACGCGTTCGACGCCTGGGTGCGCGACGCGCGGGACCGCACCCGGCTGCTCAACCCCGCCGACGTGGTGCTGTGGAACCTCCACAAGCGCTACCTGCTCGACCTGGAGGCGGCCGGCGTGCCGACCACGCCGACCGAGGTCGTGGCGCGCGGGGCGCGGACCGGGCTGGGCGACGTGCTGCGCGACCGGGGCTGGTCCGACGTCGTGATCAAGCCGGCGATCAGCGCGGCGTCCTGGCGCACGATGCGGGTCGGGCCCGACGATCGCGCCGCGGGTGAGGCCTGGTTCGCCGACCTGGTGGCCGACGGAGACACGCTGGTCCAGCCCTACCTCGCGTCGGTGGAGCACCACGGCGAGCGGGCGCTGGTCTGGATCGGGGGAGAGCTGAGCCACGCGGTCCGCAAGACACCCCGCTGGCACGGCGAGGACGAGCTCGTCTCCACCGAGGCGATGCCGATCAGCGACGCCGAGGGGGACGTGGCCCGGGCGGCGGTCGCGGTGGCCCGGCGGCGCGGCGACCTGGTGTACGCCCGGATCGACATGGCGCCGGACCCGGCGGGGCAGCCGGTCGTCATGGAGCTGGAGCTGGTGGAGCCGTCGCTGTTCTTCCCGCAGGGGTCGGCGGACGCGCTGCGACGCTACGTCGCGGCGATCGGCGACGCGGTGGGGCTCAGTAGCCGCTGAGCCGGTCGATGAGGTCGGCCCAGCGGTCGTTGAGGTGCTGGTCGATCATCGGGTAGAGGATCCCCTCCTCCTTGGCGTTGTGCTGGCCGATGAGCATCAGCAGCGTGTCGCCTTCGTCCATCATCGCCGACCAGTTCGACGCGGACGCCGCCTGGGCCATGCGGTCCAGCATGGCGCGCATCTGCTGATGCTCCATCTTCATGACCTGGACCGGGCCGAAGCCGCGCATGCCCATCGCGTCCTCGAGGGCGGGGAAGATGACCTCCTCTTCCATCGAGAGGTGACGGCGCATCGCCGCGTCGAACCGGGGCCACAGCTGGCCGATCTCATGGGCGTCTTCGTTGTCCAGCGCGGCCTCGAGATCCCCCCACAGCGCGTCGCAGGCGCGGTGGTCGTGGGTCAGGTATGGCAGCGCGCCGTCGTTCAGGGTCGCGGGCATGGTGGCACCTCCAAGGCCGGAAGATGCCTGCGTTCGCGGACCTCCGCATGGTGATCGTCATCCTCGCCGGCCGCCAGTCGGCGCGCCGTCCTCTACAATCCCGCGCCATGTCGGAGGAATACGTCGACGCCCGGGTGCTCCTGGAGCAGGACATCGAGCCGCTGGAGAGTATCCTCGCCGCCCTGGCTCGCCTCCCGGCGGGGGGGCTCCTCGTGATCGACGCGCCGTTCCGCCCCCTGCCGCTGGAGGCGGTGCTCACGGGGCGCGGCTGCACGGTGACCGTCGAGCACCGGGGCGAGGGCGCGTGGCGGGTGGAGGCGATCGCCCCCGGGGCACCGGAGTGAAGACCGGGGGGCTCAGCCTCGACCAGGCGCCTCCCCTGTGGGTCCCGGCGACGTTCTTCGTGACCGTTCCGGTCGCCTGCCTGGCCGCCGGCGTGCTGCTGATGGTCCAGGGGGCGGCGCCGTTGGCGGCCCCGTCGACTCCCGGCTCGATGGCGCTGACCCACCTGGGCACCCTGGGGGTGCTCGGGGGGGCGATGCTCGGAGCGATGTACCAGCTGGTGCCGGTCGCGGCCGGCGCGCCCGTGCCGGCCCCCCGGCTGGCCGCCGTAGTCGCCGCCGCCTTCGTCCTCGGCGAGGCGGCCCTGGTCCTCGGGCTGGCGACTTCGCAGCAGGTCCCGCTGCGCCTCGGCGCAGCGTCGCTGGCCGTCGCCCTGGCGCTGTTCCTCGTGCCGGTCGGGATCGCGGTCACGAAGGCGCCGGGCCGGGGCCCCACGGTCCTCGGCATGCGCGTCGCCGTCGGCGCCCTCGCGGCCCTCGCGGTGCTCGGGCTGACCCTCGCCGCGGCCCGGGCCGGCTGGCTCCCCCCGCCCCCCGACTGGGCCGCCACGCGGCGCGCCCACCTCGGCCTCGCGCTGCTCGTCTGGGTCGGCGGTCTCCTGGCGGCGGTCTCCTGGACGGTGGTGCCGATGTTCTACGTCGCGGCCGAGGTGCCGGGCCGCCTGCGCGCGGCCGTCGTGACGGGCCAGGCGATCAGCCTGGTGGCGCTGCCGGCGGCGGCGCTGCTCTCCGCGCCAGGCCCGGCGCTGCTCGCCGCGGCGGCGCCGGCGGTGCTCGGGTCGTGGCTGCTGCACCCCGCCGGCACGCTGCAGTCCCTGAAGAACCGTCGCCGCAAGCGGGCCGATCCCAGCCTGCGATCGTGGCAGGCGGCGATGGGCGCGGCGCTCACGCTCCCGCTCCTCGGCGCGGCGTGGCTGGTGTGGCCCACCCCCCGGCTCGGCGTGGCCCTCGGCTGGGTCGCGGTGTGGGGCTGGGCCGCCATGGCGATCCACGGGATGTTGGGCCGGATCGTGCCCTTCCTGGTCTGGTTCCACCGCTTCTCGGGCCGCCTGGGGGAGCCGGGGGTGCCGAGCATGAAGGCGATGCTGCCGGACCGCCGGTTGAAGCTGGGGCTGCAGGTCCACGGCGCCACGCTCGGGCTCGGGCTGGCCGCGATCGCGACCGGCTGGGCGACCGCGGCGCGGGCGACGGGTCTCGGGATCGCGGTCACCGGGGCGTGGCTGGGGGCGTGGCTGGTCGCGGTGCTGCGTCGCCGCTGATCCCACTTCAGGCCGACGGCGCGTTCCCCGACGCCGACAGGTAGACTCCGGGTCTTGGAGATCCCATGGCGCTCGATTCGATCGACTACCAGCAGATCAAGATGGCCCTCAAGGACTGCCTCCGCGAGGAGGGCGTGGTCTCGGAGACGTTCATCGGGCAACGATGGAGCGGCGGCAAGGTCGTCCTCCACCCGCGCGACACCGACCTGCAACCCAAGGAGATCGGCATCGACGACCTGTTCCACAAGGTCGTGATGATCCGGGACCGCCTCCGCGTCCTGGAGCAGAAGATCAACGGCCACGGCTCCCTGGACGACCGGGAGAAGATCGAGCTCCAGCAGTACGTCACCCGCTGCTACGGCTCCCTGACCACGTTCAACGTGTTGTTCCGCGACAAGAAGGACCAGTTCGTCGGTCAGCGGGGCACGACGGCGCGGCGCCGCACCCGGGAGTAGCGTGGCGGGCTCGGACGGACGCGGGCGACGGGGGGGACTGTCCCCCGCCCTGGGTCGCGTCGGCCCCTACGAGATCCTCGACCTCCTCGGCCAGGGCGGCATGGCCGCCGTCTACCTCGCCCGGGACAAGCGCGACGACCGCGAGGTGGCGGTCAAGGTGCTCGCCCGCATGCGTCCGAGCTGGGTGCAGCGCTTCTCCCGGGAGTTCGACGCGGCCCGCCGGGTCGACCACCCCAACGTCGTCAAGGTGCTCGAAGCGGGCGAAGCGGACGGCCTGGCCTACTACTCGATGGAGCGGATCACCGGCGTCACCGCCGCCCGCTACGTCGCGGGCCTGGAGGAGAGCGACCCGCTGCCCCCGCCGCCCCCGATGGACCGGCGCGGGCCGGCGGTCCCGATCGAACCTCGGCTCCTCGACCGCACCCTGGACGTCTCCATCCAGCTGAGCCGCGCGGTCGGGGCGATCCACGCGGTCGGCCTGGTCCACCGCGACCTCAAGCCGGGCAACGTGCTCGTGACCGGCGCCGGCATCGTCAAGCTGGTCGACTTCGGCGTCGCCAAGTGGCTCGAGGAGCAGACGAGCTTCACCCAGGCGGGGCACGTCGTCGGCTCGTACAGCTACATGTCCCCCGAGCAGATCACCGGCGCGGAGGTCGACCACCGGGCCGACATGTACGGCATGGGCATCCTGCTGTACGAGCTGTTGACCGGGGCCCCGCCGTTCCGGGCTCGCCGGCCACAGGAGTACCTTTGGCTCCACTGCACCGCGCAGCCGGACCCGATCTCCCGTCACCTCGAGGGGGTGCCGGCGGCGCTGGACGCCCTCCTGCTCCGGCTGCTCGCCAAGGAGCCCGCCGATCGGCCCGAGAACATGGCCGCCGTCGAGGCGGAGATGATCGGGCTGCGGGCCGAGATCGAGGGCACCGCGGCGGGGGCGCACGTGGAGCCGTCCCCCACCGGCTCGAACACGTTCGGCTCCCTCGAGCTGCCGATCGTCGAGTTCGACCCCCTGGACGAGGACGACGAGGCGACGCTGAAGACCGACCAGGCGGAGCTGGCCTCCCTGCGCAGCCGGTTCGGGGACGAGTCCACCGCCCGGCTCTCCCCCGAAGAGGTCGACAAGCTGCGGCGACGGCTCCAGGAGATCGGCAAGCCCCAGGCCCAGCGGGACACCGAGCCGGAGGCGGTGGCGCTCTCCGAGCGCACGCGGCCGCTGCACCGCCCCGGCGTGCCGAACCGCCGCAGCCCGTCGTCCCAGAGCAACGTCGCCCTGGCCGCGCTCGTGACCCCCCGCCACGTCGGGCGGGCCAAGGAGCTGGAGCAGCTGATCACCCACCTGCGGGCGGTCAAGCGCAGCGGCGTGCGCGCGGTCCTCATCGAGGGCGAGGAGGGCACCGGCAAGACCCGCCTCCTGCACGCGTTCCGCGGGCTCGCGTGGGTCAAGGGGGCGCGGGTCGCGATCGGCCGATGCCACGCCGCGGGCGGCGCCTTCTGCGCCCCGTTCCACGACCTCCTTCAGCGGCTCGCCGGCCCCCGCCTCGCGCGGGCCCACTACGACCGCGTGCTGGGCGAAGACAAGGAGATGCTGCTGCGCTTCTTCCCGGCCCTCAAGCGCGACGGCACGGGCGCTCCGCCCGGGGTGCAGGCGCCGGAGTTCGGCCAGGAGAAGGACGACCTCGCGGGGCTCTACCGCTCGGTCGGGGGGGCGTTCCGGCGCGCCGCCCAGGACGCTCCCCTGGTGATCGGGATCGAAGACGTGCAGTGGGCCGACGAGGGGACGGTGCGGCTGGTCGCCTCGCTGCTCCGCCGGCTCGCGGCGCCCAACCCGGCGCAGGTGCTGCTGGTCCTCACGTACCGGGCCGAAGACGTCGATCCGGACGTGCCCGCGGGCGCGCTGATGGTCCCCACCATCCGCGACTTCGGGAACGTGCACTCGATCTCGCTCAACCCGCTGACCGGCGAGGAGATGCGGGAGCTGCTCGAGTCGGTGACGATCGACGTGCCGGTCGACAAGCCGCTGATCGACCGCGTCGCCGACGCCGCCCGGGGCAACCCCCGGTTCGCGGTGGAGGTCGCCCGCACCCTCGTCGAAGCCGGCGGCAAGGCGGACGACTGGAACCTGCCGACGAGCCTGCTGCAGGCCTACTCCCGCCGGCTGGAGACGCTGGGCAAGTCGGCCCGGGACGTCGCCCGGGTGATCGCGCTGCTCGGCGGCCGGCCTCCCTTGTCGATCGTGCAGACGGCCGCGGGCCTGGATGAGAACAAGTTCGCGGGCGCGGTGACCGAGCTCGAGCGTCGACGCGTCATCGAGGTCGACCACAAGGGGGAGATGGACACCGCGGCGCTCCACAGCGAAGCGCTGCGCACCGCGGTGCTCGACTCCCTGTCCACCAACCAGGCCGGCGCGCTGCACAAGCGAGCGGCGGCGGCCTGGCTCAAGACGATCGGCCGGGCCTCGGGCGCGGCCGGGCACGCGGCGAAGCACCTGTACGCCGCCGGCGAGAACCGGGCCGCCTTCCCCTACGCCCTGCAGGCGGCCTACCGGGCCGGCGAGGCGCTCGACTACGCCACCGTATCCCGCTGGATGGCCCAGATCGGTGAGGTCGGGGACGTCCTGGACGAGGTCAGCCCCGAGGCGGTCTACCGCTACCACATGCTCCGCTTCATGACGGCCTTCGCCGACGGCGACCAGACGGCGGCCCAGGAGGCGGTGGCGGCGGCGGCCGAGAAGGCGCCGGACACGCTGTCGCGGCTGCGCACGGGGGTCGCCTGCGCGCGGCTTCACACCCGGACGGGCAACTACCTCGGCGCGGTCAAGGTCGCCCGACGGGGCCTGCGTGAGGCCAAGGAAGAGACCGCCGTCGAGCTGGCCGTGCAGTTCGCGATCCAGGGGGCCCGGGCCGCGCGACGCTCGGGCGACAACAGCTCCGCCCTGGCGTGGCTGTCCGAAGCGGACCTGCTGCTCGCGGTGCACCCCGGCCACGAGGCGCTGTCGGTGCGGGCGGCGTGGACCCGCTCGGCGGTCCTGCTCGAGCTCAAGCGCGAAGACGAGGCCGAAGCGGAGATCCACCGGGCCGTCGAGCTGGCCGCCGCCACCGGCCAGGAGCGGGCCGAGGCCGGGCTGCGGACCAACCTGTCGGTCATCTACTGGCGGCGGGGCTCCATCGACATGGCGATCGAGGAGGTCGAGCGGTCGGTCCGGATCTTCGACGAGATGGGAGAGCGGGACCAGGTGGCGCTCAACGAGAGCAACCTGGCCGAGCTCCGCATGATGCAGGGCGACCTGGGGGAGGCGCTGCGCTACGCCCGCTCCTGCTGGATGACGTTCCGCCGGCTGCGCGACCGCCAGGGCACGATCCTGTCGGCGTCGACGCTGCTCGCGGTCGCCCGGGCCCTGCAGGACCAGCGCGAAGCGGAGGAGGTCATCGCGGCCGTCGGCGACGGCCCGACCTCCGGTCAGCAGGAGGCGCTGTGGGCCGTCTACTGGCTCGAACGCGCCCGCTGGCACCGCACCCAACAGCAGATGTCGGTCGCCTGGCATTGCGTCGAGCAGGCCTCCAAGGCGCTGGGCAGCTCCCCTCCCGCCTACCGCAAGCGGGAGGTCGCCCTCTGCCGGGCGGAGCTGATGTACGACCGCGGCCAGTACGCCCGCGCGGTCCCGCTCCTGGACCGGGTCATCGAGGGAGCGACGGAGGAGATGCACCACCCCGTCGCCTGGTACGCGCGGTCGATCCGGTCGGCCGCCCTCGGTCGCCTGGGGCGCCCCGACGATCCCCAGCCTCCGCCGGACGAGCTGGTCCAGCACAACCTGCCGCTGGCGCTCGCCGCCACGTGGTACCTGTCCGAAGCCCACAAGGCCCGGGGTGAGCCCGAGCCGGCCCGCCTGCTCCGCGAGGAGGGCATCGACCTCGCCGGGTCGGCCGGGTTCGCCGACTGGGTCGACGTCTTCGAGCGCACCGCATGACCTCCATCGCCCCTCCCCTGCACGGCGTCCGCGTCCTGGACCTCAGCCGCATCCTCGCGGGCCCCTACGCCACCCAGATCCTCGGCGACCTCGGCGCCGACGTGCTCAAGGTGGAGCACCCGGTCGGCGGGGACGACACCCGCCGCTGGGGCCCCCACATGAAGGCGGGCGAGTCGGCCTACTTCCTGTCCGTGAACCGCAACAAGCGGTCCATCGCCATCGACCTGAAGCACGGCGAAGGCAAGCGGGTGGTGCGCGAACTGGCGGCGACGGTCGACGTGGTGTTCGAGAACTTCCCGCCCGGCAAGCTGGCGGGGCTCGGCCTCGGCTTCGATGTCCTGCGGGAGCACAACCCGAAGCTGGTGATGACGTCGGTGACGGCGTTCGGCCAGTCCGGCCCGCTCTCCCGGGAGCCCGGCTACGACCTGATCGTGCAGGGCTACGGCGGGGTGATGGGGCTGACGGGCCCCATCGAGGGGCCGCCGTACCGCGTCGGGGTGCCGATCGTCGACCTCACCACGGGGCTCAACGCGGCCCTCGGCACGCTCGCGGCGCTGCGGACCGCCGAGCGGGACGGGGTCGGCCAGCACGTCGACATCTCCCTGTTCGACACCCACCTCGCGTGGCTCGCCAACGTCGCCGGCAACACGCTGATCTCGGGCCAGCCGAGCCCCCGCCTGGGCAACGCCCACCCCAACGTCGCCCCCTACGAGCCGTTCGAGGCGTCCGACGGCTGGCTGCTGCTCGCCGCTGGCAACGACGCCCAGTGGGAGCGCATGTGCGCGCTGCCCGAGTTCGAGCCGGTCCGCGGGCGACCCGAGTGGTCGACCAACAACGGCCGCGTGCTGGATCGGCAGGCGCTCGCCGACGCGCTCGCGCCCATCGTCAAGCAGCGGACGCGGGACGACTGGATCGCCCGGCTCAAGGCGATCCGGGTGCCCGCGGGGCCGATCCTGCGCCCCGACGAAGCGATCCGACACCCCCAGACGACGGCGGCCGGCATGCTCATCACCATGCAGCACCCGACCGTCGGGGCGTTCGAGATGATCGGCTCGCCCTATCACCTCGACCGCACGCCCGTCGCGGAGTACTCGGCCCCCCCGCTGCTGGGCGCCGACACCGACGGCGTGCTCCGGGAGCACCTGGGCCTGGACGACGCCGCGATCGCCGCGCTGCGCGACGCCGGAGCGGTGGGCTAGCCGGCGATGGGCACGATGCTCCTGCCGCTGGTGCTCGTCGTGGCGGGCGTCGCCCTGGGCGCCGCCGTCACCCCGGTGCTGGTCGATTGGTACAAGGCGCGGCAAGCGGAGCGGCGGGCCGCTTCGGAGACCGTGCGGCTGGCCGAGGAGGTCTACGCCGACCAGCCGCTCACGATCGACGTGGACGCTCCGCGCACCCACGAGGACTGCCGCCCCGTGGAGTCAGCCCGGGACCGGGCCGAGCTGGAGGCGCTCCACGGCTTCATCCGTCAGATCGACGTCGGCCTCGATGAAGACGACCCCACGGTCTGGCCGGACGAGGACGCGGGTGGCACCCGGCTGGACGAAGCCCGGGCCCTGATGGACGAGGCGGAGCAGCTCGTGGAGCGGCTCGCCCCCCGGACCGACGGCGGCGTGGCGGCGGCGGACACGCTCCATCGGGCGGTCGACGCGATGCTGGAGGCGAAGGAGCACTGGTCGAGCGGAGCAGAGTGTCGGGCGGAGCTCGCCCGGGCCGTCTGGATCCGCTCCCGGGCGCGCCAACACCGCTACCGCAAGTCCGGCCTCGCCGCGGTGCTGAGGCTGGCGAACGACGCCCTGGAGCGGGATCCCCACAACCGGGACGCCCAGATCATGCGGGTCCGGGCCCAGGTCGGGCTGGGCAAGCTCGACGCCGCCCGGTTCGCGCTGATCGAGCTGATGGGGCGCTACCCCGGCAACTCCGACGTGCTGCGGACCCGCTCCCGCTGGCTGTGGGCCCACGGCGACGTGCAGGGCGCCTGCAACGCGATCCTCGACGTCGTCGACCGCATGCCCGAGCGGCTGGCCGTCGCCGAGCGGCTCCGGATCGGCCCCGGGCTCCTGTCCCAGGGCCGCTTCAACGAGGCGGCGGACGTCTACGACGCGCTGCTCGAGTGGCGCGACGACCTCGCGGAGCTCTGGACCGGGCGGGCCCGCTGCCTGCTCGAGGCCCGCAAGTACAAGGACGCGGCCGACGCGGCGCGCAAATCCATCGAGCTCGAAGGCACCGCAGAGGCGCGCGACGTGCTCAAGCGGGCGATGGTCGCGATCGGCTGATCGTGCCGCGAGCCCCACTGACGATCCTGGCCCTCGCGTTCGCGCTGGGGGCATGCTCGACCGACCTGCGCTACGACTTCGACCGGGACGGCTGGGAGGACGCCGAGGACTGCGCCCCGGAGGACCCCGAGACGCACCCGGACGCTCCCGACCCCTTCGGGGACGACCAGGACAGCGACTGCGACGGCGTGGACGGCGAGGACGCGGACGGAGACGGCTTCCCCGGCAACGCGCCGGAGGGCAGCTCCCTGTGGGACTGCGACGACGCGGACGACGCGGTCCACCCCGACGCCGAGGAGGTGCCGGGGGACGGCATCGACAACGACTGCGTCGACGGCGACCCCGCCGACGGCGACCTGGACGGCTACAGCGTCGAGGACGGGGACTGCGACGACGCGGATCCCCAGGTCCACCCCGGCGCCCCCGACGTCATGGACTGCCTGGACAACGACTGCGACGGGGCGGTCGACGTGGGCTGGGACACGGCCGACGGGGACGGAGACGGGTACTGCGTCGGCGCGGACGTCGGCGCTGGCGCGCAGTGCTGCGACGGCTCGACGGTCGGCGACTGCGACGATGACCAGGCGGACGTCTTCCCGGGGGCCGAGCAGACCTGCGACGGCAACACGGACGACGACTGCGACGGCGTCACCGACCCCAACGAGACCGACGACGACGGCGACTCCTGGACCGAGTGCCTCGGCGACTGCGACGACGACGAGCCCGCCGCCCACCCCGGGGCGTCGGCCGCGTGCGACGGCATCGACGACAACAACTGCGACGACCAGGTCGACCTCGCCGAGTCCGACGACGACGGCGACGGGTTCAGCGAGTGCGACGGCGACTGCGACGACGCCGACCCCACCCTCACCCCGGCCGACGACGACGCCGACGCCTGGTCCTCCTGCCAGGGCGACTGCGACGAGGCCGACGAC
>CAYQEG010000206.1:0-13634 GCA_964416435.1 uncultured Rickettsiales bacterium
AGGTGATGGAGTCGGCGCCGGAGCAGTCCTGGTCGATGCCGTCGTCGGGGGTCTCGGGGGCGCCGGGGTAGACCGTGGCGTCGCTGTCGTTGCAGTCGCCGCCGGCGGGGGCCTCATTGCCGTCGTCGCAGTCGTCGTCGTCGCTGATCAGGGCGCCGACGCCGAAGTCGTCGCCGTCGTTGTCGGCGAAGCAGGTGATGGAGTCGGTCCCGGAGCAGTCCTCGTCGACGCCGTTGTCCGGGACGTCGGTCGCGTCGGGGTGGATGGCGGGGTTCAGATCGTCACAGTCGCCGCCGACCGACGCTTCGCCGACGTCGGCGCAGTCTTCGTCGGCGCTGATCAGGGCGCCGTCCCCGAAGCCGTCGCCGTCGCCGTCGTAGAAGCAGGTGACCGAGTCGGCGCCGTTGCAGTCCTGGTCGATGCCGTCGTCCGGCGTCTCGGGGGCGCCCGGGTGGATCGAGGCGTCCGTGTCGTCGCAGTCCCCGGTGAAGCTGCCCTCGTCGGCGTCGTCGCAGTCGTCGTCGGCCGAGATGAGGACGACGGACGATCCGTAGTCGTCGCCGTCGTCGTCGAAGTAGCAGGTGACCGAGTCGGTGCCCGAGCAGTCCTGGTCGATGCCGTCGTCGGGGATCTCGAGGGCGCCGGGGTAGATCGAGGCGTCGCCGTCGTCGCAGTCGGCGTCGCAGTTGGAGCCGTCGCCGTCGGCGTCCAGGGGGAAGCACTCCCAGGCCCGGAAGGGCATCGAGACGGCGGACGTGGCGGTCGGCAGCTGGCTGGGCGCGCCGACGAGCGCCGGCGGGGCCGGCTCGACGACCACTCGCAGCCTGACGGTGTCCGACTGCAGGCCGTCGGTCGCGACGTCCCAGGTGAGCGTGTGCGACGTGCCCGACGGGCTGCTCGCCAGCTCCGTGGTGTCGCCCGACGTCGTGGGGGGGCCCCCCGCGCCCCCCCCCCCCCCCGCGTGCTCCCACGCGGCGACGGGCTGCTCGCCAGCTCGGTGGGGTCGCCGGAGGTCGTGGCGGCGCCCCAGGCGCCGCCGAGCACCTCGGAGTACTCCAGCGTGACGTCGGCCGGCTCGGACTCGGGATCGATCAGGGTGAAGGAGACGGTCACCGACGACCCGGTCACCGCCGTCGGGCTGGAGATGCCGTCGGCCTCGGGCGTGCTCACCGGCGCGTCGATCGTCGCGGCCGTGGGGTTGCTCGGCAGCAGGTCGTCGCCGACGTGGTGGTTCTCCCAGAAGTACAGCGGCTGGTTGTTGGTGCCGGTCACGAAGTCGACGTCGCCGTCGCCGTCGAGGTCGGCGCACCCGATGGCGCGGTCCTTCTTGCCCAGGGAGTCGGTCGCGTACAACGTGAAGCCGCCGCTGCCGTCATTCCGGTAGATGCGGTTGTGGTCGCTGTTCTCGTTGGCGACCACCTGGTCGAGGTCGCCGTCGAAGTCCAGGTCGACGAGGCAGAGGTCGGTGCTCTCGTCGGTCTCGGTGGTGGTGGAGGCGGACGAGAAGCTGCCGCCAGAGTTGGTGTAGAGCCGGTTGGCCTGGTTGTCGTTGGCGAACACGACGTCGACGTCGCCATCCCCGTCGACGTCGCCGAACGCGAAGCCCCGGCTGTCGTCGGTCTCGCTAGCGGTCCAGTCCAGCGTCAGCGTGCTCGATCAGCTGGGCGATGAACGAGCTGACCAGGGTCCACAGGAAGAACATCAAGGCCGCCACCGCCGCGGAGCCGAGCTCGTGCCACCAGGCGATGCCGACGAGCAGCATCTGCGCCAGGAGCAGGGTGACGAGGGTGGAGAAGAGGCGTCGATTGACGAGGGTCCGCCCGAGCGACTCCCGGCCGAAGTAGCCGAGCACCAGGGCCAGGCCCAGGTAGAAGGCCGGGATCGTGAACTGCCGCTGGTAGCTCTCGGGGGAGCCGGGGAAGATCCAGGCGTACAGCGGGTAGCACGCGAACAGCGTGCCGAGCAGCCCGAGCACGAACAGCCGGGTGCGCCGACCGATCGCCAGGTCCATGTCGTCCCCGAGCCGCTCGAGCTCCTTGATCCGGGCGGCCTCGGCGGCGTGCCGTCGCCGGGCCTCCTCGACGCGCCCCCGGAGCTCGGCGGGCGGGTCCTCCGCCTGGCTGAGCATGCTGGCCGCGGCGGGGGCGTCGCCGGCCCCGAGGAGCAGCTCCACCATCGTGAGGAGCGTCTCGCGCAGGCCGTCCGTCGCGTCTCGGTTGTCGGGCCACGCCGCGAGGGCCTGGCGGAAGCCGAAGCGCGCTTCGTTGAACGCCCGGTGCACCTCGTCGCGTTGGGCCTGGGCCTCCTCGGGCTCCGCGGACAGCGGCTTCCCGGTGGCGCTGTGCAGGACCTCCATCTGCTTGCGGGCCTCGTCCGAGAGCGCCCGGGAGCCCCGGCTCTGCAGGTACAGGCGCACCGCGGCGCGGAACGCGTCGACCGACTCGTATCGATCGGCCGGATCCATCGCCATCGCGCGCCGGCAGATCGCCCGCAGCTCCTCGGGCACCGCGTCGGGCAGCTCCGGGGTCGTCGTGGCGGCCTGGTAGAAGATGGCGATCAGGGAGTCGCCCTGGTGGGGCGGGCTCCCGGACAGGATCTCGAAGAGCACCGAGCCCATCAGGTAGACGTCGGTCTGCCGGCACAGCTTGCTGCCATCCCGGCTGAGCATCTCGGGGGCGAGGTAGCTGGGGGTGCCGATCACCTCGTTGACGGCCGACGCCAGGGGGAACCGCCCGTCGCCGCCCGGCTCGAGGCTCATCGCCAGCCCCCAGTCCACGAGGTAGACCTCCCCGAACGCCCCCAGCATCACGTTGTCCGGCTTGAGGTCGAGGTGCACGATGCCGCGGTCGTGGGCGTACCGGACGGCGTTGGCCACCTGGAGCCAGACCATCAGGTTCCACTCCAGCAGGTCGTGCTCGCCGAAGCGCTCGGCGACCGCCTCGCCGTCGGCCATCAGGTCGCCCCAGGGGCTGCCCTGGATGCGCTTCATCACGATGCGGGGCTCGCCGTCCTCCTCCACCTCGATGTCGTAGACGGGCACGACGTTGGGGTGCTCCAGGGAGCCGGCGAGCCAGGCCTCCTGCAGCAGCTTGAGCACCGAGCTGTCGCTGCCGCGGCGCGCCTCGAGGAGCTCCTTGACGGCTACTTCGCGGTGCAGGGCGAGCTGGCGGCCGAGGCGGACGACGCCCATGCCGCCTTCGCCGAGGGTGCCGAGGATCTCCAGGCGGCCCGACAGCGTGTGGCGGTCACCGATCGCCGCGAGGTCGGCGATGGCGCGCCCCTCGAACGAGGCGAGGTCGGAGTCGTGGCCCGGCTTGATGGTCTCGCCGGGGGCCCCGACGATGGTCTTCAGCGCTTCGAACTCGGACGGCAGATCCACAGCCCGATGGTGCCCTACCGGCGCGCTCCGCGCAGCGTCACGCGGTCTGTGCGTCGATCAGTCGCTCGATCTCGCCGGCCTCGGGGAAGCGGCCGAGCGCGTGCTTGGAGAACAGCGGCGCGCCGTCTACGGAGACGTCGAAGACGCCGCCGCGACCCCGCACCAGCGTGATGGTGGCCCCGTACCGCTCCTGCAACTGGGCCGACAACCTGTCGGCGCGCGGACGGTAGTTTCAGGCGACGCAGTACTCGATCGAGATCTTCATGGGTGGACTGTAGCGGCCTGGTCAGTTGGCTGCGAGGTAGTCCTCGGTGTTCTGGAAGCCGTCCCGGATGCCGTTGCGCGCGGTGTTCACGAGCACCGTCTCGTCGAGCGCCGGGTCGAAGATCACCGCGCCCCACAGGGCGTTGTACCGCAGCGTGCCGTCGCCGCTGGGCACGGTCAGCTCCACGTTGCTGAAGAAGTCCATCGTGTCGACGCCGTTGTCGTTGATGTACTGCTCCGTGATCCAGGAGCGGGAGACGACCGCCATGCCGCCGTCGTCCGGCAGCTCGACCCAGCGGTAGTCCTTGAAGGCGGTGTAGACGAGGTCGAGCAGGATGTTCTGCCGGTGGATCTCGTTGCTGGTCTCGAGGCTGTCGACGTCGCCGGCCAGCCAGTCGTCGAAGCTGGTCACGAAGGTGCGGTCGTAGGCGGCGCTGCTGGAGCTCTCCAGCGGCGTCTGGTCGGCCAGTCCGACGAGCTCGGCGTGTGCCGCGCCGCCGTACTCGCTGCGGGCCGCGACCGCGACGGGCAGCTGATCTTCGACCAGGTGCCCGTCCCAGTGCGGCGCGCCGCCCCAGTTGGCCTCGTCCAGGACCGGCAGGCTCCAGGCGCGGTCGCCGACGGCGCTGCCCACCGACAGGTCGCCCCCGTCGGCCTCGAAGCCCTCCAGGAACGCGAGCATGTTGACGACGCCGGCCTGCATCACCAGCGGGTCTTCGTTGTCGAACTCCGCGAACAGGAACAGGGACAGGTCGCTCAGGTCCGTCGGCGCCTCCGGCGGCGGCGTGCAGGCGGACAGGGCGGCGGTGGCGAAGACGAGGAGGGCGAGACGGTTCATGGGGGCTCCGAACGTTGGCCGCGGCGAGTCTACGGAGAAATCTGAAAAAGTCTGAAAAAGGTCGTCAGACCGTCTCTTCGTGACTCCCCGAATCGACGGCGGGCCCACCGGCCTGCCCAACTCGAGGAGTTCGAACCATGCACACCCTCTCCAAGGTCACCGGGCTCGTCCTGCTGGCCGCCTCGCTCAACGCCTACTCCTGTGAACCCGTCGACGACACCCCCGTCGACCAGCCGCCCGGCGGCTCCGCCCCCCAGGCCCCCGACTGTGACTGCGACGCGTCCATCGACAAGGTCGTCAGCGAGCCGCTGAGCGCCGGCGGCACCGGCCAGTACACCCTCTACGTCGACTACTACGGCGACGAGCATTGCCGCGACGGCCTCCTCTGCGTGCAGGACGTGCTGCCCGCCGGCCTGAGCTACTCGGGCTTCAGCGCGTCGTCCGCGTGGAACTGCAGCGAGTCGGGCGGCATCGTCGACTGCTGCTTCTCGGGCTCGCTGCCGACCTCCCCGGTCTCGCTCGTGCCCATCGTGATCAACGTCAACGTCGATCCCGCGCTGTCCGGCGAGGAGATCGAGAACTGCGCCACGATCCTGCAGGGCGACGACTACTTCGCCGACTCGTACGAGGGCAACAACGAGTCCTGCGTCGTCGACGAGGTCGGCTGCGGCGACCTCCGCGAGCCGCTGGACACCGGCTACGACGACATCGCCGCCGCGCCCGCCACCCCCGGCGCCGCGGAGGACGACTGGACGCTGATCTTCGACGGCGCCGGCGGCGTGGTGCCCCGGCAGCCCGACGTGGTGAACCCGTTCGGCGGCTGGCTGACCCCCCTGGGCAGCTCGAACTGGCTGTCGCCCACCTCCAGCGCGCCGGGCTCCGGCACCGCGGGTTGGACGTTCGGCTCCGCGAGCTACACCTACGAGCGCTGCTGGTGCATGGACGAGGCGTTCAGCGACCCCGAGCTCAGCCTGCAGATGCGCGCGGACGACATGGTCACCGCGGTCCGCCTCAACGGCGTGGCGCTGACCCCGACCGCCGGCACCCTCGGCGCGTTCAACGACCCCCAGGCGCTCGAGTACTTCGAGGACGACCCGGCGCTGTTCGAGGCCGGCCGCAACTGCGTCCAGGTCGACGTGCTCGACACGCAGTCCGTGGTCACCGGCCTGGACGTCGCCGGTAGCATCGAGGCGATCGACGGTCAGTGCTGCGAGCTGCAGGGCCAGTCCGACCTCGCCATCCGCAAGTACACCGCCGCCGCCTCGTTCACGATGGGCGACCAGGCGACCTACACCATCAACGTGATGAACCAGGGCTCCCTGCCCGAGTCCACCATCACGGTCGTCGACCCCCTGGACCCCGCCCTCACGTTCGTGTCGAGCACCAACCCGTCGGAGTGGAGCTGCTCGGCGGCCCCCGCGACGCCCCCCCAGGTCGTCACCTGCTCCTACATCGGCCCGCCCCTGGCGCCCGGCGACAGCACGTCCTTCGACCTCATCGTGCAGCTCGCGGACCCGGCGACGTGGCCCGGCGGTGAGCTCATCGAGAACTGCGCCGACGTGAGCGGTGCGTTCGCCGACGTCGACCCGTCGGACAACCTGTCCTGCGTCGAGACCCCCGTCGGCTGCGGCGACCTGGACGAGGACGTCTCCACCGGCCTGGACAACACCACCGGCATGACCCCGTCCCCGGGCAACCCGGACGACGACTGGAACATCGTGGTCGACCCCAGCGGCGGCGTCGTGCCCCGCTCCGCCACGATCGTCGCGACCTACCCCGGCTGGCTGCCGCCCTTCACCGGCAGCGGCTGGATCGCGGGTGACGACGACGGCACCGCGTCGGCCCGTCCCCTCAGCGTGCCCGGCGGCATCTACACCTACGAGCGCTGCTGGTGCCAGGACGGCCTGGCCGGCAACCCGAACCTGTACCTCGAGATGCGGGCGGACAACACGATCGAGCAGGTGCGGCTCAACGGCGCCCCGCTGACCCCCATCTCCGGCACCGCCGGCGCGTTCAACGACCCCGACGCCCTGATCTTCGACGAGTCCGACCCGACGCTGTTCAAGCCCGGCCAGAACTGCGTCCAGGTCGACGTCAACAACTGGGGCAACGTCTCCGGCCTGAACGTCAGCGGCATCGTCACGGCGGCCGACGGCGAGTGCTGCTCGATCGAGCCGAACGGCGAGGTCGACCTGGCCATCTCCAAGACCCACCAGGGCAACTTCCACTACGGCGGCCAGGGCACGTTCACCATCGAGGTGACCAACAACGGCCCCGGCACCGCCGTCGCGTTCGACGTCAGCGACCCGATGCCCGCCGGCTACTGGTTCGTCTCGACGAGCAACCCGAGCGAGTGGTCCTGCGCGGTGAGCGGGGGCGGCCCCCAGACCGTCGACTGCAGCTACATCGGCCCGCCCCTGGCGCCCGGCGACAGCAGCAGCTTCGACCTCATCGTCGACGTCGCTCCGATCGACGAGTGGCCCCACAGCGACGTCGCGACCAACTGCGCGACGGTCACCGGCGCCGACCCGGACCCCGACTCGAGCAACAACGAGTCGTGCGACCAGGTCGTGCACGTCAACTGAGCGACCGACCCCGACGGGGCCGCTTGCTACGCTCCCGACGGGCGGGAGCGTAGCGAGTGGACCCTTCGAGCAACTGGGTGAGCTGGATCGCCGACCACCGGCAGGACCGCTCGCCCGCATCGCGCCACCTCCTGGACGCCTGCCAGCGCGGGGTCCGGGGGGTGGCGCGGCGCTACCCGAGCGTCTACTTCGAGCTCGGGAGCAGGACGGAGGAGGCCATGGCGAGCCTGGTGCACCGCGTCTTCACCGACCTCGACGGCCGCACCATCGGCCGCTTCCCCTTCTCCGAGCGCACGCCGTTCGACTGCTACCTGCAGGAGCGGATGGCCGACCGCCAGGCCCGCTACCACTCCTTCTCCGCCCGCCTGTCGGTCACCCGCGAGGCGCTGCGCGCCCAGTACAGCCACAACGTGCGCCGCCACCCCGCGTGGCTCGCCCGCGAGGAGCTGCACCGCGCCGTGGTGGCCGTGCTCCGGGCCGAGTGCGCCCCCTTCGCCGGGCGGCGGGACGGCTACCCCCGCTACGGCCTCCACGCCTGGCCCGACGGCCACCGCGCCGCGCGGGCTGACTGGGACCCCGACGCGGTGGTCGGGGCGCTGCGCCGGCGGGGCGGATGGTCCGTGTCGGCCCGGGTGCAGATCGTGCTCAGCAAGCGCGGCGCGCCGATGTACCCCGGTGAGATCTCCCGGCTGCTCCAGGACGCGGCCATCGAGCCGACCGCCTTCGACGCGGCCGAGCCGGCGGCCACGACCCCCGAGGTGACGGACGCCGTCGCCGTGCGGGGAGCCGCCGCGGCCGCCTTCGCGGAGCTGGACGGGACCGAGCGTCGGCTGCTGGTCCTGCTCCTCGCGGGCCGGCCGTACCGGGAGATCCCCGACGAGCTGCCCGACCTGCGCAACCCCGTCGCCGTCACGCGCGCGCTGCAGGCGATCTGCGACAAGCTGTTGGGGCGGGTGCTCGCCGCCGTCGGCGTCAAGCGCGCCGCCGCCGCCTCGCTCCGCCCGAAGGAGGCCGCCGAGCTGCTGCTCGGCGTGCTCGTGACGGTGCCGGGCATCCGCGCCGAGCTGATGGCCGAAGAAGGGACCGCGCCGTGACCATCGACCCGACCCTGCTCGACGAACGCCTGGGCGCCGCGCCCGACGACGCGGCCCTGCTCGCGGCCGATCCGACGGCGGCCTGGGGGGCGCTCGTGCACCTGCGCCGGGACGCGGCGTCGGGGGCGGCGGCGCCCACCGTGCCGGACCTGGCCACCCTCGCCGACTGGGCGGACGGCGGGGACGAGGCGTCGGTCGCCTTCTACGCCGAGCGCTCGCTGCTCATCGCCGAGCTGCTCGAGGGCACGCTGGCCCTGGGCGCGGCGCCCGCCGCCCGCCGGCTCGCCGCGGCCCCGGGAGCCGCCGACCGCGTGGACCCCTGGCCGGCCCGGTACGCCGGCGGTGGCTGGAGGCTGGTGCTCGGGCTGGACGAGGCGGGCTGGCTGTACCTGGCGGTCGAGGCGGCGCCCCCGGCGGGGCCGGGCCGGGGTGAGGCGCGGCTGGTGGACGTGGACATCGCGGTCGGCCTGGACCTGTCGGCCGGCGCCGCGGTGGGCATCGGGTCGGCGGACGACCTGCTCGGCGGCGACGACTTCAACCCGGTGCGGCGGATCGAGCTGACCGCCGACGGGGACACCTGGGCCCTCGACCAGGAGGCCTCTTGAGGGTCCTCCCCGTCCTGATCGTCCTGCTGGCGCTGTCGCTCGCCGGCCAGGCCGTCGCGGCCGAGCCGTACGGGGAGCTGACCCTGGTGCAGGAGCGTCGGGCGGGCTTCCTCGAGGAGGTGGACCGCCCGAGCGAGCGGGTGACGATCGAGCGCGGGGAGGAGCGCCTGGTCGGCGCGAGGGGGACCGGGATCTTCGAGGGCGACGTCATCGTCACCGGCCGCGCCAGCTGCGTCGTCACGACCCCCGACGGCTGGAGCGTCGCCATCGCCGAGGACTCCCGGCTGGAGGTTCGCACCACCTGGAGGCAGCACGTCGGCACGGCCCTGTACCGGGTGCGGGCCGCGTTCGGGGTGCAGGTCGAGGGTGTCGAGGTGCTCGTGGAGGGCACGGAGTTCGTGGTGACCTACGACGGTCAGCGCGGCGAGGTGGCGGTGCTCGAAGGCGCCGTGCGTGTACGGGGGGAGGAAGGCGAGGCGCTGCTCGGGCCGGGGGAGCGGGTGGTGTTCGAGGGCGGCGGCGCGATGGGAGCGGTCGTCGGGGTCGGCTCGTCGCGCAGGCGCGCGCTGGCTCGAACGGCGCGGGGGCTCACGCTGGCCAACGGCGGGTCGCTGTCCCGGGCCGACCGGCTCCGGATCGGCGTCGGCTTCGGCTTCGGCGCCGCGCAGGAGCGAGCCTGGGGCCAGGCGCAGCTGAGGGCGCGGCTCCGGGTGGCGGGGCCCGTGTGGCTGGCCGCCGGGGGCGGCCTGATGGCCCGCCGCCTGGGCCCGGAGGACCCCCGGCTCACGCTCGCCTTCCCGACCGCGCTCGGGCTGCGCTGGGTGGCGGACGTGAAGGCCCTGACGTTGTCGCTCGGGGCCAGCTTCGACCTCCTGCTCGGCGAGCGCTGCGTCGAGCCGATCGCGTGCGAGCGGGTGCTGTCGGCGGAGCCCGGCGGCACCCTGGACCTGGGGGTGGGGGTGATGATCGGGCGCCGCCTCGCGCTGACCCTGGAGGGGCGCATCGGCGGGTCGGTGCGTCGGGTCTACGGCGACGCGTTCCGGTTGGAGCCCGTGGTGGTTCCGTCCCAGCGGGCGGATCTGCTGCTGTACGTGGAGGTGCGCCTGTGAGAGCCCTCGCGCCGCTGCTCGTCCTGGCCACGGGGCTGCTCGCCCCTCCCGCCTTCGCCGACACCTGCGACGACCAGGCGGAGAGCGTGTTGCTCCTGCAGACGGCGGCCCCCGCCGGGGTGTCCGTCGTCGACGTCGTCATCGCCGCCGGCGGCACGGTGACGACCATCGGCCCGGCGGACATCAACACGGTGACGCTGGACGACTACACCCGGGTCATCGTCGCCAGCGCCCAGGACGCCGACTTCTACTCCGAGCTGGCGGTGCTGCGGGCCGACCTGGAGACGTGGCTGACCGGGGCCTGCTGCCGGGTGCTCCAGTGGCACGGCAACATCGGCTCGCTGCCGGTCCCCGGCTGGACGGTCGGCCCCGCGGGGCTGACGCGCGCCCCGCCCGACGCCCTCGCGTTCACGGGGGAGGCGCCGGATCCCACCCACCCGCTGCTCGCCGGGGTGACGGTGCCGGTGGTGTTCGACGCGGCGTCCTTCCCCGCCACCGGCGGCGTCGAGACGTCCGCGGCGACGGAGACGGTGGTGCTCCACGAGCCCGGCCCGCCGGCGCTGCCGCTGCTCATCGACTACGAGTTCGGCTCCGGCCGGGTGCTCGCGACGACGATCCACCTCGAGTGGCAGGCGATGACGGAGGCTGCGCTGCTGGAGAACCTGGTCGCCGCCCAGGCCGACGACTCGTACTGCCCCGCGGGGGACGACGACGACTCGTCGGTGGGGGACGACGACGACACGGGGGGCGACGACGACGACTCGTCGGCGGACGACGACGACTCGGCGACCGACGATGACGACTCGTCGGGGGACGACGACGACTCGGGGAGCGACGACGACGACTCGGGCACGGACGACGACGACGCGACGGATGACGACGACGCGACGGACGATGACGACGCGACGGACGATGACGACACGTCGGCCGGGGACGACGACGACAGCGCCGCCGCGTTCGAGCGGTGCGGCGCCCGGGACGAGTACGGCCTGATCTGCGGCGAGGCGCCCGAGCCCGAGGCGCTCACGGGCGCGCTGCTGTTCGTGCTCGGCGCGGGTCGCCTCCGACGGGATCGACACGCGTGAGCGAAGGGCCCCTCGGCGACGCGCTCCGCGGCTACCTCGAGGCCGCTGGCCGGGAGGACGCCCACGCGCTGGCGGCCCGTCGACGGCGCCTGCTCCCGCGGATTCGCGAGGAGGGCGCCGACCTGGCCGGGGCGGCCGAGCTCCGCGCCGCGGTGGCGGTCCTCAGCGAGGCGGAGGCCGCCGCGTTCGGCCCGCTCCCCGAGTCGGACCGGGCGCTCCGCGAAGGGCTCGCCGCGCGGCTCGCCACCCTCAAACCGTCGTCCTGGCGGGTGCCGGTGCTCCTGGTCGACGTCGCCGGCGGCGCGGGGGTGCTCTCGGAGTTGACGGTCGAGATCGTCGCCAGCCAGGGTCGCGGCAGCGTGCTCGCGCTCGGCTCCGCCGACGAGGCGGCGACGACGGCGGCGCGGCGTGCGGTCACGGCGGCGACGGCGCTGCTGCGTCGCCTGGGCTACAGCGCCGAGGCGTCGGACCTGGAGGTGAGCTGGCAGGTCGGGGGGGCCCGGGACGCGGTGGTCGGGCCGTCCATCGGCCTCGCCGTCGGGCTGGCGGTGGTCGCGCGGGCGACCGGTCGGCCGATCCCGCCGGACGTAGCGGTCACGGGGGAGCTCGCCCTGGACGGCCACCTCGTGCCGGTCGCGGGCGTCGGCCCCAAGCTCGCGGCGGCGGCGGACGCGGGGATCGGGCGGGTGCTCGTGCCCCCCGGCTCGGACGGCCGCGGCGCGGTCCCGCTGTCGACGTTGGACGAGGCGGCGGAGCTGCTGTGGGGGCTCGGCGTCGGCCGCTCCACGCCGCTCGTGCCGGCGCCGCTCGTGATCACGACGGTCGCCCTGGTCGCCCTGACCCTGGGGCTGCTCGAGATCCCCGCGCTCCTGGGCTACCCCGCCGGCGTCGCCCCCCTGCCGGACGAGGCGCTGTCCGATCGGGTCGTCCTGGTGACCTGGTCCCGGGACGACGACCCCGCCGCGGCCCAGTCGCCCGCCCCGCTGGCCTCGGGCCCCGTCGCGCCGGCAGACCCGGCGAGCTTCGCGGACCACAAGAGCTACCGCGCCACCCACCCGGTGGTGCTCGCCCGGCTGGCTGACGCGGGCGCGTCGGTCGTCGCGTTCGACGTCTGGTTCCGGGGGGGCGACGCCTCGTCGCTGGAGGCGCTGCGGGCGTCCGTCGCGGCGACCCGGGCCGCCGGCGCCGAGGTGATCCTGCCCGCGCGCAGCAGCGCCGGCCGGTGGGACGGCCCGGACCCCGCCCTCGCGTCCGCCGCGACCGCGGTGGCGAGCGCGGAGCTCATCCGGGAGCAGCCCGGCGGCCTCGTGCGGCAGGCCGCGGTCGGCTGGCGGGATCCCGCCGACGGCGCCCCGGAGTGGTCGGTCGCGGCGGCGGCGGTGGCGGCGGCGCAGGGGACGACCCCGAAGTGGAACGGGCCGGACGTGCTGGTCCTCGGTGACCGCGCGCTCTCGGCCCCCGCGGGGCGACGGCTGCTCCGGTTCCCGGACCGGCCCGGGTTCCGTCACTACGCCTACTCGGACGTCTACGGCGGTCGGTTCGACCCGGCCCACTTCGCCGACGCGCTCGTGCTGGTCGGGGGCCGACTCGGCACCCAGGACCGCCACCGCACCCCCGCGGGGGACTGGTACGGCGTCGAGGTGCTCGCGCTGTCGGTGCAGGACCTGCTCGGCGACGACGCCCTGGTTCGGGTCGGGATGGGCGCGAGGGCGGGCGGGCTGGTGGTGGTCGGGCTGCTCTTCGCGGCGGTCCTGGCGCTGCGCCGCCGTCGGGACCCGGCCGGCTGGCCGGTCTGGGGGCTCGGCGGGCTGGTGGCGTGCGGCCTGGCGGTGCTGGTGGCGCAGGGGCTCAGCGGCGCGGGCCTGTACTGGCCGTGGACGGACGCCGCGCTGCTGCTGGTCGCGCTCTGCGCGTGGGGGGCCTGGGGGGACCGGGCCCGCCGCCGGGCGCTCGTTCTATAGAGAGAAGAGGGCGAGGATCTGCGCCTCGGCCAACGCCGTGTCGTAGATCCGCAGGTCGTCGAGGCTGCCGAGCATGCTGTAGTTGGAGTTGACCCAGGGGGTCCCCCCGGCGCCGAGCACCAGCGGGTTGGCCGTCGTCGTCAGGACGCTCGACGCCACGGTCTGGCTGTGGATCAGCGCGCCGTCGAACCAGATCGAGATGTCCGCGCCGTCCTTCACCACCACCACGTGGTGCCACTCGCCGCTCCAGATCGGGCCCGGGGAGAACGTCACGAAGTCGTAGCCGCTGCCGGTGTGGCTGCTCCACGTCATCGCGGTGCCGCTGTCCATCCACAGCGCCCAGTCGGAGCCCGCGGTGCGGTCCAGGAGCATCTGGTAGCCGGCCGTCGCGACCGGGTTGTCCGTCGCGAGGAACCAGACCGAGATCGTGTTCACCTGGTCCATCGTGATCGCCGCGTGGGCGGGCACGTCGATGTGGTCGTCGTCGCCGTCGAACGACATCGCGCCGCCGGCGACTCCGTTGCGGTCCGGGGCCACGACGGCGCCGATCACCGAGCCGTGGTTGGCGTGGACCGAAACGTCCGTCGCGTCGCCGTCGAGCGGGTAGTGGGCGACCAGGAACGAGGTCAGGTCGGGGGTGGCGTCGTCGTCGTCGTCGGCCGAGTCGTCATCGTCGGCCGAGTCGTCATCGTCGGCCGAGTCGTCATCGTCGGC
>CAYQEG010000207.1:0-13629 GCA_964416435.1 uncultured Rickettsiales bacterium
CCGGTTCGCGGCGTTCCCCCCCCACCCCCGGCAGGGGGGCGTGGGCGTGTCCCCGGGCGGTTTACCCCCCCCCCCCCCCCCGCCCCCCCCCCCCGAGCCGGTGCAACACTGGCCGCGCCGGCGGGACCCCTGCCGAGGAGGAGCATCATGGGAACCGCGATCTGGGTCGTTTCGGGAATCGTCGCCTTTGCCTTCGTCATGGCCGGGGCGATGAAGTTGATGAAGTCGCGCGAGGACATCATCGGCATGGGCATGGGCTGGGCCGAGGACTTCAGCGACGGCCAGGTCCAGGCGATCGGCGCCGCCGAGCTCCTGGGCGGCATCGGCGTGGTCCTGCCCGCGGCGACCGGGATCGTGCCGATCCTCTCACCGATCGCGGCGGTCGGGCTCGCCCTCGTCATGCTCGGAGCGGCTGCGACGCACCTCAAGCGCAGCGAGGTGCCGATGGTCGTCCCGCCGGTCGTGCTGGCCGCGATGGCCGGCTTCGTCGCCTGGGGCCGCTTCGTCGCCGAGCCGATCGTCGGCGGCTGACCGCCTGATCTACCCTCGTGGCCGGAGGAGACTCCCGCCGTCGCGGGTTGGGACGGTTTGTCCTCCCCCGGTCGATCGACAACCCGGGCCGCGGCTGCGACCAGGCCCTCAATCGTCCGCCTGCAGCTCCGCGACCCGCACCTGGCGCTCCTGGCCGGCGAACTTGACGCGGGCCACGCGGGTGGTCGAGATCTCGACGAAGCCGTGGCCGTAGGTGGGGTGGATCACGGACTGGCCGACGGCGAACGCTTCGCCCTCGCGTCGCGCCGGGTACTTGCGCCGGGGGCCACGCCGGCGGCCGCCACCTCCACCGCCACCGCCACCGCCACCGCCACCGGAGTTGACGGCGTTCGGGTCGACGTCGGTTCGGAGCAGCCGCGGGGCGTCCACACCGGCGGGCCGCGCGGGGCCGCCGAGCTTCTCCGAGACGAGGGCCGGCTGCACGTCGACCTCCTCGATGGTGACCGTCTCGCGACGTCCGTCGCCGAGGGTCCGCACCCGGATCTGCTCCGCGAGCGTCTCCGCCGAGGGGTCCAGCACGACGCTGACCACCTCGCCGACGCGCGGCTCGAAGGGGAACTTCGTGTTCACGAAGCGCAGGTGCCGGCGGTCCTCGGTCTCGAGAGCGCCCTGCCAGGTCGCGGCCTCGTACCAGAGAATCGCGCCGGTCGTTCGAATGACTCCCGAGCTTGCAGCCTCCATGGCTCCAGCTTATCGGAGAATCCACGTTGCACGATCTGACCGACCTGGGCTGGGGCCCCGAGCTCCAGCCGCACTTCGCTTCCCTGCCCGCCGCTCCCCCCCTCCGACCGGCCCGCGTGGTCGCGGAGGACCGGGGGCTGCTCCAGGTCGTGGGGCCCGCCGGCCAACACGCCGCGCGGGTGACGGGGCGCCTGCGACACCACGCCGCCAGCCGCCTCGATCTGCCCTCGGTGGGCGACTGGGTCGCCGTCGACCCCGACGCCCAGATCCAGGCGGTGCTGCCCCGCAAGACCGCGTTCGTCCGCCGCGCCGCGGGCGACCGTTCCGAGCCCCAGGTGCTCGCCGCCAACGTCGACGTCGCGTTGCTCGTGACCGCGCTGAACGCCGAGTACAACCCCCGCCGGATCGAGCGGTGGGTGACCGCCGCGTGGGACGCCGGCACCCAGCCGGTGCTCGTGCTCAACAAGACCGACCTGGTCGACCGGCCCGACGACCGGGTGGCGAAGCTCGGCTCCCTGGCGGGGCTCCTGCCCCGGGTCGCGATGAGCGCGCTGACCGGCGACGGCGTCGACGAGCTCGCCCCGTGGCTCGGGCGCGGCCGCACCCTGGCGCTGCTCGGCAGCTCCGGGGTCGGCAAGTCCACCCTCGCCAACCGGCTGCTCGGGGAGGAGCGCCAGGCGACGAAAGCGATCCGCGAGGACGACGCCCACGGACGCCACACCACGGTGCGGCGGGAGCTGCTCGTCCTGCCCGAGGGGCGCGGCCTGCTGATCGACACCCCCGGCCTGCGCGAACTGCAGCTGTGGTGGGCCGACAGCGACGGTCCCGGCACCGTCTACGAGGACGTCGAGGAGTTCGCCCGGGAGTGTCGATTCCGCGACTGCGAGCACGCCGACGAGCCCGGCTGCGCCGTCCAGGAGGCGATCCGGACCCACCAGCTGAGGCCGGGCCGGCTCAACGGCTACCGCAAGCTGCTCCGCGAGCAGGCCCACGAGGAGCGCCGCCAGGACAGCTTCCTCGCGCGCCGTCAGCAGCGGGCCCGCGCGAAGATGATCAAGCGGGCGACCCGGCAGCGGATGAAGCGCCGAGATTGACCGCGCGGGCGGCGCCGCGTAGACAAGCGCCGGCATGCCGACCGTCGAGATCCGACCCATCACCCTTCCCCGCGACGCTGGCCGGTTCGTCAAGAGCTGGTGGCCGATCTACGCCGACGACCCGCACTGGGTGCCGCCGGTGATCATGGAGCGCAAGGCGTTCCTCGATCCGCGCAAGAACCCCTACTTCAAGGTCGCAGACGTCCAGTGCTTCATGGCGTACCGCGGCGGCAAGGCGGTCGGCACCATCGCCGCGACGGTCGACCGGGACCTGCTCAAGGAGGAGCCCGGCGTCGGGATGTTCGGCTTCTTCGAGTTCATCGACGACGAGGCGGTCGCCCAGGGGCTGTGGGACGCCGCCTGCAGCTGGCTCGCGGAGCGCGGGATCAAGACCGCCCGAGGCCCCTTCAACTTCAGCAGCAACCACGAGTTCGGGCTGCTCGTCGACGGCTTCGACACCGACCCCTGCATCGCCAACCCCCACAACCGCGACTACTACGGCCCGATGTACGAGCGGCTGGGGCTGCACAAGGTGATGGACTGGTACGCCTACTGGCTGGTCAACGACGGCCCGGTGGATCCCCGCTTCGAGAAGATCTCCGCCCGGGTGATGAAGCGGAACCCGAACATCGAGCTCCGCCCCGCCGACATGAAGACGTTCGACGAGGACATCAAGCTCTTCTGGGACCTCTACAACGACGCCTGGGAGCGCAACTGGGGCCACATCTTCATGAGCGAAGAGGAGTTCATGTTCTCCGCCAAGAACCTGAAGTCCGTCATCGATCCGTCGCTCGTCTGGTACGCCTTCATCGACGGCGAGCTGGCCGCCGCCTGCGTCACGCTCCCCGACTACAACCAGGTCGCCAAGAAGATGAACGGACGGATCTTCCCGTTCGGCTGGTGGCACTTCCTGACCGGGCGCAAGAAGATCGACCACCTGCGCGTCTTCATCCTGGGTGTGCGCCGCAAGTTCCAGAAGCTGCCGCTCGGCGCGCTGCTGTACGTCAAGATCTGGGAGGTCGGCGGCGCGATGGGCGTCAAGGGCGCGGAGGCGTCCCTCATCCTCGAGGACAACGTGCGCATGCGCGGCGCCCTGGAGAAGCTCGGCGCGACCATCTACAAGACCTACCGCTCCTACGAGTACGACCTGTCGTCGTAGGGTTCAGAGCTCCAGCGGCCGCTGGTGGGGCTGGAGCGCCTCGGCGTACACCGCTCGCAGCTGCCGGACGTGCTCGTCCACCGTGTCCGCCGACCAGTCGTCGGTCGGGATCGCGTCCAGCACCTCGACCCGGACGGTGCCGGGGGCCAACCGGAAGGTGCGGTTGGGCCAGATCCGATGGGCGTCGTGGATGACGATGGGGCGAACGGGCAGGCGGGTCGCCAGCGCCAGGTGCACGAAGCCCTTCTTGAACGGCCCGAGCCGGCCGCTGTACTGCCGCGTCCCCTCCGGGGCGATCCACAGGTTCAGCCCCTCGGCGTGCACCCGCCGGGTCAGCCGGGCCATCGCCTCGACCGCCTGCTCGTGGTCTCCGCGATCGATGAACAGGTTGCCCGCGAGCCAGAACGCGATCCCGAAAAAGGGGTACCAGATGACCTCCTTCTTGCCGACCGCGCACGCCTTGGGCGGCCAGACCGCCATCAGCACGAACGCGTCCAGCGCCGAGGCGTGGTTGAGCACGAAGATCGCGGGTCCGACGTCCGCCGGGGCGGGCTCGGCCACGTCCAGCTCGCAGCCGATGATGCGGAGCACCAGTCCCGACGCGACGTTGGCATACACCCGCGCCATCGCCCGGCGCAGCCGCACCGACGGCAGCGCGAGCAGCGCGACGGCGTAGTACAGCGTTCCGAGGCAGCCGAACGTCACGAAGCCGACCACCATGCGCAGCCAGTTCGACAAGAAGCCGTGGAACGGCGGCTCGGGTCCGGTCTCCCCCAGGGGTGCCTCCCTGCCCGGGACGTTGTTCGTCCCGGGTAGCTGCCAACATGATCGCATGGACGCGCTCCTCCAGTCCGATCTCGCCCGCTGGATCCCCTGGGTCTCGCTGGTCGCCGTGCTCGGCCTGGTGCTCGCCTGGTGGCGCGCCGCGACGGCCACGGCCCGGGGCAACGCCCGGCGCGGGCGGCTGTCCCGCCGGGCGGAGCGGCGCGCGGAGTCGCTCCTCGACCGGCTGGGGTTCTCGGTCGAAGACCGGCAGGTGACGGCCAGCTGGCCCATCTCCGTCGACGGTGAAGTGCACGACGCGCGGCTGCGCGCGGACCTGCTGGTGACCAAGGGGCGCCGTCGCTACGCGGCGGAGGTCAAGTCCACCTCCGCGGTGGCCCGCCCGACCGAGCCGTCCACCCGGCGGCAGCTCCTGGAGTACCTGCTCGCCCTGGACGTCGACGGCGTGCTCCTGGTCGACATGGCCCATCGCCGCGTCCTCGAGATCGACTTCCCCGAGCTGCGTCGATAGCGGCGCCGCCGCCGACCATCTAGGCTTCGGCGGCCATGGCCCAGCTCTACTTCCGTCAGCTCCTCGCCGGCCGCGACTTCGCCCAGGGCGACCCGATCGCGTCCCAGATGCAGAACTTCTCCTACGTCATCGGGGATCGAGACACCGGCGAGTGCCTGGTGATCGACCCCGCGTGGGCGGTCAACGACCTCGTGGACGCTATCGAAGCGGACGACATGAAGCTCGTCGGCGTGCTCGCGACGCACTACCACCCCGACCACATCGGCGGCCACATGTTCGGCATCGACGTGGAGGGGCTGCCGACGCTGATGGCGCGCAACCCCTGCCCGGTCCACGTGCACCGGGCGGAGGTGGACGGGGTCCGGTTCATGTCCGGCCTCGAGGCGTCGGACCTGAAGGCCCACGACAGCGGCGACAAGGTCCAGGTCGGCGACATCGAAGTGGAGCTGCTCCACACCCCCGGCCACACGCCCGGGTCGCTGTGCTTCCGGGTCCAGGACTCGCTGATCGCCGGCGACACCCTGTTCCTGCAGGGCTGCGGCCGGGTCGATCTGCCCGGCGGCGACCCGGAGGAGATGTTCCGCACCCTGCACGAGCGGCTGTCGGTCATCCCCGGCGGCGTGACCCTCTACCCCGGCCACGACTACGGCGGCGCCAGCGCCTCGATGGACGCCATCCGCCAGAGCAACTTCTCGATGCGGATGACCAGCAAGGCGGACTGGCTGCGGCTGATGGGCGGCTGACCGACGCCCGGTACCGACGACAGCGGCGGGCTATCCTGCGGCCATGCCCGAGACCACCCACGCCCGCGACATCATGTCGACCCGAGTGCACACGTTTTCGCCGGACACCGAGCTGATCGCGGCGGCCCGGGTGTTGTTCGACAACCGCTGGGCGGGCGCGCCGGTCGTCGAGGACGGCGACGTCGTCGGCGTGATCTCGCTGGCCGACGTCATCGCCCAGCGCCGATCCGTCAAGGCGCCGACCCCGCTGGTGGTGTTCGACGCGCTGCTCTACCTGGGCACCCGGCGCTTCGAGCGTGAGCTCAAGAAGGTCGCCGCCCTCACCGTGGGCGACGCCATGACCAAACCGGCGAAGACCGTGAGCCCGGACGCGACCGTCGCCGACATCGCGGCCCAGATGATCGACGAGGGGCTGACCACCATGCCGGTGGTCGATGACGGCAAGCTGGTCGGCCTCGTCGGCCGCCGCGACGTCGTGCGGCTGATCCTCAGCGGCGCCGACGACGACCTCTAGAGCCCCATCGCGTCCGCGAGGGCGCCGAACGCCGCGGCCGCGCCGCACTCCAGCCGCCATCGCACCACGTCGGAGACCTCCGAGCGACCGGGGTTCACCTCGACCGTGGGGATCCCCATCTGCGCCGCCTGGAAGACCGGCCCCGCGATGTACGGGAACAGCGCCGAGGTGCCCACCGAGAAGACCAGGTCGAAGCCGCGACCCAGCTCCCGGTACAGCGCCGCGATGGCGTCGTCGGGGAGCATCTCGCCGAACAGCACGACCCGCGGCCGCACCACCGAGCCGCAGTCGGGGCACTCGGGCAGCGGCGCGATGTCGGCGTAGTCGTCGACCCGGTCGGTCCAGGCGCACCGGGTGCATTGCAGGTGGTGCACGTCTCCGTGGATCTCGATCAGGTTGAGGCTGCCCGCGGCCCGGTGGAGCCCGTCGACGTTCTGGGTCAGCGTCCAGCATCGGCTCAGCCGCTGCTCCAGGGACGCCATCACCCGGTGCCCGCGGTTCGGCCCGGCCCCCCGGCAGGCCGCCTCGATCTGGTGGATGTACTTCCACGTCAGCCACGGGTTGCGGCGGAACATCGGCCCGGAGAGCGCCTCCTCGATCGGCACCCCTTCGTCGACCTGCTTGTCCCCATACAGCCCCCCGATGCCGCGGTAGACCGGCAGCCCGGAGTCCGCCGACAGCCCCGCCCCGGTGATGAACAGGACGTCGGGGTCGTCGGCGAGGAGGGCCGCGAGCGCTCCGATCGCCTGGGGGTCTGGTGCTGTCATACCGGGAAGCCTACACGCCGCCCCGGCCCTGTCCCCTGGTGTAATGCGCCTCTGCGCGGGCCCTCCGTCGCGTAGGAGGGTCCATGTCAGCAGCTGCTCCGGCCGTCTCCGTCGACGGCCTCTACCCACCGCCGCCGGGCTCGGTCCCGGACGATCTCACCGAACCGACCGACGCCTATCGACTGCACGCCTGGATCGCGATGGGCGGCCTGCTCGGCTTCATCGCCCTGTACTTCGGGCTGATCGCCTGGTTCGGGGTCGCGACGCTGACGTTCGTGCTCCGGCTGTTCACCGGGGAGCCCGACGCGTGGGTGTTCGGGCTGTGCGCGCTGCTCCCCGGCTTCCTGTGCCTGTTCCTCGTCAAGAGCCTGTTCTTCATCAAGCGCAGCGGCAACGAGGACCTGATCGAGCTGTCCGAGTCCGACCAGCCGGCGCTGTTCGACTTCGTGCACCGCATCGCCGACGACGCCGACGCCCCGCGCCCCCACAAGGTGTTCATCGCCCCCAACGTCAACGCCGCGGTCTTCTACGACCTGTCCCTGGGCAACCTGCTCCTCCCCAGCCGCAAGAACCTGCTCGTCGGCATGGGGCTGCTCAACGTGCTGACGCTCGACGAGTTCAAGGCGGTCCTCGCCCACGAGTTCGGCCACTTCGCCCAGGAGACGATGGCGGTCGGGCGCTGGGTCTACACCTCCCAGCAGGTCGCCGCCCACCTCGTCGCGACGCGGGGCGTGTTCGACAAGATCCTCGACGTGCTCGGCCGGTTCGACCTGCGCATCGCCTGGATCGCCTGGCTCATGAAGCTGGTGGTGTGGTCCATCCGGGCGGTGCTCGACACCGCCTTCCGCGGGATCATCCTGGCCGAGCGGGCGCTCTCCCGCGAGATGGAGTTCCAGGCCGACCTGGTGGCCGTGTCGCTGACCGGCAGCGACAGCCTGGTCCACGCCCTGCACCGCCTCCCCGCCGCCGACGACGCCCTCGACCAGGCGATCAGCCTCGGCCTCGCGTCGATGGGCGAGAACAACAGCCCCCCCGCCGACGTCTTCGCCCTGCAGACCCACGTCATCGAGCGGCTCCGGGCGGTGCTGGACGACGAGTCGATCTGCCAGCCTCCGCCGCGCCCCGAGAGCGGCCGCGCCCACCACCGGGTGTTCGACAGCAAGCTCGCGCAGCCGCCGCGCATGTGGTCGACCCACCCGCCGAACCGCGACCGGGAGGACAACGCCAAGGCGACCTACCTCCCCTCGCAGCTGGACGACCGCCCGGCCTCGGCGCTGCTGCGCGACCCCGACGGGTTCCGCCGCCGCATCACCCGCGAGCTGTTCTCCCGCATCGCGGCGGCCGAGGGGCAGGGCATCGGCCCGTCGGGGGACAACGAAGCGGCGCTGGAGGCCGCCGTCCGGCGCTACGACCGGCCGCAGCTCGCCCGTCGGTACCGCGGCGCCTACCTCGGCCGCTCCGCCGTGCTCCGCCGGTCCAGGCCGGACCAGCTGTACGGCGACGTCGGCCAGGCCTCCGCGGACCGCGAGGCGTTGGCGACCCGGCTCGCCGGGCTCTACCCCCAGTCCCTCAGCGACCAGCTCGAGCACGCGCGCGAGCTCACCGAAGAGGAGGGCATGCTCCAGGCGCTCCAGGACGGGGTGCTCAGCGCCCCCGGCGGGGTCATCCAGTACCGGGGGATGGAGGTCCCGCGGGCCCGGCTCGCCGACCTGGTCCAGGGGGTCAAGGAGGAGAGCAAGCAGGCCCACGACGCGCTGGTCCGTCACGACCGCGAGGTCCGCACCGCCCACCGGGCGGCGGCGCGGCTGGTCGGCGGCGGCTGGGAGGAGCACCTCGCGGGGCTGCTCGACCTGCTCCACTACGTCGAGCACACCGCCGCCGATCTTCAGGACGCGGGCGGTGCGATGCAGAACGTCTTCCAGATCGTGGTCGCCGACGGCCGGGTCAGCAACGCCGAGCGGCGGCGCCTCGTCGACTCCTGCGAGGACGTCTACCGGGCGCTGAGCGACGTGTTCGCGGACCGGAACCGGGTACACCTCCCCTCGGACGTCGCCGGCGAGCTCGAGGTGGACAGTTGGAGCGCCGCCCTGCCCGACGCGCTCGAGCTCAACCCGCCGAGCGAGCACAACCTCGGCGACTGGCTGGAGGTCCACGAGTCCTGGATGCGCGCGGTGCTCGGCCTGCTGATGGCGACCGGGCGGTGCACCCTGGAGGCTCTGCTGAAGTCGGAGGACCGCGTGCGGGACTGCCTCGCCGGCGGCGACGACCCCGGCGAGGCGCCCTCGGCCGCCCGCGTGCCGGAGCGCTACACGACCCGCTGCGTCGGCACGGAGCGCGAGCGACAGAAGAAGCTCGACCTCTGGGACCGCTTCATCCTCGCCGACGGCTGGCTGCCCGGCGCCGCGCGGCTGGCCGTCGCCAGCGTGATCCTCGGACCTGCGCTGCTGATCAGCCTCTGGTCGATGCTCGACCTCGCCGGGATCGTCTGACCGGCAGCGACAGCCCCGGCAGGAGGAGGAGCAGCCAGGCGAACGTCGCGTCCCCGCCGCTGCAGCCGTCGCAGCCCAGGCCCGGGGGCACCGGGCTCAGCTCGGGCGGGCTCAGGTCGCTGCCGTCGTCGTCGTCGTCGGTCACGTCGTCGTCATCGCTCGATGGCGCGGAGTCGTCGTCGTCCGACGGGGTGACGTCGTCGTCGTCGTCGTCGTCCCCCGGCTCCGGCGGGATCGGGGGCGGAGAGACCAGCCGCACGGTGCCGTAGGCGTCGGGGGAGGACCACGTCGGCTCGCCCCAGGCCGGTCCGTCTTCGGACTCCTCGACGAACCCCGCGCCCAGCGACGCCCAGCAGCGCATCCCGCTCCAGCCGCGGGCGCACAGGTCGGCGCGACCGTCGCCGTCGACGTCGGCCAGGCGCATCGTCGAGTGGAAGCGCTGCAGGTCCCAGGCGCCGGCGTCGTCCAGCGCGGGCCCCCAGAAGGGGTCGCCGAAGCCGGCGCCGTCGAAGGGGGCGCAGAGCACGCCGGCGTTGGCCCGGGCGCACAGGTCCTGGTCGCCGTCCCCGTCGAGGTCTCCGAAGCGCAGGGTCGCCGCGTTGGACCAGTCCCCCCAGCCGCCCGCGTCGCTCCACTCCGGCCCGACGATCACGGGGCCGAACCCCGTCCCGGTGGACAGCGAGCACTCGATCCCGGCGCCGCCCCGGCCACACGCGTCGGTCAGCCCGTCGCCGTCCAGGTCGATCAGCCGGATGGAGCTCCACCAGGAGTGGTCGTCCCAGCCGGCTTCGTCGCTCCAGTCCGGCCCCGCCCAGACCGCGCCGAAGCCGGTCCCCGTCGACAGCCAGCACCGCAGGCCGAGGGCGGCGCGACCACAGACGTCGGCGCGGCCGTCCCCGTCGAGGTCGCCCATGCGGATGGTCCCGTAGTAGCGCGGATGGCCCCAGCCGACGCCGTCGGCCAGGTCGTCCATCGCGATCGAGGTCGGGAAGCCGGCCCCGTCGGACAGGTGGCACTGGAACCCGTCGGCGGTGCGGCCGCAGACGTCGTCCCGCTCGTCCCCGTCGACGTCGGCGAGGTGCAGGGTCCCGTAGTACTTCGGGGCGTCCCAGCCGGCCGCGTCCGACCACGCCGGCCCGGAGATCAGGGGCCCGAACGCGGCGCCCTCCGACGGCCAGCAGACCACCCCCGCGTCGGCCCGGGCGCACAGGTCGGCGCGTCCGTCGCCGGTGACGTCGCCCATCCGCAGCGTCGACGCGTTGCTCGGGTCCCACCAGCCGGACTCGTCCTCCAGGCCGGGGCTCTCGACCGGCGTCCAGTCCGGAGCGAGGAAGCATTGCCAGCCCCCCTCGGGGTGGCGGCCGCACAGGTCGGCGAGGCCATCCCCGTCGACGTCCGTGCTCGTCGAGCCGGTCCACGCGCCGGACAGGAACGCCGCGCCGTCCAGGGCCCGGTCGCACGAGTCGGGCCGCTCCAGCAGCCCGGTCGCGAAGACCCCGAGGTGGTTGGCGACGACCCTCTCGCTGCCGTCGCTGGGGTTGTTGACCACGCCGTCGCCGGCGACGTACATCGTCGTGCTGCCGCCGCCGTCCAGGTTGAGCGCCTCGTGCGCCCCCATCTCGGACATCAAGCTGGCCAGCTCGCTGCACCGCATGCCGGCGCTGGAGCTGGTGCGCCCGTCGACGACCGCCAGGATCAGCGTGCGCCCGTCCTCGCTGAACCCCGCCGCGGTGCGCGGGTGCCGGGTCGTGCAGAAGCTGCCGGAGTCCGACGACATCGGCACGCCGCCGGCGACCAGGTGCACGTTGCCGCCGACCACCTCGCGCATCCAGCCCTCGACCGAGCGCACCTCGGGCGGCGGCGACAGCTCGGCGCGGTCCCATCCGAAGGCGACGAAGCCGTGGCCGCCCGAGTCGCCGGTGCTGGGCCAGGCCGCCCCTTCGCCCACCGCCATCCCGACCGTGCCGTAGTTGGAGTAGCTGAAGAAGTCGCCGTTGACCGCCGCGTGGACGCCGGCGTCGCCGGCCCAGTTCGACGTGCGGCTCTGGCGCTCCTCGCTGCGGGTGGCCCGCAGACCCACGCCGTCCCGGCAGAGGTCGACATGCAGGACGTCGATCTGCCAGGGCGTCGACGTGGTCCGGTTCAGGTGCCAGATCCCCGGGTGCGGGTTGGTCCACGAGTCCGACGCCGCGGCGACGGCCGGGAGGAGGAGGAAGGGGATGATCGAGAGGACGAGACGGCGCATGGCGGTCTTCGAGGTAGCAGGAGCCGTGCCAGAGGCCGAAACGGGGGACGAGGACGCGGAGCGCGGTGACGCGGTGACGGTCGTGGCAACTGGAGGCTCCACGGCCCTATGGGGGGCGGAAACTGGAGTTACCAGTGGCTACGGGATGGCGTAGACCTCGAGGATCGCCGCCGAGTCTCCGTGGCCGATGAGGCGGTAGAGCTGGCCGTCGGGGGCCCACTCGAGCACGCCCATCTGGTCGGGGTCGTCGGGGATGCCGGCGGGGAGCGGCAGGGCGGTGGTGCCGTCCTCGGCGAGACGCCGGATCTCGGGGACCGCGTCGACCGCGATGTACCAGTCGCCCGACCAGCGGGCCTGGGTGATGGAGTAGACGGGCGCCTCGTAGGTGCCCAGCAGCGTCGCTTGCTCGGTGACCGGGTCGAACCGGTACAGCCGCCCCTCGGACGCCGAGACCTTGGTGCCGACCAGGACGCTCGTGTCCCGGCCCGCCGCCAACCCGAGGATCTCCTCGCCCTCGAAGATCGCCACCACCCGGTACGACGGGTCGACGGTGGAGGTCGGCAGCGTGAACTGGGCGAGCCGGCCGAGGGTGCCGTCGTCGCAGCAGTTGGGCTGGCTCGTAGAGCAGAACACGCCGGGGTGGTCGGGGTCGCAGGCGACGCACGCCGCGTCCGTCGAGCAGGCCGCGGGCTTGTAGTTGCCGACGTAGTACGAGTTGCGGGGCCCGACCGCCAGGCCGTTGGGGGTCGAGATGTTCCAGCCGTTGAACGGGAACGTCGTGTCCAGCTGACCGGTCGGCAGGAACGGCTCGTCCAGGAACCCGGGGCAGTTGGCCTGGCCGACGCAGCCGCAGCCCGGCTCGTCCGGCTCGCAGGTGTACAGCAGCGTCAGCCCGTTGGTCGCCTGGCAGCCGCACGACGGGCAGCACTGGTACGTCACGACGACCCGGCGGTTGTCGGGGTCGGGATCGACCAGCGCGAAGCCCATGTTCTGGTTGGCGTTGCCGTACCAGGTGGACGACGCCTCCAGCGGGTCCATCGGCACCAGCGTCGTGAAGTCGGGCCCCGAGATGTTGGTGGTCAGGTAGGTGTTGCAGTCGAAGTCGAAGTCGATGTCCCACTTGCTGTGCAGGGCCCCGGTGATCTCCGGGATCGGGAACGTGCAGTCGGGGCAGATGTCCTCTTCGTCGACCTCCCCGTCGCAGTCGTTGTCGAACCCGTCGCAGCTGATCTCGGTCGGCTCGTAGCCCGGCACGTTGCTGCAGGACCAGGCGTGGTCCACGCAGATGGGGTCGCTGTCGGCGCAGATCCCCTGGCAGAAGCCGACCGGCGCCACATCGTCGCTGTCGCGGCAGGCCACGCAGACGCCGTCGTCGATGCAGTACGGCAGGTCCGGGTCGGTGCAGGGATCCGGGTCGCAGGGGTCGTCCGGCGGCGCGGAGTCGTCGTCGTCCGCGGGCGCCGAGTCGTCGTCGTCCAGGGCGACGTCGTCGTCGTTCGCGCCGTCGTCGTCGTCGCCCCGGGGCGTCGGATCCGGGCAGGCGACGAGGAGCAGGAGAACCAGGAGGGACAGGAGACGAGCCATGTCGGAGCAGGGTACCGCGTGGACCCCGCTACGATGGCGGCCATGCGCGCGCTCGTCGTCTGTCTCCTCGCGCTGTCGGCCTGCGGCCCGACGGGGGACAGCTTCGACTTCGACGGCGACGGCGCCGCCGACCACGACGACTGCGACCCCGCCGACGGCACCGTCTACGCCGGGGCGGACGACCCGTTCGGGGACGGCCTCGACCAGGACTGCGACGGCGGCGACGGGGTCGACCTGGACGGCGACGGGCACCCCGCCAACCCGGACCTCGAAGTCCGGGACTGCAACGACGCCGACCCCTCGATCCACCCCGGCGCCACGGAGATCCCCGGCAACGGAGTGGACGAGGACTGCGACGGGCTGGACTACGTCGACGACGACCTCGACGGCACCCACGACGACACCGACTCCGACCCCACCGACCCCGACGGCGACGACCACGACGCCGACGGCGACGGCCACACCTCCTGCGGCGGCGACTGCGACGACGACGACCACGACGACACC
>CAYQEG010000208.1:0-13616 GCA_964416435.1 uncultured Rickettsiales bacterium
TCCTGCAGATCGACACCACGAACATCCTGTTCATCTGCGGCGGCGCGTTCGTCGGCCTGGACCGGATCATCGAGCGTCGCATCGGCAAGGGCAGCCTGGGCTTCGGCAGCGACGCCAAGCGCAAGGCGAAGGAAGACGGCAAGAGCCTCCTGAGCGAGGTCCAGGCCGAAGACCTGCTCAAGTTCGGGCTGATCCCCGAGTTCATCGGCCGCGTGCCGGTGGTCGCCACGCTCGAGAACCTCGACGAGGAGGCCCTGGTCCAGATCCTCCAGCGTCCGAAGAACGCCCTGGTGAAGCAGTACCAGAAGCTCTTCGAGTTCGAGAACGTGAAGCTCAAGTTCACCGACGGCGCCCTCCAGGCGATCTCCCGAGAGGCGATGGCTCGCAAGTCGGGCGCCCGCGGCCTCCGCGCGATCCTCGAGAGCCTGATGCTCGACGTGATGTACGAGGTGCCGTCGATCACCGGCGTCAAGGAGTGCATCGTCAGCGAGGAGGTCGTGGCTTCGAAGAAGCAGCCGATCCTCGTCTACGAGAACGAAGCGGAACTCGCTTGATCTGGAAGAAGGACCGTCCGGGCGAGGCTGCTCCCGGCGCGCGGGCCATCCCGCTGCTGCCGCTGCGCGACATCGTCGTGTTCCCCTACATGGTGATCCCGCTGTTCGTGGGGCGGGAGAAGTCCATCGCGGCGCTGCAGCAGGCGATGGCGACGGACAAGGAGATCTTCCTCGCGGCCCAGAAGTCGGCGAAGACGAACGAGCCAGGCCCCGAGGACATCTTCCAGACCGGCACGCTCAGCGTGATCATGCAGATGCTGCGCCTGCCCGACGGCACCGTGAAGGTGCTGGTCGAGGGCAAGCGGCGGGCCACGATCCGGCGCTACCTGCCGGGGGACGAGTACTTCCAGGTCGAGATCGTGCCCCACGACGAAGAGGGCACCACCACGGTCGGCCTCGAGGCGCTGATGCGGAGCATCAAGAGCGCGTTCGAGAGCTACGTGAAGCTCGAGAAGCGCATCCCGCCGGAGATGCTGCTGACGATCAGCAACATCGACAATCCGGCGAAGCTCGCCGACATCCTCGCCGCCCAGCTGAACCTGAAGCTCCCGGACAAGCAGAAGCTGCTGGAGACCGGTGAGCCGCAGGAGCGACTGGAGGAGCTGCTCCGGAACATCCAGAGCGAGATCGAGATCCTCCAGGTCCAGAAGCGCATCCGCTCGCGCGTCAAGAAGCAGATGGAGAAGACGCAGCGGGAGTACTACCTCAACGAGCAGATGCAGGCGATCCAGCGGGAGCTGGGCGAGAAGGACGAGTTCAAGAACGAGCTGGGGGAGCTCGAGGCCCGGATCAACGACAAGGACCTGCCCGCCGAACCGCGTGAGAAGGTGATCAAGGAGCTCCGCAAGCTCAAGCTGATGTCGCCCATGTCGGCCGAAGCGACGGTCGTGCGGACCTACATCGACTGGATCCTCGACCTGCCGTGGCTCGAGTACACCGACGACCGGATCGACATCGAGGAGGCCGCGACGGTCCTGGACGAGGACCACTTCGGCCTGCGCAAGGTCAAGGAGCGGATCCTCGAGTACCTCGCCGTGCAGGCGATGGTCGAGCGGATGAAGGGGCCGATCCTGTGCCTGGTCGGGCCGCCCGGCGTCGGCAAGACGAGCCTGGCGCGCTCCATCGCCCGGGCCACGGGACGCAACTTCGTGCGCTTGAGCCTCGGCGGCGTGCGCGACGAAGCCGAGATCCGCGGTCACCGCCGGACGTACATCGGCGCCCTGCCCGGCAAGCTGGTCCAGCGGCTCAAGAAGTGCGGCAGCAACAACCCGGTGTTCCTGCTGGACGAGGTCGACAAGATGTCGTCCGACTTCCGGGGCGACCCGGCGTCGGCGCTGCTCGAGGTGCTCGACCCCGAGCAGAACACCGCCTTCAACGACCACTATCTGGACCTGGACTACGACCTGTCCAAGGTCTTCTTCATCACGACGGCGAACACGCTTCAGGGCATCCCGATCCCGCTGCAGGACCGGATGGAGATCATCCGCCTGTCCGGCTACACGGAGATGGAGAAGCTCGCCATCGCGCGGCAGTACCTCATCCCGCGCCAGATGAAGGACCACGGCCTGGAGGACAGCCACCTGGAGATCCGCAACACCGCGGTCCAGGAGGTCATCCGGCGCTACACCCGCGAGAGCGGCGTGCGGAACCTCGAGCGTGAGGTCGGCTCGGTCTGCCGCAAGGTCGCCCGCAAGGTGCTGACCGACCGGGCGGCGGGCGAAGAGACCCACGAGATCATCACCCCCCAGCGGGTGCACAAGCTCCTCGGCGTGCCGAAGTACCGCTTCGGGGTCGCCGAGCAGGATGACGTCATCGGCTTCGTCAACGGCCTCGCCTGGACCCAGGTGGGCGGCGAGCTGGTCCCCGTCGAAGCGGCGGTGGTGCCCGGCAAGGGGAAGCTCATCCTGACCGGCCAGCTGGGCGACGTGATGCAGGAGTCGGCCCGCGCGGCCATGACCTACCTGCGGTCACGGTCGTCGGTGTTCGGCTTGTCGCGAGACTTCTACGCCGAGCTCGACATCCACGTGCACGTCCCCGAGATCGGGCCCGTCGACGGCCCGTCTGCGGGCATCACGATGGCGACCGCGCTCTGCTCCGCGCTGCTCGGCATCCCCGTCCGCAAGGATGTGGCGATGACCGGTGAGATCACGCTGCGCGGGCGGGTCCGGCCCATCGGCGGGCTCAAGGAGAAGGTCCTCGCGGCCCACCGCGGCGGCATCCGCCACGTGCTGCTGCCGGCGGAGAACGCCAAGGACATCCCCGAGATCCCGCAGCGGATTCGGGACGACGTCACCCTGCACGTCGTCGAGCACATGGACCAGGTGCTGCGCGAGGCCCTCGTGCTCGAGGACCCCGAGGGGCTGTTCACCGGCCCGGGTCGTCCGGCCCGGCCGGACCGGCAGCTCCAGCCGCCCAGCCTGCCGGCGTCTTCCTGACGCTGGCCCGAATGGGTCGGCTTCTGACAGACTCCAAGAGTTCGAGCGGGTAGCTCAGCTGGTAGAGCGCCGGCCTTACAAGCCGATGGTCGTCGGTTCGAACCCGGCCCCGCTCACCATCACATCTCCACTCCGGGTGACTCCCGGCCCCGCTCACCAAACCACCATCCAGAACGAAGAAAGCCGAGCCCGGGGGCTCGGCTTTCAGCGTTTTGGCGGGATGGACGGGACTCGAACCCGCGGCCTCCGGCGTGACAGGCCGGCGTTATAACCAACTTAACTACCACCCCGGTAGTTGCCCGCAGCAGCGGGCCGGACCGCTATTTAGAAACTGAACGGAGCGATGTCAACCCGTTGGAGACACAGAATGCGAGTTCTCTTCACGGGAGCACGTCGATCGTCACCGAGTCGGAGGCTTCGGGACTGAGCTCGTCGGCAGCGGGATCGGCGATGTCGTGGTCGCCCTCGGCGAGCCGCACCTCGAGGGTCCGATCACCGAGCGCGAGGCCGGAGAGCTCCACCTCACCGGTCACCGCGAACGCCTCGAAGACGTCGTCGACGTAGACGTGCGTGTGGCGGCCGTCCGGGAGGTTGTCAGCGCCGAGCGGATCCAGCGGGAAGCCGGGGGTGCCGAACTGGAGCGTCACGTTCGGGCCGCCCGAGCCGCCGTCCAGGGGGGTCTCGATGGCGACGCAGGGCGTCAGCGAGAAGTCGACCTCGTCCCACGAGTCGAACAGCTCCTCGTGGTTGGCCAGGGCCAGGACCATGAACAGCGTGTGGCTGCAGCCGTTGACCGCGGGCAGCGTGAAGCCGCCGGTCGCGTCGAGTCCCTGGTAGGCGCCGTTGAGGTAGATGTGCACGTGGCCGACGCCGGGGGGGACCTCGGCGTTGGGGGAGTTGACGTCGTCGGGGTCGAGGCTGAAGCCGACCACGTCGTACGTGATGTCGACCGCCGGCCCGGTGGCCACCGTCTCGTCCTGGACCGGCGTCTGGATCTCCAGCATCGGCTGCCGGATGGACACCGCGACCGAGTCGGTGGCGGGCATCGGTAGCGGGGAGTGGTCGTTCTCGACCAGCTCGACAGAGAGCACGACGTCCCCCTCGGCGAGCGCCGGGGTGATCAGTTCGCGCGAGGCGACCTCGGCGACGATCACGTCGTCGACGAGCAGGTGGGCGTGACCGATACCGGGCTGGTTGACCAGCCCCACGGCCCCGCCGTCCAGCGTGAAGCCGCGGATGTCGAGGCGGACCTCGAAGCCACCGGGGGCGACGAACGCTCCCTCCTCGGGGGCCACGAGCTCGACCGTCGGCTCGCTGGCGAGCAGGTCGATCGAGATCTCCTGCGTCACCGGCGGGTCCAGCGGCGCCTGGGTCTCCGCGTTCAGGAGCTCGACCTCGATGTTGTGCACCCCTGGTCGGAGCTCGTCGACCAGCTGCAGCGGCCCGCCCCCGATGCCCCGGGGTTGCCCGTCGACCGTCAAGCTCCAGAGGAACTCGGCCCGGTCGGGATCGTCCGGTGGCTGGCCGATCTTCTCGGGCGCGAGCCGCCCACCCGTCACGGCCACCTCCACCGGGAGCACCAGGCCGACCAGCCGGGCGTCGTCCTCGGGCGACACGATCGTGATCGTCGGCGCGTCGTCGCCGAGGCCCGGGGGGCAGCCGGTCAGGGCGACGGTGAGGAGCAGCGCCGGGATCAGCGCCCGGCCCGCGGAGCGCCGCCGGCGCAGGAGCAGTCCGCCGGCCGCGACGACGAGCCAGGCGAGCCCGGTCGGGCCGGAGCCCCCGGCCGCGGAGCATTCGGCGACCAGGCCCGAGCCGTCCAGCGCGCATGGCGCGTCGATGCCGTCGGCGAACCCGTTGCAGTCGTTGTCCAGGCCGTCGTCGCAGTCCTCCTCGGCGGCCGGATGCACCGCCGCGGAGGTGTCGTCGCAGTCGCCCTCCAGGGGGCTGAAGCCGTCGCCGTCGGCGAGCTCGCCGCCGCGGAGCACGAAGACCGCGCCGGTGGACAGCGCGCCGGGCGCCCCCACGAGCAGGTCGTCATAGGCGTCGCCGTCGAGGTTGCCGGCGGCGGCCGAGCGCCCGCCGCCCCAGCCGCCCTCGCCGAAGAAGATGGCGTCGGCGGCTTCGGTCAGGACCTCCCCCGGTCGGGACGCGGCGAACACGCTCACGCGCCCTGCGCCCTCGGCGCCGATGCCCTGGCCCGTCGCCGACGCCTGGAGCGCCGCCGGGCCGGCCCGGCCGTCCCCCTCCAGGTCGGCATCGAGCACGGCGACGGGGCCCACGTCGGGAGCGACCAGGGTCGTCAGCGGCGCCGCAGCCAGGTCCGCCGGGTCGAGCAGGAGCGCCCGGCCGGGGGTGGTCGCGCCCGCGGCGCCGACCCAGAGCAGATCGCCGCCGTCGAGCCAGGAGCGTCGCAGCGGCGCGCCGAACCGGGCCTGGACCTCGTCGCCGGCGCGGGACTGGAGCGACTCGTCGTCCGGGTCGAGCAGGTCGCCGTCCGCGTCCCGACCGGGCACCAGGAGCAGCGCGCCGCCCTCCAGGAACGTGCCGGATCGGCCCGGCAGGCCGATCCACAGGTCCTCGCGGCCATCGCCGTCGACGTCCCCCGCGGCCACGAAGTGGCCCCCCAGATCGATGCCGACCGCGGGGCTGCCGAGCCCGTCGAGGTCCCAGGTCCAGCCGGCCAGTCCGCCGACCGACGGTCCCAGCCCCCAGCTGGTCTCGTCCCGACCCGGCACCACCGCGAGCGAGCCGGTGCCCCCCAGGGCGTCCTCGGAGCGGATCGTCACGCCGAAGTCGTCCAGCCCGTCGCCGTTCGCGTCGCCGACGCCGGCCACCACCGCGCCCAGTTGGGCCCCGGGGTGGGGCCCCCGGAGCACGAGCACCGCGTCTCCCCGCTCATCGAGCTCGGCCAGCGCGTCGGGGCCGCCGAGGAAGAGGTAGGCGGCCCCTTCGGGGGTGTCCGGGGCGGAGGTGAAGAAGGAGGGGGCTCCGATCAGGAAGTCGGGCCAGCCGTCGCCGTTGGTGTCGCCCGCGGCGGCCACCTCGGCGCCGAAGCTGGAGGCCGCTTCACCCTCCAGCACGACGGCGACGTCGCGCAGCGAGACGAAGCGGGAGGCGACGATGTCGGCCCCGGAGATGACGTAGACTCTGCCCGCGCCGTCCGAGGCCCCCGGGGCGCCGACGACCAGGTCGGGGACCCCGTCTCCGTCCAGATCCCCGGGGATCGCGAGGCTCGCGCCGACCTGCTCGTCGGCCAACTCCCCGACGAGCACGCCGGGGGCGGAGTCGAGCGGACGGGACCCGGGCGTCAACGCCCCCGCGGTGGCCGGTGCCATCGCCAGGAGGAGGAGAGAGCCCTGAAGGACGTTCGTTCGAGTTGGGGAGTGTCGCGCGAGCATGCGGCCTGGGCGGCGATTCTACCGTGCCTGACCGGCCTGCTGGTCGCGGCGGTGCTCCTCGGCCCTGCGATCGCCGCGGCTGCCCCGGCGATGTTGCTCACCGACGCGGGCGCCGACGCCCAGCAGGCGCGCGACCAGGTGCAGCTGCAGACCGGCGTCTCGGTCCCCGCCGAGCGCACCTTCACGCTCGATGACGTCTTCGCGATCACCGGCTACTCCCTGCTCGTCGCCGGGTCCGCCGAGGCGTCGACCTGCAAGGGGCCCGCCCTGGACGCGGAGGGCTTCGCCGAGCGGCTGGGCGCCGCGATGGCGCTGGTCGACGAGCTCGAGCTGGCCCTCGCGTCGACCGAGTTGGCGGCGTTGCGCCGGGACCTGCCGTGCTCGGTCTCCGTCATCCCGCCCGAGGCGCTCTACGGCATCTTCTTCTCCGCCGGCCTGGTCGCCGCCTACGAGGAGCGCCGGGAGGAGGCGGTCGACCTGTTCGCCCGCGCGGTCGCCATCAAGGGCGACGTGCCGCTGGACACCAACTACCCCCCCGTGGTGCAGCAGCTGTACCTCGTGGGCAAGGACCGGACGAGCTCGGCCCCGGAGGCGGAGCTGAGCCTGCTGCCCCCCGTCGACGCGACGAAGGTCTGGCTGGATGGTCAGCCCCTGGCGGAGCCCGGGCCGTCGTCGGTCTGGATCAAGCCCGGCACCCACGTCGTGCACGTCGAGACGGCTCAAGGCACCCAGCGCGCCGCGCTCCTGAACCTCGGTGACGGCGCCGGCCTGTGGGCCGATCCCCGCGCGGCGGGGGTGGCCGTCGCCCGGGGGGTCATCGACGGGCCGGCCGGGAGCGCCGCCAACGCGCTGCTGTCGGCGGCGGCGGAGGCCTGGGGGGCGGAGACGATCTACGTCGCGGGGAGCGCGGGCGTGTTCCTGTACGGCGACGCCCCCTTCGCCCGCGCGGCCGTGCCGCTGGCGCCCACCGGCGACCGGCTCGGCGTGCGGCTCGGGGTCGGCGCGTCTCTGCGGGCCGCCCCCTACCGGCCGGCCCCGTTTGCCTACGCCACGCCGACGTTCGAGTTGGACGTCGCGCTGATCCGCGGCCTGGAGGTCGGCGCGACCGTGCAGATCGGCGTCGCGTCGTTCGCCGAGGGGACCACCAGCGTGCTGCCGGTCGTCACCGCGGGGGTCCAGTGGGGCTTCTCGGGCGCCCGCTTCCGTCCGTTCGTGGGAGCCCACGCGGCCATCGCGGTCGACGGTCCGGGTTCGGTCAAGGCCGGCGGAGTCGCGCGGTTCGGGCTGCGGGTCGCACCGGCGCGTGGCTTCCCGCTGCGGGTCGCGGCGTCCGGGACCTTCGGCTGGGTCGGGGCGCTGCAGGCGGGCGCCGCGGTGACCGTGGGGTTCGGTTTCGGCGGTCCCGGGTAGGGCGCGAGGCCGCCCCTACAGGTCTTCTTCGTCGAGGGTCAGCAGGAAGCCGGTGCCTTCGGCGCCCTGCTCCTCGGCTTCCAACTCCAGCGCCAGCATGTCGACCAGGGTGTGGCTGGCCTTGGTGTGGGAGGTCGAGATCTCCCGCAGCGCGGGGGCGCTCTGGGTGCTCGACAGGCCCTTGCGCCCCGTCGGGTCGGCCGCGAGCCGACGGAACCACGCCATCGGGTCGTCCCCGGTCAGCTCTTCCGCGGCGAAGTGCTGGGGTTCGGGCATGTCGTCGGTCCGCCAGTCCAGGGTGGGGTGGAGATCGTCCTCTTCGATGTCGACCATCATCCCGGTGTCAGCGCCGCTGGCGGCGCTCGCCGCGGACGGCGGGCGGTACAGGCTCTTCCAGTCGACGTGCACGCGCGATCCTCCCTGCCCCCCGATGATAGGCTGACGCGGGAGGCAGGGGGCAACTTGGCACTCTTCAAAGGCAGCGGCGTCTCCAAGGAAGACGCTCTCCGGCGGGTCATGCGGCGCGACTGGACGGACCGGGCGGGCATGCTCCGGGCGTTCCAGGATCTCGCCACCGCCCGCGGGGTGGGTGTCGAAGACCTGATCCCGCTCCTCGCGGGCAAGGACCCGACGGTGCGGAACTTCGGGATCCACCTGCTCAAGGAGCGACTGGATCAACGGGGCTTCCGGAATCTCTTCCGCGCCCTGAGCACGCGGACGACCCAGACGCGAGTCGCGGTGCTCCGAGCCGCGCTCGCGTCCCGCTCCGACCTGGTGCTCCCGGCGCTGGAGAAGCTCGCCTTCGAGGGCAGCCCATCCGAGTCCAACATCGCCCTGGACGTGCTCGGCAGCTTCGACGCGAAGGTCGTCGCGACGGCGTTCACCGGCTTCCTGGCCGGGCCGTTCGACCTGCAGTTCGCGGCCCTCGGTCGCATCGCCCCCAACGCCTCGCTGCGCTCCGACCCGGGCATCCAGTCCGCCGTCTCCGCGCTCGCCCGGGACGACGACGAACGCGTCCGGCTCAAGGTGCTGGAGATCCTGGAGGCCGCCGACCCCGCCGAAGCGGTCAAGGTCGGCCTGGAGGCGCTGGACGACCCGTCGTTGGCGGTCCAGCAGAAGGGGCTGGAGGTCGTGCGTCGGGCGACCACCGAGCTCAAGAGCGAAGCCGCCGAGGACAAGCTCATCGGGCTGCTCGCCGAAGGTAGCGAGCAGATCCGGTCGGCCGTGCTCGACCTGATCGTGGAGTCGAGCGACAAGACCCGCCTGCTCCGCAAGCTCCTCGTCTTCTCCGGTTCGCTGATGGGGTGGATGCGGGACCGCCTGCTCGCGGCGCTCCGCGACTACGCCGACGCGCTGACCGACCCCGTGATCGAGCTGATGTCGGACCCGGACCAGGACGTCCGCACCCAGGCGCTCCTGGTCGGCGCGTCCCTCGAAGCGACGGGCGCGGTGCCCCACATCCTGTCGCTCCTGGGCGACGACGACTGGTGGCTGCGGCTGACCGCGATCGAGACCCTGGGCAAGATCGGCGACCCCCGAGCCGTCGAGCCGCTGCTGAGCGCGATGCGCGAGCCCGACAACGAGATGGCGTGCGCCGAAGCCCTCGGCCGGATCGGCGACGAGCGAGCGCTCGGACCGCTCGCCCACCTGCTCTCCTCCCCCGCGCCCGAGGTGCGGGTGGAGGCGCTGCGCTCGCTGCGTCGCATGGCCGACCGGCGGGTCCTGCCGGTCCTGTACGGCTGCGCCGAGCACGACCCCGAGGCGGCGATTCGGGAGCGGGCGGAGGAGCTCATCGACGCCCTCGAGGAGGGCCGCGAGATGCCGGCCACCACCGGCATGTTCCGGATCCCCGACGCGCTGCGCACCGGGCTGCTGGAGACGCTGGAGCCCCTGGAGCAGCTGCTCGTCCAGGCCCGCGAGATGGACGCGTCCGACCTGCACGTGGTCGTCGGCTCCCCGCCGATGGTCAAGGTGCACGGCCAGTTCCAGGAGCTCGACGGCGACGCGCTCGGCCCGGACGACGCCTGGGCGCTCATCGAGCCCCTGCTCGGCCCCCAGCAGCGCAAGACCCTGCTGGACGAGCGGGCGGTCGACTTCTGCCACGTCATCCAGCGCGTCGGGCGCTACCGAGCGAACGTCTACGTCGAGAGCAAGGGGCCGGCCGCGGCGTTCCGGGTCATCAGCCGGCGCATCCCCACGCTGTCCGACATCGGCCTGCCGGGGCACCTCGCCGACCTCGTCAACTACGGACAGGGGCTGGTCGTCATCGCCGGCCCGTCCGGCTCGGGCAAGTCGACGACGCTGGCCGGGCTGGTCAACCTCTTCAACGAGACGAAGCGCCGCCACATCCTGCTGCTCGAAGATCCCATCGAGTTCGTGCACCCCCCCAAGGGCTGCCTGATCAACCAGCGGGCCGTCGGCAAGCACGCCCACAGCTTCGCGGCCGCGCTCCGGGGCGCGCTCCGCCAGGATCCCGACGTCATCGTGGTCGGCGAGATGCGCGACCCCGAGACGGTGCGGCTCGCCATCGAGGCGTCCGAGACCGGTCACCTGGTCATCGGCACGATGCACACCACGTCGGCGCCGAAGACGGTCGACCGGATCGTCGAGTCGTTCCCGGTCGCCGAGCAGGATCAGATCCGGGTGATGCTCTCCGAGACGCTCAAGATGGTGATCTGCCAGACGCTGCTGCCCCGCGCCGACGGGGAGGGCCGGGTCGCCTGCTTCGAGGTGATGATGGCCGACCTGGGTATCAGCTCGATGATCCGGGACGCCAAGACCTACCAGATCCTCGGCCAGATGCAGATCGGCGAGACGCAGGGACAGCAGACGTGGGACACCGCCTTGGAGCGGCTGGTGGAGGCGCGCCTGATCAGCCCGGACGTCGCCTACGCGCGGGCCCGTCGCGCCGACCGGTTCAAGCACCTGCTCGGCACCGGACCGGTCGACGAGACCATCCACCCCGATCGGATGCCCGATGGCTGAGCTCCAGCTGACGAACCGCATCGATCGGCTGCTCAAGCTGATGGCCGATCGCGGCGCCTCCGACCTGCACCTGTCGGTCGGCCGACCCCCGATGCTGCGCGTGCACGGCGACCTGGATCCGGTTCGATATCGCTCGCTCTCCGACCCCGACTACGTCGGCTTCATCAAGCCGATCGCGGGCACCGTCATCTGGAACCGCTTCCTGCAGAAGGGGGACGTCGACTTCGCCTACGAGGTGACGGGGCTGGCCCGGTTCCGGGTCAACCTCTTCTTCCAGGAGCGGGGCTTCGGGGCGGTGTTCCGGCTCATCCCGTCGCGGCTGATGACCTTCAGCGAGCTGGGCCTGCCGACGGCGGTCGAGAAGCTGTGCCGGGTGGAGCGCGGCCTCGTGCTCGTCACGGGCCCGACCGGCTCGGGCAAGTCGACGACGCTGTCGGCCGTGATCAACCGGATCAACCTGCAGCGCCGGGAGCACATCGTCACGATCGAGGACCCGGTCGAGTTCGTGCACCCGCCCAAGAAGAGCTTCATCAGCCAGCGGGAGATCGGCGCCCACGCCATCGACTTCGCCTCCGCCGTCCGGGCGGCGTGTCGCGAGGACCCGTCGATCATCCTGGTCGGCGAGATGCGCGACCTGGAGACCATCCGAGCGGCGTTGTCCGCCGCGGAGTCGGGCTTCTGCGTCTTCGGCACGCTGCACACCACGAACGCGGCCAAGGCGGTGGATCGCATCATCAACGTCTTCAGCCAGGAGGAGCAGGAGGCCATCCGCGGCTCGCTCGCGGAGTGCCTCCAGGCGGTCGTCGCCCAGCAGCTGCTGCGGCGCAAGTCCGGCGGTCGGGTGGCGGCGCTGGAGCTGCTGTTCCGCACCTCGGCGATGGCCTCGATGATCCGCGAGGGCAAGACGACCCAGCTGACCTCGTCCATCCAGATGGGCAAGGCGCACGGGATGATCGCGATGGACGACAGCCTCTTCAAGCTCGTCGCCGAGCAGGCGGTCACCGCCGAGGCGGCCTACGAGAAGGCGATCGAGAAGTCTGCCTTCCGCGACCGACTCGCCGAGTACGGAGTCGAGCTGGACGTCTGAGCGGTGCTCTAGTAGCCGATGCAGTCCACGACGACGGTAACGATGTCGGTGCCGACCGCGCCGAGGCAGTCGGTCGCCGACAGCTGCACCTCGACCACCTCCGTCACCGGGACCCCGACCACGGCCGGCGTAGCGCTCACCGTGACCGAGGTGGTGGGCCCGTCGAAGGCGGACAGCAGACCCGAGCCCGAGACCACCGACCAGGCGTAGTCGACCGGATCGAGGTCGCCGTCGATCGTGCCCTCGCCGTCGAGGTCGAAGGTGAAGGAGCATGCGCCACAGACCGGGTTGCCGTAGGCGTCCAGGCTGCAGGTCACCTCGCCAGAGTCCTCCTGGTCCGGCCCGGCGTCGGCCGCGGGGGCGGAGTTGATCGCTCGATCGATCACCGGGACCGCGACGACGTCGAAGTCCGACGGCCCGTTGCCGGCCCAGGCCTCCAGCTCGACGACGTAGGTGCCGGCGACGTCGGGCACGAACCAGGCCGTCTCGCTCGCTTCCGGTTGGGGGCTGTCGGGCGTGAGGACCGAGGTCAGCGGGGTGGACACCAGCGTCCAGAGGTACTCCAGCGGCACCCCGTCGGGGTGGACGGAGCCGCTCGCGTCGAGCTCGATCTCCGTGCAGGTCCAGTAGGGACCGAGCGCTGCGGCGAGGGCGTCGGGGGCGGGGTTGTCGATCGCGCCGTCGCAGTCGTCGTCCACGCCGATGACGCCCGGGTCGTCGGACACGGTGGGGTTGATCGCCGGGTCACTGTCGTCGCAGTCGCCCTCGCAGATCATGAAGACATCGCCGTCGTCGTTGGCCTCGTCGGGGTCCGGGGCGCCGTCGCAGTCGTTGTCGATGCCGTCGCAGAGCTCCTCGCTGCCGGGGTAGCGGAGCGGGTCGCCGTCGTCGCAGTCGCCTGCGCACGTCGGCGCGGGGTCGCCGTCCACGTTGGTCTCGTCGATCGGGATGACGCCGTCGCAGTCGTTGTCGAGGGCGTCGCAGATCTCCACCGCGCCGGGCGCCGTCGCCGGCTCCAGCGGTCCGCAGTCACCGTCACACTCCGTCACGCCGTCCCCGTCGAGGTCGATCTCGTCGATCGGGATCTCGCCGTCGCAGTCGTCGTCGACCCCGTTGCAGTCCTCCACCAGCACGCCCGGGTTGACCGTCGGCTCACCGTCGTCGCAGTCGCCGTCGCAGCCCCGGTAGCCGTCGGCGTCGGCGTCCACCTCGCTCGGCGGCACCGAGCCGTCGCAGTCGGAGTCGATGCCGTCGCACACCTCCGGCGCGCCCGGCCAGACGGTGTCGTCGTTGTCGGCGCAGTCGCCCGCGCACACCGGGATGCCGTCGGCGTCGACGTCGACCTCGTCACCGGGCACCAGGCCGTTGCAGTCGTCGTCCTCGCCGTTGCACAGCTCCGGGGCGCCCGGGTAGACGGTGGCGTCTCCGGGCAGGCAGTCGCCGTCGCAGCCCATCCAGCCGTCGCCGTCGGGGTCGTCCTCCGCGGTGGGGACCGAGCCGTCGCAGTTGTCATCCTCGCCGTTGCACAGCTCGGCGGCGCCGGGATGCACCGTCGGGTCGGCGTCGTCGCAGTCGACGTCCTCACCGAAGCCGTCGCCGTCGTAGTCGGTCACCGCGTCGTCGTCGTCTGTCGCGTCGTCGTCATCGATCGCGTCGTCGTCGTCTGTCGCGTCGTCGTCATCGGTGGCGTCGTCGTCGTCCGTGGCGTCGTCGTCGTCCCCGGCGCTGTCGTCGTCGTCCGTGG